>NZ_JBVYWO010000003.1:0-375934 GCF_056032725.1 Methylocystis sp. sgz306128
CCCCGCTCCCGTCCGCCTTGACCCGGATCTTCACGTTGTAATCAACAACCCGCTTTACGGGCACGAGAATCTTCATTTCGATGTGCTCCCGATCTTTGGCCAAAACCAAAACCATGCCATTCGCGAATTTATAACTAACTAGTTACTTATTTACAAGCCCCGGCAGTCCCGGTATTGTCAATCGCTCATCAGGAGAACAGAAAATGCATGCGTCACCTGTCGCCACATGCACCCAAGGCAGGGTCAGATTAATCGAAATGACCGGAAGCCCGAGCCGTGGCAACCCGCTTTCCGCAGCCCTCGTGACGGCATTAATTGCTGAAATCAGAAGGGCGGAGCTGGATTCCGACATTTCAGCCATCGTTCTGACCGGCACCCTAACCCATTTTTCAGTGGGAGCCGATATCGGCGAATTCAACGAACTTTCTGGCATAGATGCCGTTCTTGGCAATTGGCTGGAAGATATCGACAACGTGGCCCGAACCGGCAAGCCCATTATCGCAGCTGTGCGCGGCTATGCCATGGGGGGCGGATTCGAACTCGCGCTATACTGCGATCTGATCTTTTGTGCGGATGACGCCAAATTTGGGCTGCCGGAAACCGGCATCGGCGTAATTGCCGGACAAGGCGGCACGCAAAGACTTGTTGGTCTGGCCGGACGCGCACTGGCCGCTGACATGATCCTGACTGGCCGAATTCTGAGCGGAGCCGAGGCCGTCGCCCACGGAATTGCGGCGCGCTGCTTGCCATCCGGCGACTTGCTGCCTGCAGCTATGGCCATGGCACAGGCCATAACCGAGCGAAGCGACCCGGCCATTCGCTTTGCCCGCGAGATCCTGCGCGAAGCAGCGGAGGGGCATCTGCGGCAATCCCTGCGAATCGAACGATTGCTTGCCTCGCTTATCCTCGATACGAGCGAGAGAAAGACAAGAACCGCGGCTTTTCTGAAAGCCAGGGAAACGCGCAAAAGAACTCAAGAGTCATCCTCTGGACCAAGTTCTGCAAGCTAAACACGCCTTGCAAGACGAAAACTCTCGCCTTCCAACACAATCACCCGATCATCAGGCTATGATAGAAATTCAAAATTCCAAAAGACAGATTCTGGCCGATCTCTTTCATGCGGCAGTTCATGCGGCCGATCCAACCGAGGCGATGCGGCGCCACCTGCCCCCTAGGCCGCGCGGCCGTGTCGTTGTCATCGCCGCTGGCAAGGCCGCCACCACCATGGCCGAGGCCTTCGAAAAACTCTGGGACGGCCCGTTCAACGGCATTGCAGTAGCACCGCATGGCCATAAGCTGCGAAGCTCCAAATTCCGGCTGCTGCATGCAGCTCACCCTGTGCCGGATGCGGCAGGGCTTGCCGCGACAGCTGCGCTTTTCCATGCCGTTGACGGCCTTTCGCCAGACGATCTGGTAATTGCCCTCATTTCGGGCGGGGCATCGGCCTTGCTGCCGGCCCCAATCAGCGGCCTGAACCTTGACGATGAAATTGCGGTAAACCGGGCCTTGCTAGCCTCCGGCGCGCCGATTTCTGCGATGAATCAGGTTCGGTGCGCCATTTCCAGAATCAAGAATGGCGGACTGGCCCATGCGGCCCGGCCAGCGCGCGTCGTCACGCTCATCGTATCGGATGTTCCGAAGGACGACCCGGCACTGGTTGGCTCCGGACCGACAATTCCCAGCCTTTCAACGCCGCATGATGCGCTCGCAATCATTCAAAACTATCGGATCGCCCTGCCTGTGAAAGTGATGGACTGCCTCGAATCACAATTAAACAATATAAAATCAGACCCGGATATCGCCGATAATCCGCATTTTGTTATTGCATCCGCGGCTCTGTCACTGGAAGCAGCTCGGAAAGCAGCTCTCGAGCGCGGCATTCAGGCCCATATTCTGTCAGATGCCATCGAAGGCGAAGCACGGGAAATCGGACGGATGCACGCGGCATTAGCCCGTGAAATAGAAATTCGCGAGCGACCATTCACAAAGCCGGTCATTCTGCTGTCCGGAGGCGAAACCACAGTCACCATCGGCGGCAACCAGTCCGGCCGCGGCGGACGCAACAGCGAATTTCTGTTGTCCTTCGCGATCGACATCGAGGACCATAAAAATATAACTGCTCTCGCCGCGGATACGGATGGTATAGACGGCTCGGAAACCAACGCTGGCGCCTTCGCAGATGGCTCAAGCATCAATCGGATGCGGCACGCCGGCGGAGATCCGCGCCAACTACTGGCCAGCCACGACGCCTATTCGGCCTTTGCGCTCATTGACGATCTGTTTATCACGGGACCGACCGGGACAAATGTCAACGATTTTAGGGCAATCCTGATTGAATGATCGCACCAAAGGAGCGCCGTCGTGACGTCCAACCCCTGACCGTGCTCTTTCCAACCCGACTTTGCGTGCCGACAATACGTCCAACCGGCTGCACGAAATTAAGGTCCGCTACCGAGCCGTGCTTAAAAGCGACTTCGGTTGATGGTTGCGACGCCGAAGCGCCTTGTTGTTGATTTTCGCTTCAGATTGATCAATTTTTCACTCTGCGCCGATCCGCTAAAACTTGGTTAAATTATTGAAAATTTAGAAATAAATTATGAAATATCGCGGATCAATACTGAATGGAAAAAGGGGTCAATCCGTAAAGGCAATCCAAAAGAGGTTCGCAAGCCTTTTGTCGGCACCACGATAAACGGCGCCTTCTATCAGCTCGGAATAAACAAGAGTGCCAATCTAAAGCGCGAGCTGGCACTCACACAGGTACTGCTTCAACAACCCAAACCGGTGACTGCGTGCGAATGACACGCCGCAACGCAAAGCCGGACTCAGCCAGGAGGCTGGCGAACTCGTCCTTGGTCCGCTCTCGCGCGCTCCCGAACATGGCCATCATTTGCGTGTCCACCAGATAGCCGGTTGGTTGACCCAGCGTTGGATCTGGATCAAGGATTTGATCGCCGATGAGCAGAACCGTATTCTGCGACATTGCCGCGCGGCAGGCCCGCAGGATGCGCAGGCAGTCGTCGTCAGGCCAATCGTGCAGCACGCGGATCAGCATGTAGATGTCCGCGCCGGAGGGAATAGTATCGAAGAAACTGCCGCCAACCACCTTGATGCGTTCGCCCATCAAGTCATCCGCCTGAACGGCGCGCACGACGTCTTCGCGGTCGAACAGCAGCCCGCGCGGAGCGGGGAAGCGCGAGAGAATGTGGCGCAGCGCCGCACCATTGCCGCCGCCGATGTCAGCAATTAAGTCTGCCCCCGAGAAGTCATACGCCGCAGCAAGTGCCGCGTGCCGGTTGTCGGGAAAATTAGCCATCATCGCATCAAAAACGCGCGCTTCCTCGGGATGCACGCGCAGATAGTCGAACCGGCTCACATTCCATGCAGCCATGTGGGGAACGTCGCCGGTCATAGCGACGTCCAGCATGCCCCAGGCAGCCCAAGATCCAGGAGCTGCCCAGAATCTTGCAGAATGGTGCATACTTTTCGGCGTGTCCGTTCGCAATAACCGGGAACGCGGCGTGTGACCGATGCTGCCGTCAGGCGCAACGCTAAAGACGCCGAAGGCCGCAAGCGCCCTAAGCACACGGATCAACGGCTGGGTTTGCGCATCACATTCCATCGCCAATGTTTCGATGGCCGCGCGGCCATCGGGCGGGATGCGATCTGCAACCCCGAGGTCAGCAACAAGGCGAAGCATGCGGGATACCTGAAATCCCCTCACAAGGAGATCAAGCGCAATCCTGTCGTCGTTAGCATCGCGGGATTCCGACATGGGTTATTTCTCCCTCCAAAAGCAGGGGTGTGGCGTCAGGCACCAGATCAAGATGCGACAAGCAATTTTCACAGCGGGACAATATAGGCACGCCTGACGCTTGTAAGGAAGCAAAAAGCCGAAGGAGAAGCGGCTCGGTTTGTCTGAACAGTTTTGCGTGATTTGCTATGCGGATTCCTGCCTCAGTTAGGCTACTGCCAGGATTGGCATCATTGCATTGAAGTAGGCCTCGTCAGGCGTATAGCGGTCAAGGCTCGAGTGCGGTCGGGTTGCGTTATAGAAGTGGTCGATATAACGCTCGAGCAAAGCTTTGGCTTCGGGCACGCTGGCATAAGCTGCAGGTAGCCCCCTCGTATTTGTCCGTTCGCCAGAGCCGCTCGACAAAGACTGTTAAATTTCGCTTCAGATTGACCCATTTCTCACTCCGCGCTGATCCGTTTTTACTTAATCAAATCACTGAAATTTATCGAAAATTTCTCGATAACGCGGACCGCCACTAGATAGAAAAATGGTTCAATACGAGCAGGAAAATAACGGATAAAGGAAAAACAGATTCCAGCCCCTGCCCCAGCTTGACTAGGCGCAAACTGACGGGCGTGATAAGCCTCAGCCATGCTGCAAACTTTTATTCTTGCCCTCGACTGGTTCGGACTTTGCGTGTTTTCGGTCACGGGCGCACTGGTCGCCTCGCGCAAGCGCATGGATATCGTCGGCTTTGCATTGCTTGGAAGCGTGACAGGAATAGGCGGCGGAACGATCCGGGATGTTCTGCTCGGGGTGCAGCCCATATTCTGGATCAGACAACCGGCCTATATATTAACCTGCGTGGCGGTTGCGAGTATCACGTTTTTCTTCGCCCATATCCCGCAGTCGAGATACCGATATCTGTTGTGGTTCGATGCAGTCGGCCTCGCGCTGTTCGCGGTAACCGGAGCGGGCGATGCACTCGCACATGGCGCCGCACCATCGATAGCCATTGCGATGGGTGTCGCCACGGCGACATTCGGCGGCATCATCCGGGATATTCTCGGCGGGGAAAGCCCTGTCATCCTCAGTCAGGAAATATATATCACCGCGGCTTTGATCGGCGCGACGACATTCGTGGCTTTATCCTATCTGGGCGTGTCGCAGGATCTCGCAGTTGGCTTCGGGTTTATTTGCGGCTTTGCGCTGCGCGCAGCCGCTCTGTATTGGGGACTGAGTTTGCCGCGATACCGCCCAAGATTG
Organism: Methylocystis sp. sgz306128; assembly: GCF_056032725.1. NCBI lineage: Bacteria > Pseudomonadati > Pseudomonadota > Alphaproteobacteria > Hyphomicrobiales > Methylocystaceae > Methylocystis > Methylocystis sp. sgz306128. The sequence continues at coordinate 5,003 of NZ_JBVYWO010000003.1, forward strand.
GGACGCGATCAAGGGTGAAACCTGCAATGAGTTCGCTGATTAAGCGTTTCAAAACAACAACGCTCCGGCTGACCCCTGCCCGCTGAGTTGAGTTTAATATCCAAAATGACAATCCCCGCTCCGGATTGATCCATTATTCTCTCGGTGGGCAGATCTATTTTGACTCATCAAATAATTGAAATATAGAGATATATTTGGATTTAACCGGCTCGCCAAAAATCAAAAAAGTGGGTCGATCCGACAAAGAAATCCACACAGGCACCCTTGCGCGCATCGCAGGCAGCTGCGTTATGAACCTTTCCGACACAAAACCTTTATTAAATATGTGTACTTACATTTACACATGTGAGGTGGTTATGCGCAAATAATTTTGCAAAAACGCCTCTTTTGATATCAAATAGCGCTTATTTTATGATTAAAATGCAAAAATTGTCATCGTTATAAAAAATTGTCGACAATTTGGCTTGTCGGCGCACGATTTTTCTGTCAGCTTTGCCCTGATAGCGCCGCTTCCGGCATATCGGTTCGGAGTTTTGGTCATGAACACCTCTTCTTCCTCTCCCACGGTTGGCCTGGGCAATCCAACCGAATTGCAATCATCCGACAACCCAGATTTTGCTCCTCTTACCCGCGGACAGGTCGGCTATACCGCCTTCGTCGCATTGCTCGCCTGGACCTTCGCCGTTTACGATCTGATTACTTTTGGCAATCTGCTTCCCGTTATCCAGAGTGCCTTCGGCTGGTCGAATTCGACCGCCTCTTATGTTGCAACACTTGTCGGGCTCGGTTCGCTCGTCGTAGCGCTTGCGGTTGGCCCGATGATCGATCTTCTCGGACGACGTTTTGCCTTGATGGTCACAACCGGCGGCGCAGCCATCTGCTCTGGTTTGTCTGCTCTCGCTATCGGCCCGGTCTCGCTTGTCATCATCCGCGCACTGTCAGGTTTTGGCATGTCCGAGCAAGCGGTCAACTCGGCCTACTTGAACGAGGTATTCGGCGCCAAGGGAAAAGGCCTTCTTTACGGAATGGTACAGGCCGGCTGGCCGCTTGGTGTCATGCTGTCATCTGGTTTGGCCGCTCTGCTGCTGCCTACCCTGGGCTGGCGCGGCGTTTTTCTGGTGGCCGCCTTGCCGCTCGTGATCATGCTCTTCCTTCGTCTGGGCTTGAAGGAGTCACCTTATTTCCTGAAACTGAAGCATTTGCGCAGCCTAAAAGCATCCGGTCGCATCACGGAAGCAGAGACGCTGTCCCGCAAGTGGCAAATCGATGCCAGGGAGCACACCTCGAAAAACACCTACGCGCCCCTGTTCTCTCCGGAGCTGCGCAAGCATTCCATTGCGCTTGGGGCGACGTTCTTTTTCAAAATAATTGCAGATTCACAGCTCACGGTTCTGGCGACATCCGTCCTTGCGCAGGTTAAAGGCATCGAACTGACCAGCGCGTTGTGGACGATCTTTATAGGAAACGGAGTCGCTGTTCTCGGATATCTCATCTTTGGCGGAATGGGCGACAAGATAGGACGTCGAGAAGCGGTAATCGTCGCGCAAATTCTCGCGGCCGCAGCAACGTTGTTCTTGCTCTTCGTCGCCGAAGGCTTTTGGCCGGTGGTAATCGGCTATTCGATGGTGCTTTTCTTTGCGCAAGGCGCAGCTGCACCCTTCTTCGCCTATGTCGGAGAATCCTACCCCACCCGCATGCGTGGATCCGGCACGGCTTACATCAATGTTGCCGGGCCGGTCGGCGGCATCTTCGGCCCGCTGATCTACGGCTCGCTGCAAAGCGCGGGCGCTTCTCCCGTCATCGCGGCAACCTCTGGCGCAGTTGCCGCGCTCGTTGCGGCCGGATGCCTGCTCGGCGCACGTTCAATCAAGCCGGGACAAAATCTGGCAGCGATATCGCATTGAACGAATGCCGTTCTTCCTCCGTTCAATGTCGAAACTACCCTGTCGGTCTCGGATCGACAGGGCCTTTTCTGGGCAATCTGTTCTGATTGGTGGTCAAATGTTTCTTCATCAGTTCCCGCGCCGCCTCGACATCGCCCGCGGCAATAAAGTCGATGAGCCGTCCGTGCTCTTCGATGGCGCAGGAGGAGCCAACATGGTCATACAACAGCACAGCAAGCGACGTACGAACCGCCAGAATTCGTACAAATTCCTCCAGCGCGCGGTTTTCGCTCAGCGAGGCCAGCAGCGTATGAAACTCCGTAAGGAGGCGGATCAGGGATCCGCGGTCACCCGCACGCTCAGCCAGTTCCTGCTGCTCGACATGCCGCCGCAACAAACGAACATCGTGAGTTGTGCAATGGCGACAGACGTCCTCGACTATTTCGCCCTCGATCAACCGCCGCGCCGCATAAGCCTGCTCGACTTCGGTCATGGACGGATTATTGACGAAAGCGCCGCGATTGTGCTGCAAGACAACCAGACCGCTCGGCGCAAGCTTCTGAAGAGCCGATCTGACAGCCGCTCGCCCCGTGCCCAGCATCGTACTCAGACTACTTTCGCTGAGCTTCTGTCCGGGGCGGAAATGCCCATCCGTTATGAGGTTTGCAATGGCATCGGCGATGTGATCGTTTGTCACGCCACGCTGCAAGATGGGCGCCGTCAGGGCCTCTCCGTCACCGCTCTTCATAAGCGGGCGGCCGCCTTGCCGCGAAGGACGAAGGGCCGGTTCTCCCGCTCGTCGCAAAACCTTGAGAATCGTATCAGTCGAAAGGTCGACGCCCTGACTGATGAGTTCAGCCTTGATCTTGTGAATGCCCAGCTTTTGTCTGCGCCGCATGTCCAGTATCAGCGCTTCTTCGCGATCAAAAACCTTACGATTGGGAGAAGTGACCGGCCTTCGGCTCGGTTCCTCCAGACCCGCCTCTCCCTGTTCATTATACCGCTTGAGCCACTTGCGAAAAGTGGGCTGCGAAATGCCAAATGTCGCACATATCCGACTGGCGCTGCCGCTCATCTCGTAAGCTTTCATCCATGCGAGACGGTCCACCTTACTCATTGCTCGAGTCCTTTAATTGTGTGTACTGACTACAATCAGATACAGAGCGCGTCAACTGAGACGTTTCCTCATCCGCACGTCCGAAGAATTCCGCGCCAGCTCAAATTCGCTGGCCCGGTTGCTTCGTTTTCAGTCACCTCTTCAAAATCCCTGCATTATTGGGCCAAGATTGTGAGAACTCATGACTAATATTTCTTCCACCAGAGATTTCATCGGCTATGGCAAAACGCCGCCTGATCCGCGTTGGCCAAACAAGGCACGCGTCGCCGTCTCTTTCGTAGTCAATATTGAGGAAGGCGCGGAATCGTCCATAACAGACGGCGACCCAAAAAACGAAGGTGTCTATGAAGCCGTCGACGAGATCCAGCACTTGCCGGATTCCTGTCAGGATACGCATTACGAGTATGGCACCCGCGTGGGCTACTGGCGCATAACTGACGTTCTGGGTCAGTTTGATGCGCCGGCAACACTCAGCGCTTGCGGTCGCGCGATCGAGCGCTCGCCTTGGATTGCACGCGATGCTGTAGAACGCGGTCATGAGATTTCATGCCACGGTTGGCGTTGGGAGCGACATGTAGGCATGGAGGAACATACCGAACGCTCCATCATCTCCCGCACGGTTGAGGCTATCCATCAGGCTGCAGGCGTCAGGCCAGTCGGATGGCATACGCGGTCAGCGCCTTCCGTGAACACGCGGCGTCTGCTGATGGAGCACGGCGGCTTTCTCTATGATAGCGACGCCTACAACGACGACTTGCCCTACTTTGCAGCAAATAGCGGGCGGTCGCATGTTGTTTTGCCGTATTGCTTCGATACAAACGACATGCATTTTCACCAGAAAGGCGGACAACGCTTCGTCAGCGCCTCGGACTTTGCCGATTATGTCATAGCCGCATTTGATCGGCTTTGGCGCGAAGGCGCGCACCATCCCCGCATGATGTCGGTTGGATTGCATTTGCGCATGATAGGACGCGCGGCACGTATCGGCGGCCTGGAGACAGTTTTGAGTCACATCCGTCAGAAAGGCGGCGCGTGGATCGCGCGGCGCGACGCAATCGCCAGGCACTGGATTGATACTTTTGGTGAAAAGCCATGAAGAGGATATTGCTGATCAATCCAAATACTTCAAAGGCGGTGACAGATAAAGTCATATGCGTCGCCCTGCGCCATTTGCCCCCCGGCTATGCGCTCGCAGCGGCGACAGCCTCATTCGGCTTTCCTGTGATCGCAAGCCGCGTTTCCTTTGCCCTGGCCGCCTGTGCAACCTTGGAAGCTTATTCCGAAAAGCCCGACTGTGATGCCGTTATAATAGGCTGCTTCGGTGATCCGGGACTGGAAGCCCTCCGCGAACTTGCGCCGGTTCCTGTTATTGGTTTTGCCGACGCCGCCATACAAAAGGCGCTGGCGCGGAACAAGCCATTTGCCATACTCACAATCGGCAGGCCATGGGTATCCATGCTGGAAGAACGCGTTGCCCTGACGCGATCTTCTCACCTGTTCAAAGGCGTTTTTGCGCTGGATGGGACCGGCCTCAGCATGCTTAAGGATCGCGATGCAGTGCTCTCAGGCTTGAACGCGCTCGCTATTGATGCCGCGGAAAGTGGTGCCGAAAGCATTATTCTGGGCGGTGCCGTGCTGACAGACATAGCAAATGAACTGCCAAAAGGTATCCATTATATAGATTGCGTAGAAACAGCGATTGAAGCGGCGATCACGGCCGCAGATACGCCGCCTAAGTCCAGTTTCATGCAACCCGGCCGGGCAATTGGCCTATCCAGCAGTCTTGCAAAATATTTACAGGACCAATGTTCGGAACCCTGATTTATATATTTCGCACCTGACCTGAAAGGTACTGCGCGACAGCTATTCCGGCTTTATGGTCATTGTCCGCTGCAACTCCGCCGAGAAACAGGCTGCTGTCATCGCCTGACGGAAAACGCCGATAGCCGAGGTGCGATCAACAACACGGCTCCGGTTTCATCGCAAATTGCAAACAGCGCCACCCTCCCGGCCGGCTGGTTCGATGATAAAAATCTGACCGCCGGTGATTCACGCCCCGGTCCCGGAGCGCCGCGTCCGACGCGGACCAGAACAACCACACATGACCGCTAGACGTAATAAGATTAGCCTGTCCTGTTGATTTTCAACAAGCCGCCGCCGATACACCTGTTATCGAACAGTGAAATTGAGCGTGTCGCGCATGTCAAAATTTTTTCAGTTTTTAACGATCATGCAACGTCACCATGGCCTCCTTCACATGGATCACGGATCGCGCGATCAGTTGGACACGCTGGTACAAAGGGAAGAAGCCGGAAGCCTGACGTCCGCGGAAGACCTCATCCAAACCTCGACAATGTCTCGCGCCACCGTTTATCGCAAAATCAAAGAACTGACGGATGACGGCATCTTCAATCAAACATGGCAGGACCATCGGCTTGTTTACAGCGTCGGAGTCAATGTGAAGGATTTTTGCCTGGAATTCAGTCAGAAATTCACAAAGGCCTGACCTGTCCCGATCACCAGAACTTCCGTAGCGCCCTCAGCAGGTTCGGATGGCGCAGTTGCGTTCATCTTGGTTCGTCTCGAAGGCCTCGGTTGAAAAGCTATCCGATGCTCGCCGAGACTTTTGCAGGAATAGGACGTCAGCATTTATCATGTTTGATCGCCTATATTCCCTGTATGCGTTGAAAACTGTGCGATATATCCCTGCCCTGCCGGAAGGTTCGCCGATAGCCATCGCGAGGATGCTCCATTGATGCGCTCGCGACGGAATAAAACCCATGACCGAGCTCTTCCCGATATGCCAATCACTGCGCCCAAGCCAGATATCGTTCGCTTTTCTACCCCTTCGTCTCGATAGCTCTGCTTTCGCTGCCGTCTATTACTTCATAAAATCAATGATTTAAATTTTTCCGGATTTTCATGCCGGAAAAATGCTCAAACAATCGATCAACAAAGCACCTGTTTTGTCCTATCGCATGGCCAGCGCCGCAACATTGATAGATAATCTGCTACAGAGTAATGTTCATTCAGTGCGAGGCGATACAACACCGGCCTCATTCTGGCGCATCAGTCTGAAATAATTCATCCGGGAGTTCGAATATGTCGCCGAACCTTTCCTCTTTCCGCGCACTAGCCGTTGTCGCCCTGCTCGGATTCAGTTTGTCAGGCTGCGGCTACAACAGACTGCCAACCGACGAAGAAGCTGCCAAAGCCAAATGGTCTGAAGTCCAGAACCAATATCAGCGCCGCGCTGACCTGATCCCAAATCTTGTGGCCACCGTTCAAGGTTATGCCAAGCAGGAAAAGGACGTTCTCACGGGCGTAACCGAAGCCCGCGCCAAAGCTACGTCGATCAAAATTGACGCCTCGACCATCACCGACCCGGAAAAGCTGAAGCAGTTCGAGACCGCGCAGGCGCAACTCTCCGGCGCGCTTGGCCGGTTGCTTGCCGTTTCGGAAAACTATCCCGACCTGAAATCAAACCAGAATTTTCTCGCTCTGCAATCGCAGTTAGAGGGCACCGAGAACCGCATCGCCGTCGCCCGCAAGGATTATATCGAAGCCGTGCGGGTGTTTAATACCGATCTGCAAACCTTCCCGACCATCATTTGGGCCAAGACCGTTTTTTCGGATAAAAAGCCGCTGGCAACATTCACGGCGAGCGAAACGTCGCAGACGCCGCCGCAAGTAAAGTTTTAACCCCCGTGCGGCGGGAAAACACAGCAGCGCTTTACCCGGCGAAACATTTCGCCGCGATCTTGGCCATGATGTTTCTGTTGCTCTTACCTTTCACAAGTTTTGCAGCACCAACCAGCTATCCCGCCCTGACGGGCCGGGTTGTCGACGCCGCAAATCTGCTTTCGGCGTCCACAAAGCAGAATCTCGAAGCCAAGCTGAAGGACCTTGAAGATAAATCCCAGATACAACTTGTTGTCGCCACGGTAACATCACTCGGCGGGCAGGAAATAGAGCCCTATGCCAACACGCTGTTTCGTCAGTGGCAGCTTGGACAAAAGGGCAAGGACAATGGCGTTCTGCTGCTGGTGGCGCCCAGTGAGCACCGCGTTCGCATTGAAGTGGGCTATGGTCTGGAAGGCACGCTCACCGACGCCATTTCCAAGCTCATCATCGCCAATGCCATGACTCCAAAATTCAAGGCCGGAGACTTCAACGCCGGAATCAGTCGCGGTGTCGACGACATCATCACAGTCCTGACCTCGGATTCGGGCGCCTGGCAGGCCAAGCCTGATATTCGCGCTTCCGACAATCAATCGGCAATCGACGCGATCATGCCATTTCTGGTCTTTGGCTTTTTTGTTCTGATTTTCATCTCAATTCTGCGCGGCGGTATTTTGGGCCAGATCGCTCTCGCCATTCTGCTTTCGGGCGGGCGCAACAACCGCTCCTCCGGCAGCAGCGGCTTCGGAAGCGGCTTTTCGGGCGGCGGGTTTTCGGGGGGCGGCGGCTCGTCCGGCGGCGGCGGCGCTTCAGGGGGATGGTAATGCTCATCAGCCAGATCGACCAGACCCGGATATCGGATGCCATTCGCAGGGCTGAAGCCCGGACCAGCGCCGAGATTGTCTGCGTGCTGGCGCGGGAATCGTCTTCCTACAATTTTTTTCCGCTGTTCTGGGCGACATTCATCGCTTTGCTGGCACCCTGGCCACTTATCCACTTCACTTTGATTGCCGCCGACCGGATATTTCTCATCCAGATAGCGGCGTTTTTTGCTGCAATCCTATTGTTTTCGATCCCGCCAATCCGGACCGCGCTTGTACCGCTGCGACTGCGCCGTGCAGAGTCCCACCGGAAAGCGCTGGAGCAGTTCAGCCTGCACCGGTTGGTCAGCGCCAGGTCTCAGAATGGCGTGTTGATTTTCGTATCTCTGGCCGAGCGCTGGGCCAGAATCATCGTCGACGAAGAGATTTCGGAAAAGATACCGGCGGCACATTGGCAAACGGCTGTCGACGCATTGCTCGCGGGCAATCGCGCAGGCAACATTGGCGAGGGCTTTCTCAGCGCCATCGAAATTTGCGCGGGCGAACTGGCGCTTAAATTTCCGCCCGGCCCCACGCAAGCCAATCAATTGCCCAACAAGATTTATCTGATCTAACCTGCAGAAGGACAAAGCTGATTTGCCGCATTTGCCGGAGTCTGGATCAGCTTTATCGGACTCGTTTCGATCAGAAAGTTTGGGCAGCAAATGAGCTGTGATTTGAAGCAGAAAGGTCGAGATGCAAAACCATCTTTAAGTGATCAGTCTGTTCAGAATCATACATGACCTGAGCCGGTTCAGGGCACCGAAGCCCGCACGTCGCTCGTTCCTGTGCTTTGCTGAATGACTGGCCAAGGCTTAGCCATCCGTTCAAGCGCCGTGGCCCCCTGCTCCATCGCATATCGCAATATGAAGGGCATAACCGCCAAAATATTTGTGCTGAAGCACAGTCATGCCGCTATGTTTGGCCAGTTCCTCGGCAAAACCCGGCAGCTCCCGTCTGGGAACCACCGAAAACCATCCCAACCACCGATACAGTGCTGCCCTGAACCAGAACGGCAGAGCTTCCTGCTGGCCAAAATCCACAATGTGTGCAGCGCCGCCGCGGGCAAGATGAGACAGGCTCCGGGCCAATACGCTCTGCCATTCGGGAATCATCGACAGTGCATAAGAAATAAAAATCCGGTCAAACTTTTCCTGACCGAATAACGACAAAGGGTCAAAATCGGTCGCATCGGCTCTGGCAACCTGAATGCGGCCCTCCAGCCCGGAGGCAACAAGCGCGGATCTGGCAGTCGTCAGCATTTCTGCCGAAACGTCTATGCCGTAAAAGCTGGCCTCGGGATAAATTTGTGCCGCCTTGATCAGATTGCGGCCTGTTCCGCAGCCGATTTCGAGCACGCGCGCCCCGACGCGCGGCTGCAACGCGCCGATCATCCTGTCGCGCCCCAGAAGATAAGGCTTGCGCGTGAGGTCATAAATATATCGCTGGTAGCGATACATCCGGTCCATATGCGCGGCCGCCCCGTTGGCTTCGGCATAATCCCCGCTCATGCGGCATCCTTCAGGCAATAGAGATGGAAGCCGCCATAAATGGATGAACGATCCCGGGCGGTCATGGCGCGGCAGGCCGCTTCATCATAATCCCAACGGCCGAGAATTTCATCCGGCACGCGTCCGGGCAGCAGCGACGGCTCAGCCGCCGTCCGGAAGATGACGCGCGCGCCGGGCTTTGCCGTCCGGGTGATTTCACGCCACAGCGCCGTCAGTTCGGCATCATTCATCCAGTCCTGCGCATCCAGCAGCACGTAGCGGTCAAGGCTCGCATCACTGCGGCCCTGCAGATATTGCGTGAACGACTGGTGCAGAATCTCGATACGGTCGGCTCTGGCACGTATATCGGCAAAATTCTGGCGCTGGAGATAGGGCGGCAGCGAGGGCTCGGGCGTTCGCGCATAACCACGCCCGAAAGCCTGCGCGGCGAAATAATTATCGCGGATGTCGAAATCGCAGGCCAGACGCTTGAGACGCGCCTGCAAAACCTGCGTGATTCCGCCCGATGCCGAGCCTGCGAGAGCATAATATTGCGCCGGAGGAATGCCCAGTCCGAACAGCGAGGCCGGTTGCCGGACCAGCCAGCGCATGAAGGGCGTTTCAAATATCGGCGCAAGCTCCGCTTCGAATATCTGCCGCTGCTCATCCGGGTTGCTGGCGCGCATAAGCTTGCTTGGATCGCAGCCATGCAGGCGTCCGAGCCAATGCGACAAGCCGATGAAATGTCCCAGAAGGCCGTGAGCATACAGATTGCGGGCAAACAGGCCGATGCGACGGCGGCCGAAAATATTGCGCCCATCCCAGAACCGGCGCGCCTGCACATCGAGACGCGGCCGCAGCCAGCGCCTGTAGGCAGCGATATTTTGCCTGTCGGCGGCATTGGCAAAAAACCGGTGGAAGCTCTCGTAATCTGGTAGGAACCGCGCCGCCGCAATTTTCAGCTTGTTGAGTTCGACATGCGCGCCATTAAGGTCGACAGCCGTGATATGGCCGGGATCAGCCACGAGATAGCTCATCACGTTGCAGCCGCCGGACGCAATGGCAACGACATGCTGTCCCGGCTGGATCTGCATGGCCTCAAGATCTATGACCGGATCTTCCCAAATCTGCGGATAGACCAGACCGCGGAAAGCAAAAGTGAAGGCACGCTCAAGCACGCCGGCCTTCGACATTTTTTCGGCACGATGGACGGCATTGGAAAGATTTTTGCTGGTCTGGCGGCGCGACGTCGCAATCTGAGTCAATGAAAGCCCCTGTCATGATTCAAACAGATACAGGCATCCATTTATTGGATTTTACTGACAGAGATGTGACAAAGCCCTGATCGACCTCCAGGGATATTCAGCCGAAAAAATCAGCCATCAGGATTTCTGGCGGCTGGAAATGAACGATATGGCAACGAACAATACAATGGAAACAGCCAGCAGGATCGTCGCGGCGGCCATGATCGTGGGGTTGATCTGGTCGCGGATGCCGGCAAACATCTGAACAGGCAAGGTGCGCTGTTCCGCGCCTGTCATGAACAGAGCGATGACAACTTCGTCAAAGGACGTTGCAAAGGCAAATATTCCGCCGGAGATCACGCCGGGCGCGATCATCGGCAAGGTCACGCGGAAAAAGGTCGCAAGCGGCGGCGCGCCGAGGCTCAGTGCGGCGCGCGTGAGGTTGTTGTCATAGGTGGACAATGTCGCCGTCACAGTGATGACGACAAAAGGCGTTGCCAGCGCGGTATGCGCGAGCACCAGCCCCAGACGCGTATTGGTCAGGCCGAGTCCGCCGAAAAACAGATAGCTGCCCACGGCCACAATCACGACAGGCATGATCATCGGCGAGATCAGAATAGCCATGACAGACCGGCGATAGGGAAATTCCGGCCGGTTGAGCCCAAGCGCCGCCAATGTTCCGAGCACGCTCGCCAATATTGTGGTGAAAACGGCGGTTATGCAGCTGTTCATCAGCGCATGAATCCATCGGTCGTTGCCGAAGAAATCATAGTACCAGCGCAAGGAATATTTCGGCACCGGAAAGGTGAAGAACGGATCGTCCGAAAACGATAGCGGCACAACCACAAACAGCGGCGCGATCAGGAACAAAAGCACGAGAACAGCAAAGAGAACCACGATCAGCCGACCGAACTTTTCTGATCTTGTTGCGTAGGACGGAAGCCACATCTGCATCACCCCAGTTTGATCCGGTCCGCGCCCGAAAGGCGCAGGAACAGGCCGTAAATTCCCAAAGTGGCAACAAGAAGCACCACACCCAGCGCCGATGCCTGCCCCCAGTTGAGATCGCGATTGATATAGGTCGCAATGAAATTCGAAATCATCTGATCGGCCGGGCCGCCAAGCAAAGCCGGCGTAATGTAATAGCCAAGCGACAGAATGAACGTCATCAGGCAGCCTGCCGTCACGCCCGGTACTGTCTGCGGGGCATAGACCCGCCAGAAGGCGCTCAGGGCCGGCGCGCCAAGCGACCTTGCCGCGCGCAGTTGCGTTGCCGGAATGGCGCGCATGACCGAATAGATCGGCAGAATGGTGAACGGCAACTGGATATGCACCATGGCCGTGACCGTGCCGATGCGGGTGAAAATGAGCTGCAGCCGGTGCGACGTCAGGCCGAGGTAAAGCAGGGCGTCATTAATGATGCCGTTTGTCTGCAGCAGCACGACCCATGCTGTCGTACGCACGAGCAGGGATGTCCAGAGCGGCAGCAACACCAGCAGCATGAGCACCCGTGCGATATTTGCCGGCGCAATGGTGAGCAGATAAGCGACCGGATAGCCCAGAATCAGGGTACCCAATGTCACGATGCCTGCAATCAGCAACGTGCGGGCCAGCACGCCGAGAAAAATGGCCTGATCGGCATCGACGCGCGCCAGATATCCGTTCGCCTTGGTTTGCAGGTCCACGGCGGTCAGAAGATAATAGCCAGTCAGAGAGCCGCTGTTGCGGCGGATGACGGCCCACAGATCAGGATTGCCCCACTCCGGGTCCGCCGCCAGAAACTTGTCCCGGAACGGGCCTGTATCCAGATGCGAGACCATGCGGGCCGCCGAAACCATACGGCTGCGCATGCCCGGAATTTCATAATTGAGGCGCTTGCCGACGCCCGCAGCCGTATGCGCCTCTGCGGCAATCTTCAGATCACCGGCAAGAGCGGCGAATACCTCTTCACCCGGAGTGCCGGTTCCGTCCCAATGCGAGAGCGCCTGCACTGTAGCGGGGAGCACTTCGCGGGTTTCCGGATTGCGCACGGACGTGACCAACAGTGCGCCGATCGGAATGAAAAAGGTCAGCAACAGAAAGCCGAGCAAAGGCAATGTGAGCGAGAATGCGGCTCGGCGCTGAGGCCGGACGGAGGCGCGCGCTGCCAGAAACAGCGAGACTTTATCGGGAATGGCGTTGTCTATGGTCATGGCGCTATCAACCTGCAATCAGTGGCCTGACAGGACAGGCGTATCTCCTGCCCGACGACAAGCTGGTGCGCGCCCTTCGGAGAAACCTTCGCAATCAGATCCTTCATTCCAAGGACCGATACCGAAAGGCGGATGTGATCGCCGAGAAAGAAAACCTCATTAAGGCGCCCCGCAAAACTGTTCTCGCCCGGCGCGACCGACTGCGGCGCCAGCGCAAAACTTTCCGGCCGGATCGACAGAAGCCGGTCCTCGCCCACCGCGCAAGACGCCGCCTTCATTCCGGCCAGTTCGGTGCCATCCTGCGTCACCACCATGGCCTGCGCCCCGCTCTCGCGCACGATGCGGCAAGGGACGATGTTGTTTTCGCCGATGAAGCTGGCGACGAAATGATTTTCAGGCGCGTTGTACAGGGTCTTCGGATCGGCAAGCTGCTGGATCTTGCCATCGTTGAAAACGGCGATCCGGTCCGACATCGTCAGCGCCTCGGACTGGTCATGCGTCACATAGACCATGGTGATGCCGAGCGATTGTTGCAGGTGCTTGATCTCGATCTGCATGTGCTCGCGCAGCTGCTTGTCCAGCGCACCCAACGGCTCGTCCATGAGAACCAGAGTCGGCTCGAAAACAAGCGCGCGCGCCAGCGCCACGCGCTGCTGCTGGCCGCCCGACAATTGCGCGGGCTTGCGCGCGCCAAACGCTCCGAGCTGAACCCGTTCCAGCGCCTGCTTCACCCGCTGGGCCGCGTCGGCGCCCCTGATATTGCGGTATCGCAGCGGGAAAGCCACGTTCTCGGCCACGCTCATATGCGGAAACAGCGCATAATTCTGGAACACGAACCCGATATTGCGCTTTTCCGGCGGCAGCCGCTCGACGGATCTGCCCTCGAGCAGAATATGCCCCTGAGTGGGCTGCTCAAAGCCGCCCAGCATCATCAGAGTTGTGGTCTTGCCGGAGCCGGACGGCCCCAGCATGGTCAGAAACTCGCCACGCCTGACCGAGAGATTAAGATTTTTGACGACGAGATTCAGACCGTCATAAGTCTTCTTGACGCCCTCAAACCGCACAAAGCCCTCTTCGGGAGAGGAGCCCGGCGAAGATCCGGGCTCAAAAGCATCGCCGGCCGGGTGCTTAAGTAAATTTGTCTGGCGCGACATGGAACAACCTCCCTTTATCTCTCTGACCAGGCGTGGCGCGGTCAATTATTCCGAAATCCAGGTGGTGAAACGTTTGCGGATTTCATCGCCCTTGTCGCTCCAGAAGCCGTTATCCAGTGTCAGTGCGACCTTCATATTGTCCGGGCTTGTCGGCAGCTGCGCGGCAATATCAGCCGGGACAAACTGCGCCGCAGTCTTGCGGACCGGGCCATAGGGAATGTATTTGGTTAGGCCGGCAAGAATTTTCGGCTCCACCGCGAAATTGATGAAATCCATCGAGGCTCCGACATTCTTGGCACCTTTCGGAATGGCCCAGAAGTTCGAGTCGAGAATTTCGCTGTCCCAGACGATCTTGAACTGCTTGCCTTCCTTGTTGGCATTGGCGATGCGCCCATTCCAGGCTGTCGTCATCACCACTTCGCCAGATGCGAGCAATTCGGGCGCCTGAGCACCAGCTTCCCACCAGACAATGTCCTTTTTAATGGTGTCGAGCTTCTTGAAGGCGCGGTCGACACCCTCCTTCGTCGAAAGCACTTTATAGACGTCCGCCGGGGCCACACCATCCGCCATCAAGGCAAATTCGAGATTGGTGGCCGGATTCTTCCACAATCCGCGCTTGCCGGGGAATTTCTTCGTATCGAACAAGTCCTTTATGGTTTGCGGCCCCTGCTTCAGCTTGGCCCCGTCAAAGGCCACGGTGGTTGCATAGACGATGGTGCCGACGCCGCAATCGGACGTGGTGCCGGAAATCCATTCCGATTTATCGCCGATCTTGGACCAGTCGATCTTTTCGTAAATGCCCTCATCGCAGCCCTGCATCAGCGTCGGCGCATCGACGTCAACCACATCGATCGTGGTGTTGCCTGCCTCGATCATCGCCTTGATCTTGGCGATTTCGCCGCCATATTCCTGCTCGACAATTTTCACGCCCTTGGCGGCGGTATAGGGCAGGAACACCGCATTATGCTGCGCCGACTGATAGGCGCCGCCAAAACTCATGATCGACAATTCCTTCGTCTGCGCATCGGCGCTGGCGGCGGCCAGTGCGACCGCGCCCAAAGCGATACCTGCAAGCAATGAAGTCCTGAGCATCCTAAAATCCCCTCTGCTGTGCGGCATAAACCCGCAATCCGGGCCAAAGCATTGATATTCTTGCTGGAAGGCGGTTTTGCCGGCCAATGCTCCCTACCCACAACCTGAAGGCTAGACAAAAGAATCACACCCTTGAAATTAATTTTGGCAATGGATTGATAAGGTAGACCAATGCCTCAAGGAATCGACGAAATAATACGCAAATTCAGGCGTAATATTCAGTCATCGTGCTGACCATTTGAACAGATGATGACTTGATTACGATTTCTAATTTCCGTTGCACCGACTGTGCTGCCACTCTTTGCCATGAATTCCGGGCGATCCAGCTGTCCGGAAACCTCAGCCAAACTACGGAGCAGCTTCCATGAATGCAATGACAGGGAATGCGCAGGATCTCCTGCGCGTACAGAAGATGCACAACGGCGAGAAAGTCACGCCGACATTCAGCGCCGCCGAAATGACCCGCCGTCAAACGGGGTTGCGAGCCCAGCTCGAAGCCATGAAGCTCGACGCGGCGCTGCTCACATCCTACCACAATATCTGCTATTACTCAGACTTCCTCTATTGCTATTTCGGGCGGCGCTACGCCTTCATCGTCACGCAGCAGAAGGCCATTTCCGTATCCGCCGGCATTGACGCCGGCCAGCCCTACCGCAGAACATTCGGCGATAATATCACCTACACCGATTGGCGCAGGGACAATTATTTCTTCGCCTTGCAGCAGGAACTGAAGGGTTGCAAGCGGATCGGCATTGAGTTCGATCATATCAATCTGGATACGCTCCGCCTGCTGGAGGCAGCCTTCCCGGATGTTGAATTCGTCGACATTGGCCAGGCCACAATGTGGATGCGCACAATCAAGTCGGATGAGGAAATCGCACTGATCAAGGCTGGCGCCCATACGGCAGATCTGGGCGGCGCGGCCATTGCCGCGGCACTGCGCGAAAACGTGCCGGAGCACGAGGTTGCATTGGCCGGAACGCAGGCGATGGTGCGTCATATAGCCAAGACCTTCCCCCATGCCGAACTGATGGACACATGGGTCTGGTTCCAGTCCGGCATCAACACCGACGGCGCGCATAATCCCGTTACGTCGCGCAAGGTGCAGAAGGGCGACATTCTCTCCCTCAACTGCTTCCCCATGATCGCGGGCTATTATACGGCGCTGGAACGCACGCTCTTTCTCGATCACGCCAGCGATGCTCATCTCAAAATCTGGGAAGCCAATTGCAAGGTTCACCGCCGCGGCCTTGAACTGATCCGCCCCGGTGCACGCTGCTGCGATATCGCGACCGAACTGAACGAGATCTATCGTCAGGAAACTCACCAGAACCACAGCCTCCTGCGGTTCCGCTCCTTCGGCTATGGCCATTCGTTCGGCGTGCTGAGCCATTATTATGGCCGCGAAGCGGGCGTCGAACTGCGCGAGGATATCGAAACGGTGCTGCGTCCGGGCATGGTTGTCTCGATGGAGCCGATGGTCTCGATTCCTGAAGGCATGCCGGGTGCGGGCGGCTATCGCGAGCATGACATTCTCGTCATCGGCGAAAATGGCGCCGAAAACATCACCAAATTTCCCTTCGGCCCGGAACATAACATCATCAGGGCCTGAGATACGTGACCAAATTTCTCGGACTTTCGCTCATGAATCCGCCCCCCGGCAAGTCTGTCTTGCCTGGAGGCGGCTCCCGTGGTCTCATCGGCAGCAGCAGCGGCAAGAACCACGTCAGCGTCATGAGAAACATTCCGGCAGATCTTCTGCGCACCTATATCACCATTGTCGACCTGCGCGGCTACACCCGCGCGGGCGACCGGCTCGGTCGTTCGCAACCTGCGATCAGCCTGCAGATGAAGCGATTGCAAGAACTGGTCAACGTCCAGCTTTTCGACAAGGAAAGCGGCGACGGACAACTCACCGAAGCCGGAGAGATCGTTGCCGGTTATGCCCGGCGGATTCTGGCCCTGAACGACGAGATGATGCTCAAGCTTGCGCGGCGCGATATGCGCGGCAAAATCCGCATCGGTATTCCCAATGACTATGCGGACCATTTCCTGCCCAGTCTGGTTGACCGCTTTGCGCATGAATACCGCGATGTGACCTTTGATGTCGTGTGCGATGTCTCGCAGAACCTGCTCAAAGACCTGCGCACCGGCCATTATGATCTGGTTGTCGCCATGACGCCCGAAAGCCCGGCCGAAGGCGCCTTCATGAGCTGGCGCGAGCCGCTGACCTGGGTCGGCGGGCCGGCAAATGCGGTATCGAAATCCGACGAACCCATGCGCATCGTCTGCTATCCGGAGGGCTGCCTGTACCGGCGCAACATGCTCTCAGCCCTGCAACGCGAGGGCAGAGCCTTCGACATTGTCTATACAAGCCCAAGTCTGGCGGGAATCGAAGCTGCTGTCACCCGCGGCTTTGGCGTGACTGTGCTGGCCAAGCGAATCGCCTCTGAAAAATTGCGGCCTATCCCTCCGGATTACGATCTTCCCGCCCTGTCGGACGTCGTGGTCGGCATTTATCTGGCCGAGGGCACCCGCGCGACGGGCGCGCAATCGCTGGCGGCGCAGTTTGCGGATGCATTCTCCAAGCCGAATCTGGACAAATCGCGCCAGTTGCCCGCCGAATCCGAGACGGAAACCTGAGAGACCCAAAGCGGCCATCGCCCCCATGACGTGGCGGGATCGAGCCAGAAGGATATTTAAGAAAGTCATGGTCTCGTTTCTCGCCTTTCTGTCCGCCTATATTCTCAGCCAGTTCTATCGCTCCTTTCTGGCCGTAATCGCGCCGGACATATCGCACCAGCTTGGCTTGTCGCCGCAGGATCTTGGCAATATGCAGGCCTGCTGGATCGCAGGCTTCGTGCTGATGCAATTTCCCGTCGGCTGGGCGCTGGACACGCTGGGCGCCAGAAAATCCGTACCCGCAACCATGATCTTCGCCGTAGCGGGCGGCGCCTTGTTTGCGCGCGCCCAGTCGCCGCTGGCGCTGGATATGGCCATGGCGCTGATCGGCATCGGCTGCAGCGCGATCTACATGGGCGCTATCTACGTCTTTGGCCGTACCACTCACGCCGATCGTTTTGCCCTGCTCTGTTCGGGGCTGCTTGGGCTGGGTTCAGCCGGAAACCTGCTCGCAGCGACGCCGCTCAGTTTCCTGTCGGCCACGATAGGCTGGCGCGCGTCCATGATGCTCATGGCCGGAATTACCGCAATCGCCGCGCTCGCTCTGGCGGTACTTATCCGGGACGCCGAGACGACGCATCAGCACCGGCCGATCAATTTCTTGCGCGGCATCGCCGCAATCCTGTCCATTCGCGCGCTCTGGCCGCTGATTCCCATCACCGCCGTCAGCTATTCGGTTGTTCTGGCCGAACGCGGACTCTGGGCGGGGCCCTATTTCGCCGATGTCTATAAACTCAACAATATCGAACGCGGCAACGCCATTCTTCTGATGGCCGTCGCCATGTCGGTCGGCGCGCTGGGCTATGGCCTTCTGGACCGCATCATACGCTCGCACAAACTCATCGTCATGCTTGGAAGCGGCATGACCGCCGGCTGCTTTCTGCTGCTGGGCCTGCCCGGCCTGTCGCTCACCTCCGCAGTTCTTGCCCTCGGCATAATGGGCGCGTCCGGCATGACTTATGGCGTTCTCATGGCGCATGGACGCGCCTTCTTTCCCGATCAGTTGCTCGGACGCGGCATCACTTTCATGAATGTGCTGTTCATTGGCGGCGCGGGCATACTTCAGCCCATATCGGGCGCTTACATGGGCCTGATCGGAACATCGACGCCGGCCTCGGCCTACCAGCATCTGCATATTGCCTTCGGGCTGTTGCTGCTGGCGGCGCTGATCCTCTATCTCCCGGCGCGGCAAAGGCCTGCAAGCACGCTAACCGGCTGAGCCCGCCCCGCGACAATCCCGGACCGCCAAAGATAGCTGCAACCGGCCTCAGCATTCAGGCAGGTTGACGGCCAGACCACCCGTGGATGTTTCCTTATATTTGCTGCTCATGTCGGCGCCGGTCTGCCGCATTGTCTCGATGCAGGAGTCGAGCGGCACGATATGACACCCATCCCCCCTCAGCGCCAGCGACGCCGCCGTCACCGCCTTGATCGCGCCAAGCCCGTTCCGCTCGATGCACGGCACCTGAACAAGCCCTCTTATCGGATCACATGTAAGGCCGAGATGATGTTCAAGCGCAATTTCCGCTGCATTCTCGATCTGCTGGTTGCTTCCGCCAAGAGCGGCGCAAAGCCCGGCCGCAGCCATGGCGGCAGCCGAGCCCACCTCGCCCTGGCAGCCAACCTCCGCGCCTGAAATCGAGGCATTGGTCTTGATAATGCCGCCGATAGCGGCAGCGGCAAGCAGAAAATTACGGATGCCGTCTCTGTCAGCGCCGCGGCAATGATCTCGGTAATATCGCAGCACGGCTGGCACGACACCCGCCGCGCCATTGGTTGGCGCCGTGACGATACGCCCGCCTGCGGCATTCTCCTCGTTGACCGCCATTGCATAGACGTGCAGCCAATCGGTCGCTGCATGCGGCTGTAAATTATTACTGCCGCGCTCGGCCAGCATCGCCTGATAAAGCGCATGCGCCCGGCGCCGCACATTCAAACCGCCGGGCAATATGCCCTGCGCGGCAAGTCCGCGCCCGATACACTCATCCATGACCGACCAGATATGATCCAGCTTCTGGTCAAGCGCCGCATGGCTCATGCGGACGGTTTCATTGGCGCGCTTCATAGCGGCAATGCCGAGCCCCGCCGCTTCCCCCATCGCCAGCATTTCGGCGGCGCTGGTGAATGGATAGGGGCAGGTCAGCGGACTATCGGCCTGCCCTGCTTCCTTCTCCCGCATTTGCTGCTCGGTCAGGACAAAACCGCCGCCAATCGAATAATAGGTTTCGCAGAACAGTACCTTGCCATCTGCATCGGACAGCCGCATCACCATACCATTGGCATGCAATGCAAGCGGCGGACCATAATCGAAGTCAATGTCTGCATCCGGGTCGAAAGTCAGATGTCCGACGCCCGCCACCAATATCTGCCTGGACACGCGCAAGGCGGCCTCGCGCTGGAGCGCCTCTTCCGGGTCGAGTGTGTCGGGCACGAAACCGAGGAGTCCGAGAATAACGGCGCGGTCGGTGCCATGTCCTTTGCCTGTGAAAGCAAGACTGCCGTGCAGGGTCGCTGAAATACGCGCAGCGCCCGCCTCCAAACCCTGCCCGACGTGATCTTTGATCGCGTCCAGAAAGCGGGCGGCGGCCAGCATCGGCCCCATCGTATGCGAGCTTGACGGGCCAACGCCGATCTTGAAGATCTCAAAGACGCTGAGAAACATCGCGCCATCAATCCTGATAGATGGGGTGGCGCGCGCACAACCGGCGCACTTCGGCAAGAACCGTGGCCTCGACCGAGCCATCCCCCTCAGGGCCGCGGGCGCGCAAAGCCTCGACAACATCGAGAACCATCTCGCCAATGCGGATAAACTCCGCCTCGCCGAAACCGCGCGTCGTGCCGGCAGACGTGCCCAGACGAATGCCGGACGTAACGAACGGCTTTTCTGGATCAAAGGGAATAGCGTTCTTGTTGCAGGTGAGGCCTGCGCGCTCCAGCGCGCGCTCGGCATCGCGCCCGGTCACGCGCTTGGGACGCAGGTCGACCAGCACCATGTGGCAGTCGGTGCCACCTGAAACAATATCAAGTCCGCCATCCTGTAATGATTTGGTCAGAACTCTGGCATTGGCGATCACCCGGCCCGCATAATCGCGGAAAGAGGGTGCCAGCGCCTCGCTGAACGCAACAGCCTTGGCCGCGATCACATGCATCAGCGGCCCGCCCTGATTGCCCGGAAACACCGCCGAATTCAGCTTTTTGGCCAGCGCTTCGTCGTTGGTCAGGATCAACCCGCCGCGCGGACCGCGCAAGGTCTTATGCGTGGTCGAGGTCACCACATGCGCATGCGGGACAGGGTTGGGATAATGTCCCGCTGCAACGAGCCCGGCATAATGCGCCATATCCACCATGAGATAAGCGCCAACCTCGTCCGAAATCTGGCGGAAGGCGGCGAAATCGATCACACGCGGATAGGCGGATGCCCCGGCGATAATCAGTTTGGGCCGGGTTTCGAGCGCCCGCGCCCGCAGCGCATCGTAGTCGATCAACTGGTCGCCTTTGCGCACCTCATAATCGACAACATCGAACCATTTGCCCGACATGGTCACCGGAGATCCATGCGTCAGGTGCCCGCCATGCGCGAGCGACATGCCCATAATCCGGTCGCCCGGCTGTAACAGCGCCAGAAACACGGCCTGATTGGCCTGCGCGCCCGAATGGGGCTGCACATTGGCAAAGTCGGCGCCAAACAGCTGCCTGACGCGCGCGATGGCCAGAGCCTCGACTTCATCGACAAATTCACAGCCGCCGTAATAGCGCTTGCCGGGATAGCCTTCGGCATATTTGTTGGTCAGCACCGAGCCCTGCGCCAGCAGCACATCGCGCGAGACAATATTTTCCGAGGCGATCAGTTCGATCTGGTGTTGCTGCCGGTCCAGCTCGCGCGCAATGGCGGCGGCAATGGGCGCATCAGAGATGCCCGTGTTCCGTGATTTATCCAGCATTGTTTCTCCCCTTGAGGCGTGTTTTTGCAATTGTCGCGGCAATGTTGGCATCCTCGTTTTGGATGCCCGATCTGCGGTTCAGAAGCCGGAATCGAGTTCGCGCTGCGCCCGCGCCAGCAGCGCCAGAACGTGCGGCGCAAATGAGCGCCAGATCTCCATGCGGAACTGGTCGTCAGCCTCGCGGACCAACACCGTCTGGACCGTATCGAAAATGGTGCGTCTGGCGGTGCCCACCGCCATTTTGGCAAGATCGAGCGGGCACCCCGTCGCGAGCAGATCAAGCACACGCGGCCCTTTGAGTTGAAATGCCAGTTCCCGGTCGGAAATATCGCACAGGGCAAGCGGCACATGGGCTGCGGCGGCGTTGAAAGCCGCTGTCAATGTTTCCCGGTCGCTTTCCGGCGCATGGATCACCCATTCGTCGGGACCAAGGCACGTCGCACTGCGTGCCTGCGCCTGATTACGCAGGCCGATCCGCTCCGGCAGAGCAAAACCGAGGGCTGTTTCGGCGGCGCTCTTGTTCTCCGGCCGCAACCGCAGCGAGAAGCGGGCGCAATATTCGAGCGGCATGATCGAAGCCGAACGGGAGAAAGTGATCATATTCGTCATTTTTGGCACCTTCCTAAATGTTCAGCCGCTGGCCGTCCGGATCGACGAACACCATCGCATTCGTGACCTTTGCGCGAATTGCGCCGCCGGGCATCGGCACGTAGAGGGTTTGCCCATCGCGTGCGCGCCCGCCCGAGACAAGCGCCAACGCTATGGAACGGCCAAGCGCGGGGCTCATGTAGGATGAGGTGACATGGCCAAGCACCTTCATCGGCACAGGCTGTTTCGGGTCGGCAACGATCTGTGCGCCCTCTTCCAGCACGACATGCGCATCTTCGGTGAGCAGACCGACAAGCTGCTTGCGATCGGCCAGCGCCATGTCCGGGCGCGACAACGAACGCTTGCCGACAAAATCCGGTTTGGTCTTGCCTATGGCCCATGAGAGGCCGGCATCGTCGGGAGCAACGGTTCCGTCAGTATCCTGGCCTACAATGATATAGCCTTTTTCGGCGCGCATCACATGCATGGCTTCCGTGCCATAGGGCGTGATGCCGTAAGCCGCCCCCGCCTTCATCAGGATCTGCCACAGATTCAGACCATGACGCGCCGGAACATTGATCTCGAAACCAAGTTCGCCGGTAAAGCTGACACGGAACAATCTTGCCGGAAAGCTGGCAACCGTGCAGTCCGCCACCGACATATGCGGGAAGGCGGCCGCGGAAATATCAAGCCCCTGCACCAGCGGTTCCAGCACCTTGCGGGCATTGGGCCCCTGCAGGGCAACGACGGCCCATTGTTCGGTGATCGAGGTCAGCCAGACATCGAGATCCGGCCATTCTGTCTGGAGGTAATCCTCCATCATGTTCAGCACACGCGCCGCGCCGCCCGTGGTGGTCGTCACATGGAAGTGCGTGTCGCTCAGCCGCCCGATGACGCCGTCATCGCGGATATAGCCATCCTCGCCGAGCAGCAGGCCATAGCGGCACCGGCCGGGCGCCAGTTTCGTCCAGGCATTGGTGTACATGCGATTCATGAATTCGGCCGCGTCGGGGCCGCAGACATCGATCTTGCCCAGCGTCGATGCGTCGAAAATGCCGACCGAAGCGCGGGTCGCCTTGCATTCCCGGGCGACCGCGGCGTGCATATCCTCGCCGGACGCGGGGAAGTAACGGGCGCGGCGCCATTGCGCCACCGGTTCAAAAACCGCGCCCTGCTGTTCGGCCCAGCCGTCAATCGTCGTCTTGCGCGTCACCTCAAAGGTTTCGCCCTGATGATAGCCGGCCAGAGCACCGAAGGTCGTTGGCGTGTAAGGTGGCCGGAACGTGGTCAGGCCAACCTGCGGGGCGGGCTTGCCCACCGCATCCGCAGCGATCATCAGGCCATTCATATTCGAATTCTTGCCCTGATCGGTCGCCATGCCATTCGTGGTGTAGCGCTTGACATGTTCGATCGAACGCATGCCCTCGCGCACCGCAAGACGGATGTCTTTCGCCTGAACGTCGTTCTGGAAGTCGATGAAGGCCCGCGCGCTGCCCGGGTCGCGGTCGGTGGGCAGTTCCTTGCAGGAGATGCCACTGCCTGTCCTGTCGTTGGAAACCTGATATCTGCCTTCGCTCTGCCCGGCGAGAGATGCCCCGTCGTTCAGCGCGGCAGCGACACCCCAAAGCCCCCGCGCCGCACCGACAATCGCGCAGTTTTCGGGCGAGCGGTCCGGCAGGAAAGTCTGGCTGCCTGCATCCCATTTTAACGTGCCCCGCGTGTGGCTGAAGAGATGGAGACTTGGCGTCCAGCCGCCCGACATCAGCACCGCGTCGCATCTGAGCTGACGGGCGGGGCCTACCTGACCATCGCGGACAGGGTTGACGCGGATACTGCCGACCCGGAGACGTCCGCCCGTGCCGGTCACTGTCCAGCCGGTGAGCGTCTCGATGCCGAGCGCGCGCGCGCGCGCCGCCAGCGCCGGAGCAACATCCGCACGTATATCGACGATGGCCACCGGCTTGACGCCGGCCTCGGCAAAATCAAAGGCGGTGTGCCAGGCGCTGTCGTGGCTGGTCACGATCACGGGGCGGTCGCCGACTTTCACGCCGAACCGGTTCAGATAGGTCTGCCCCGCTCCGGCCAGCATGACACCGGGCCTGTCGTTGCCGTCAAAGACCAGCGGCTTTTCTAGGGCGCCCTGCGCCAGAACCACGCGGCCCGCACGCACTCGCCAGAGCCGCTCCCGGGGCGCGCCTTCCGGCGGTGTTTCAAGATGATCGGTCAGGCGCTGGCAGAGGCCGACGAAGTTCTGATGATAATAGCCGATAGCCGTCGTGCGCGTCATGAGCTTTACGCCAGCCATGCTGCGCAGTGTAAAAAGCGTTGCCTGCAGCCAGTCCCAGGCCGGACGGCCATCAATCGTGACATTTGGTTCGGACAGGAGGCTGCCGCCCATCTCCGGCTGTTCATCCACCACCATAACAGAGGCGCCGCTGCGCGCTGCTTCCAGCGCGGCGGCAAGCCCTGCCGGGCCCGCACCCACGACAAGAACATCCACATGGGCGAACCGGGCAGCATAATGGTCGGTATCCGGCAAAGTCGGCGCACGGCCAAGCCCCGCAGCATTGCGAATGACCGGCTCGTAGATCTTGTTCCAGAAGGCCTTCGGCCACATGAACGTCTTGTAGTAGAAGCCAGCCGAAAACAGCTTGTGCAGCGTGTTATTGACCGCACCAATATCGAAGGACAGACTCGGAAAGTGGTTCTGGCTCTCGGCAATGAGGCCGTTGCGCAGTTCCTGCGTGGTGGCGCGGGTGTTGGGCTCGAACCGGGCGCTGTCGCGGCTGATCCCCATCAGGGCATTGGGTTCGTCGCAACCGGCTGACAACACGCCGCGCGGCCTGTGGTACTTGAACGAGCGCCCCATCAGATGCACGCCGTTAGCAAGAAGCGCCGAGGCGAGCGTATCGCCCTCGCATCCCTCATAGCTGGTGCCGTTAAAGGCAAAGCGGATTTTCTTCGCAGTATTGATCCGGCCGCGACCGGCGAGACGATAGCGGGTCATTGCTGATCTCCGGGAAGTTCGGGGCGAGGCGTGCCCGCTTTGTAGGTGGCAAAAAACTTGTCGCTGACCGTTTCGCGCAGCGCGTTGAAAAAGCGTCCGCAGCCATGAATATGCCGCCAGCGCTCGGCATGAACGCCGCGCGTATTGGAACGGATGAACAAAAAGTCGCGCCATTCCTCGTCGCTCAGCGCCGACGGGTTGGCGGGGCGCGCGATATGGGCTTCACCGCCATAGGCATATTCGCTCTCGGGGCGGTCTTCCTCACAATAAGGGCAATGGATCAGCAGCATAGCGACCTCCTCAATGGGCGACGGCGGCAGCGGCAGCCTCGTCGATCAGACGGCCCCTGCGGAAACGATCGAGATTGAACGGCGCGTTGATCGGGTGAGGCTCGTCCCTCGCCACCGTATGCGCGAACAGATGCGCCGCACCGGGCGTGGCCTTGAAACCGCCGGTGCCCCAGCCGCAATTGACATAAAGACCCTCGACCGGCGTCTTGCCCAGAATGGGCGAGCGATCGGGCGTCACGTCGACAATGCCGCCCCAGCTGCGCAACATGCGCATGCGCCGGAATATCGGGAAGATTTCGCAGATGGCCGCGAGATTATGCTCAAGAATATGCAGCCCGCCGCGCTGGCTGTAGCTGATATAGGCATCGGTGCCGGCCCCGATGACCAGTTCGCCCTTGTCGGACTGGCTGATATAGGCATGCACGCTGTTCGACATCACAACACAGGGAAAACATGGCTTGATCGGTTCGGAAACAAGAGCCTGCAGCGGGTAGCTTTCCAGCGGGAGACTGACGCCTGCCGTCTGCATCACCACCGACGTGTTGCCCGCGGCGGAAACCGCGACTTTTTTGGCGCCAATGAAGCCCTTGCTGGTTTCAACGCCCACGACCCGGCCCGAAGCATCGCGGCGGATCGCATTCACGGCACAATTCTGAATGATGTCGACGCCGCGCGCGCTGGCTGCGCGCGCATAGCCCCAGGCCACCGCGTCATGGCGCGCAGTGCCGGCCCGTCTTTGCAGAGCAGCTCCGACAACAGGATAGCGCGACGTCGGCGAAATATTCAGCGGCGGGCAGAATGCCTTGGCTTCCTCGGCGCTCAGCCAGGCATTATCGACGCCGTTAAGGCGGTTCGAATGGATATGCCGCTGAAACGACTGCACATCATGCACCGTATGCGCGAGCATCAGAACGCCGCGCTCGCTGAACATGACGTTGTAATTCAGATCCTGACTTAGACCGGTCCACAGATCGACCGCGTGATTATAGAGATGCGCGCTCTCGTCGTAGAGATAATTGGAACGGATGATCGTGGTGTTGCGGCCGGTATTGCCGCCGCCAAGCCAGCCCTTGTCGATGACGGCCACATTGGTGATGCCATGTTCCTTGGCAAGGTAATAGGCCGCGCCCAGACCATGCCCGCCGGCCCCGATGATAATGACGTCATAGGCGGATTTGGGTTCGGCATCAGGCCATTGCTGCGTCCAGTGCCTTTGGCCCGTCAAGGCTCCTTTCAACACTTGGGCAAAAGAAAAATGCGTCATTTCCGCCTCCTGTAATGTGAAGAAGGCTAGTCGCGTTTTGCAGCCTTTGAGTGTATAATCGCGACAGTGTGGCTGTAATATTCTGACACAGATCCAGAAATCGGAGCATGATGATGGCCAGATTGAGCATTGGATTCATCCTCGCCAAACGTTTCACCCTCTGCGCCTTCGCCAATTTCGTCGATGTCGTGCGGCTGGCCGCCGACGAGGGGGACCGCTCGCGGCCGATCCATTGCTCCTGGCGCGTCCTTTCCGCCGACATGCAGCCCATTCACTCAAGCTGCGGAATCATCGTTCAGCCGGAGGAAAGGCTCGGCGACCCGGCCCGGTTCGATTATATTGTGGTGGTCGGCGGGCTGGTCGACGAGATCGAGCATCTTCATCCTGAGGCCATCGACTTTCTGCGCAAGGCAGTGGCCGCGCGCGTGCCGTTGGTCGGAGTCTGCACGGGTGCCTTCATTCTGCACCGCGCCGGTCTGATGAAAGGGTACCGGGCCTGTGTCAGCTGGTTCCACCACGAGGATTTTCTCGAACATTTCGAGGGGCTCAAACCGGTGAGCGACCAAATCTTCATTGTTGATCGTGATCGCCTGACCTGTTCGGGAGGCGTCAACTCCGCCCATCTGGCGGCTTTCATTGTTGAGCGCCACCTTGGCCGCGCCCGCGCCGCCAAAAGCCTGAACATCATGCTGATTGACGAGGCAATGAGCGGCGAAAAGCCACAGCCCGGAATTCCGCTTGCCCTGACCACCAAGGATCCGCTGGTCAAGCGGGCACTGCTGCAGATGCAGCAATCAGCCGACACGCCGCTATCGGTTGATCAGATATGCGCGCAGCTCACCATAGGCCGGCGCAAGCTGGAACGTCATTTTCGCAACGCGCTGGGCATTTCGCCTTCCGTCGCCGACAGAATGATCCGCATCGAAAAAGCCAAGCACCTTCTCGACACAACCGACCGTTCGATCACCGCTATTGCCGCAGATACCGGATTTTGCGACCTGCCGCACCTCATTCACGTCTTTCGCACCATCGAGGGCATCACGCCCGAAAACTACCGGCAACGTGATCGGCGCGGCCAGAACATGGCCCTGAGTTTGCCGCCAATCTGACAAGAACGAAAACACATTCGCCGGAAAAGCGGATTCATCGTTCTTCATCAGAAGGTGGGCGGCGTGCAGGCGCTGATCACCTCGCATATCGCAGGACCGACGCAGCGGAAGCGGTGCGGTCTGCGGCTTTCAAAATAATAGGCGTCCCCCGGCCCCAGAATTCGCCGCTCCTCGTCGACGGTTACTTCCAGCCTTCCCGTGAGCACGATGCCGCCTTCCTCGCCCTCGTGTACAAGCGGCACCTTGCCCGTATCCGCACCCGGCTGGTAGCATTCCTTCAGAATTTGCAGGCTACGGCCGAAAAGATTTTCGCCAATCTGCCGGTAGGAAATGGCGCCTTTCCCAATCTCGACCAGTTCTTCAGCCGCATAAAAAGCTTTTCGCGTTTTTTCGGGCTCGAAGGCAAAAAATTCTGCAAGACTGATGGGTATTCCGTCAAGGATACGCTTAAGAGCGCCCACCGACGGATTTGTGGAATTCGACTCGATCAGCGAGATCGTCGAATTCGTGACTTGCGCGCGCTTCGCCAGTTCGCGCTGTGAAAGCTTGTGCGCCATCCGCACATGTCGCAGACGGCTTCCGATATCCACCGACATGACCCCTCCCGTTTATCATGTTGATTATTCCACAACATTTTATAATCAATATTATTAATATCAATAGCTTACAAGATAGAAGAAAAGGACTTGTTAGCAAATCCGAAATGCCCGACATAATGGCGACCTTTAACGGAGCCCTCAGTCATGACCGTTCACCCGACATCCAACATGCCCACCCTCGAAAATTTCTGGATGCCGTTCACGGCGAACCGTCAGTTCAAGGCTGCCCCACGGCTGCTCGCGGGCGCGGAAGGCATGTATTATACCGACATCAACGGCAATAAGGTTCTGGATGGCACTGCCGGCCTTTGGTGCGTCAATGCCGGCCATGGACGCAGGCGCATCTCCGAGGCTGTCGAGCGGCAACTCCGCACGCTGGATTTTGCACCCACGTTTCAGATGGGGCACCCTGTCGCATTCGATTTTGCCGCCAAACTGGCAGCCATTTCACCCGGCGGCTCTGCCGCCCAGCTCGATCGCGTCTTCTTTACCGGTTCGGGCTCGGAATCCGTCGATACGGCGCTCAAGATCGCAATAGCCTATCAGCGCGCCATCGGCCAGGGGACACGAACCCGCATAATCGGACGCGAGAAGGGCTACCATGGTGTCGGCTTTGGCGGCATTTCGGTCGGCGGTCTTGTCAACAACCGCCGGGTCTTCCCGCAGATTCCGGCCGATCACATGCGCCATACGCTTGATCTCGGGCGCAATGCCTTCTCAAAAGGACTGCCCAGCCATGGTATCGAACTGGCGGAAGATCTGGAACGGCTTGTCGCGCTTCATGGCGCAGAAACCATTGCGGCGGTAATTGTTGAACCGATGTCAGGTTCGGCGGGTGTTATCCTGCCGCCCAGAGGTTATCTGGAGCGGTTGCGGGCCATTTCGGAGAAATATGGCATCCTGCTCATTTTTGACGAGGTGATCACCGGCTTCGGCAGACTCGGCACGCCCTTTGCAACCGATTATTTCAAGGTTGTGCCGGACCTCGTCACCACGGCCAAAGGCCTGACAAATGGCGCAATTCCCATGGGTGCCGTCTTTGCCAGCCGCAAGGTCTATGAGGGGCTGATGAGCGGACCGGAAAATGCGATCGAGCTTTTCCATGGCTATACATATTCCGGTCATCCGGTGGCAAGCGCCGCAGGTCTGGCCACATTGGAAATTTATGAGGAAGAAGGGTTGCTCACCCGCGCCGCCGGCCTCGCCGAGACCTGGCAGGAGGCGCTGCACAGCCTGCAGGGCCTGCCGCACGTCGCCGACATCCGCAATCTTGGCCTGGTTGGCGCAATCGAACTGAACCCGCGCGACGGCGCGCCGGGAACACGCGCCTATGACATATTCGTCGACTGTTTCCAGAAAGGTCTCCTCATTCGCGTCACAGGCGACATCATTGCGCTTTCGCCGCCGCTGATCATTCAAAAGGATGAAATAGCAAGCATCGTCTCGATATTGGGCGATGCCTTGAAGCGCGCCGCATGATGAAACACAGCCGGAAAAACCCTTGATCTGGTTCCGGCATAGTTCGAGCTAGATAAAGGTTGTGCGCCCCAGAGCCTCAAGCGAGGCTTGTTGAATAGCCTCGCTTATTGTCGGATAGCCATGGAGAATGCCGGCTACATCCTCCAGCACTGCACCCATTTCAATCAAAGTGGCCATCTGGCCGGACAATTCCGATATGCGCGGCCCCACCGCCTGCAACGTTAAAATGCGGTGATCGTCCTTTCGGGCAATGATACGTACAAAGCCGCCGCCGTCTATATCGAGGGTCAAGGCCCGTGCATTGGCCGCCAACGGAAATTGCGCGGTAAGAACCTCAACACCCGCAGGTATGTCCGCCGGGTTCAGCCCGACGCTGACAATTTCCGGATCGGTATGGCAAACATCGGGGATAGCCATAGCGTCGAACTGACGGCGGCGTCCGGAGATGATTTCCGCAACCATCTCGCCTTGTGCCGACGCCTTCTGCGCGAGCATCGGTTCACCCACCAGATCGCCGATCGCCCATATGTTTGGCGCCGATGTCGCGCAGCGCGCATCCACCTCGATAAAAGATCCCAGCATCTTCACGCGAAGTTCTTCGATTCCCCAACCGATCGTGTTGGGCTTACGGCCAATGGTCACCAACACTTTGTTGGCGGGCAGCAGCAGCGCTTCTCCGTCCCTGTCCGTTATTTCCAGTCCCTCATCCCGCATCTGCACCACCCTGGCGCCCAGATAGAGCCTGATGCCGTGCGAATCGATCTTACGCCGCACAGGCTCGACAAGATCGTTGTCATATTGCGGCAGGATCTGATGGCCGGTTTCGACAATGGTTACTTTCGAGCCAAATTTCGCATAGGTCATACCAAGTTCGAGCCCGATATAGCCCGCACCGACAACCACCAGACGTCGCGGAACGCCATCGAGCGACAAAGCTTCACTTGAGGAAATGACTGGCCCGCCGAATGGCAGCGCCGGCAACTCGATGGGCCGGGATCCTGTCGCCAGAATGACATGATCCGCCTGTATGGTCTGGTATTCCTGCGCACCCTCGACCCGGCAGGTGCCGCCATCGATAAATCGGCCCCAACCTCTGACGACCCTCACCCTGGCGCGCTCCAGCAAAGCTGCGACGCGATGATTGAGCTTATCGACGATGCTGTCCTTCCACCGCATCATCTCCATGAATTCCAGCCGCGGAGGCCTGTCCAGATGCACACCGAAGCTTCCATGGCTGGCCGCGGCACTCATCTGAGCGTGAAGACCGGCAACATGAATCAGCGCCTTTGAAGGAATGCAACCTTGCGTCAGGCAGGTCCCGCCAAGCCGATCCGCTTCGACCAGAACCGTGTCCAATCCCAGCTGCCCGGCGCGGATTGCAGCGACGTATCCACCCGGTCCGCCGCCGATCACAAGGACTTTCGGTTTAAGATGATGTGCCATGTCTAATCCACAAAAATGAGGGCTGGATTCTCAATCAATCGCTTGAGCGCCTGAACAAACCGCGCGGCTTCATGTCCATCGACGATGCGATAATCGAAGGAGGTCGATAAATTCATCATTTTGCGGATGACGATCCGCCCATTCTGAACCACCGCCCGTTCCATAATCTTGTTTGGGCCGATAACGGCCACTTCCGGATGGTTTATGATCGGCGTCGACACTACCCCACCCAAAGCGCCAAGGCTGGTGAGCGTGATCGTCGAACCGCTCAGGTCATCGCTTTTGGCGTTTCCGTCACGAGCAGATGAGCAAACGCGCACGAGTTCCCGCGCGCAATTCCATATTGAGCGCGATTCGACATGGCGCACCACGGGCACAACCAGCCCCGACTGGGTCTGCGTGGAAATACCAATGTGAATTCCGTCATGAATGCGAAGGATTCCTGCATCGTCATCATAGCGCGCATTGATATTTGGAAATGACGCAAGAATTCGCGCCATTGCCCGCATAAGAAAAGGCAGCAATGTCAACCTGACCTTATTGGCTGAGACATTCTGGTTCAGTTCCTGGCGCAAAGCTTCCAGCGCCGTGACATCGCACTCCTCGATATAGGAAAAGTGGGGAATCCAGCGCATGGACTCCTGTATTTTCTCCACAATTTTCTGCCTCGGGCCAACAATCCTCTCGTCCCGGACCGCATGTGCAAATTTTTCATCGACAAATTGTACGGATGATGGGTGCTTTGTCTGAATATGATGATCAAGATCATGCGGCAAAATTCGCCCGAAGGGTCCGGAGCCTTTGACATCCTTCAACGATATGCCCAATTCAAATGCCCGGCGCCGGGCTGCGGGCGCAGCCAGCGGCGGCTTATTGACAAATTGCAAACGCATCGCATCGGTTGCGGAACGCAGATCGGGCGACGAAGGCCGGGACGAGGGAATTTCAGCCTCCTGCCCCCATGATTGCGGTGCTGCATCGCCCGGCGCAACCATGTTGCTGCCGGATGGCGGACATTCGTTCGTCGAACCGGAAGCAGGCCGAACAGATCCAAACTCCACCAGAATATCGCCCACGGCCACCGCATCGCCAATCTGGCCGATCCTGCTAAGAATAATCCCGTCAACTGGCGCCATTATTTCTACAGCGGTCCTATACGTCGTAAGGACAACCAACAACTGACCTGCCTTGACTGAATCGCCGATATTGACGTGCCATGACACAATTTCTGCGTCACCTGCACCTTCTCCCAACTCCGGCAGGGGAAATTCAAAGCGATCCATTACAAGCCTCCATCCGCCGTTTCAAAGAATCAGCCGATGATACCCCTCCTGAAAAACGGACCCTGCGGCGGGCGCGCCGACCATGCCGGCTCTTGCTTGCTGCTACCGCAGCAGAGTCTCCAAAATGACGAAAGCGATGTTCCCTGTCGGGTGATGTCGATTCCCGTCCGGAAACACCCACGCAGACGGCAGCCGGAAAAATAATGTAACACTCCGCTTTAGTACCCGATCTGCAGACAGGATTGACGGGGAGAGAGATAACCGAAAACGGGCCAGGAAAATCCACGCAGCCGCAAAAAATATGCTGAGCGGATGTCGGCGTTTCACGCCGCACCAGTTCCGGGAGATTAATCACAGTCAACATCGTCACGGCTCGAGCCCCCACTCGCCCTATACTTTTTATAATTTATCAATACGTCCCTGTTGCCTTGCAGGACGCGTTTACAAAGCAGCAAAGCATAAGGAATAAGGCTGCTAATACTCTTCCAGGTTCCAGAAGAATGCCGGCAAGCCGTCCCTACGCCCCGTCAATCCGGCGCTCCGCACACCTTTGATCCCGCGATTCGACCATTGAAGTTAAAAGGCATTCACGACGCACTTGGCAGTTCACAGATTCACCTTGTCAGCCAGTATAATTCCCCCACCTCTAAGTGAGATGACGCTAAGAGGTAACTTATAAACAATCTTGCCATTTTTAATTCGAAATAAAATAATATATTATTTAAAAATTATAAATATTGAATTTAATATTAATTCTAATAATAAATTATAATAACGATAATTTGAATTCATAATTTAAATATAAATAATGAATGAATCTAAATAATAATATAAATTGACAGATTATTATGTCGAATTATTTAATATTCTTGATTTAGGCATTATCAGTATATTAAAATCACAAATAATTATTTTTTTATAACGAAAGCAATCACAGATAAACGCGCCGTAAGCATAATTGAACAGTCGTTGCACTGAAATCATCCACTAAGCCAGACTCCGCGACTCTGCGGTTTATCGGGACCGAGTAGCTTCAGACCGAAAAGCTCAGGCATCACTTACTCTACTGTTCAATCCTCGCGGATTGGCAGCGCCGTCTTGGATTTGATCACATCGATGCTCATGAGGGAGCGGATTTCCGCAATTGTTCCCAGAGCTGAGAGGCGGTTAAACATGAGTTCCCGGTATTCGGCAACGTCGCGCACCACAATCCGCAGCAGAAAATCCGACGATCCCATGATGACATGGCATTCCATGACTTCGGGAATTTGCTGAATGGCATCTGCGAATTCGCTGAGATTGGCCTTCCCATGTGCCGAAAGACTGATACTGGCAAATATTGTGACTTTGAAACCAAGCAAAACCGGATTCAGACGCGTCACCTGATCAAGAATATAACCGGATTCTTTAAGCCGCGTCAGACGACGCCAGCAGGGCGATTGCGATAGCCCGACCATATCTGCAAGTTCCGCAGTCGAAAGCGGAGGATTTTTTTGCACTGCGTCAAGTATATGTAAGTCCAGTTCATCGAGTTCCATAATCCCAGCCGCTGTTTAATGATCCCATATAAAAATAATATATAGGAAAAAATTTCAAATTTCATAATAAAATAATGTCTTAAATATTTTTCTGCACATAATAATACTTTATAATACGATATATTATTGCTAAATTGATCAACGATTGTCACGCTGTCGCTATCGTATATTTACACATAAATAGCCAAACATATGTGGAGTATTCATGGTTATCTCTCCATATTTGAAAGAAATATCGACGAATACTCATAAATCTGTTTATCTGCTTGAACGACCAGACATTGGCTTCTCTGCCTGCATCGCGCTTCATTCCACCGCCCTTGGCCCGGCTGTTGGCGGCACACGCGTAGCGAGCCACGCCAATGAAAACGAGATATTGACCGATGCTTTGCGACTTTCGAGGGGCATGAGCCTCAAGACTGCCCTGGCGGAGATTGGCGCGGGCGGCGGCAAGGCCGTGATCTGGATTCAAAATATGGATGCGCCGAGAGAGGCTGTCTTTTCCGCCTATGGTGAAGCCGTGGACAGTCTTGGCGGCCGCTTCATCACAACTGAAGATATAGGCACCAACGTTGAAGACATGGATATAGTCCGCCGCCGCACCCGATATGTTGCGGCACTGTCGCCGCACACGCAACAGGCTGTTTCCGGCCCTACGTCCTGGACGGCGCTTGGAGTATTTTGCGCCATGAAGGCCGCCATGATTTACGCGGGTCGTCAGTTACGCGGCTCGGTTGTCGCTGTTCAGGGTTGCGGCGAGACCGGCGGCGCTCTATGCGCCCTTCTCGCTGCCCAGGGTGCGTCCCTGATCATTTCGGATATGAACAACGAGCGCGTTCAGGCTATCGCCAACGCCTATGAAGCCGCCGTTGTCGCGCCAGATGAAATTCTGCGCGCAGAAGCGGATATTCTCGCACCCTGCTTGCTCGGCGGCAGCCTTAATCGGCGCACAATCGGCTCGATCAAAGCTAAACTGATTGTCGGCTCCGCCAACAACCAGATTACGTCACAGGACGATGGCCTGATGCTGCACGAACGCGGAATCATCTATGTACCGGATTATGTCGCAAACGCCGGCGGGCTTATCGCCGCTGTTTCGGGATATCGCGGAGAGCCGGATGCCTTGATTCAGGAGCGGGTCTTCGCAATTGGCGCACGTGTCGACAGCATGCTTCGGGAGGCGCAGTCAAAAGACATGGCGCCATTTCTGGTGGCCGAGCACATGGCGCAAGCGCGTCTGAAAAAGGCGGAACAGTCCGCGCGGAAAATATAAAATAAGAATTCAGCGCCAAGCGGCGCTGAATTGTAGCGTTTCCATTCGGGCGTACGAAATTAGCGGCTGATCGGTCCGCCCTTGGCTTTCCATCCGCCGGTGCCGCCAGCATAATGGGCAATATTGTCCATGCCAGCCGCCCGCGCCTGCTGAAGCGCACGCGCCGAGCGTGCGCCTGCCTGGCATACCAGAACCACCGCGCCTTCCTTGGGCAGACGTGATGGCTCAAATTGCGAGAGAGGATGATTCTCGGCGCCGGGAATATGGCCCGCAGCAAATTCACCCGGTTCACGTACGTCAATTACGCGCACTTTGCGCTTTGCGACAGCCTCGACAAATGCATCATGCTCTATCGCCGGAAGGGCCTGTCCGCCACCGAGGATGCCGGACAAAACATTAAAAATGGACATGGCAGTTCACTCCTGAAAAAATTTCGGCTCCTTATAAATTAAATAATACTAATTTAGCAAGATATATTTTAATACGGTGATCCAAATCCGGCTGCCAATGTTCTCAAGCCCGGATTTTGATCCGGATCAAAGGGCGCCCGCGATTAAATTGCTATCTACCGGCGTGTTCACGAGAATATATAATCTCAGTCAGGATGAAACTTCACGCGGCGGCGTCGAGACCGTGCCGTGTCCTTTTGTTTCATCGCAGCGACAAAGTCCGTGTTCATGCGAGGATCAGTCATGACAGACTATAATCACGTCCACCCTTCCGGCAGTGCCTGCTGCCACGGCCATGGGGATGTCGCGGCGAAAAAGGCCATCGATCCCGTCTGTGGCATGAATGTTGATCCCGCCACCGCGAAACACACGACAGAACATAACGGCAAAGCCTATTATTTTTGCTGCGAGGGTTGCCGCAAAAAGTTCGAGGCCGCGCCCGAACAATATCTTAACAAACCTGCTTCCCCTGCAACGGCGGCAGAGCCGGCGAAGGTCGCCCCTGCCACTGAGGGCGTGATCTATACCTGTCCCATGCACCCGGAAATCCGCAAGACAGGCCCCGGCACCTGCCCCATCTGCGGCATGGCGCTGGAACCTGAGATCGCTTCTCTCGAAGCGCTTCCGAATGAAGAACTCATCGACATGACCCGCCGTTTCCGCGCCGCGGTTGTCCTGACCCTGCCCGTCTTCATCATGGAAATGGGCGGCCATTTCTTCGGCCTGCACATGCTGCTGGGGCGCAATGCCGCCAACTGGCTGCAACTGATTTTGGCAACGCCCGTCGTGCTCTGGGCGGGCTGGCCATTCTTCCAGCGTGCGGCGCAATCGCTGATCACGCGTCATCTCAATATGTTTACGCTGATCGGCATGGGCACAGGCGTCGCATGGGTTTACAGCCTTGTGGCCACAGTGGCGCCGCAAGTCTTCCCCGCAACATTCCGCGGGCCCGGTGGCGCCGTCGCTATTTATTTCGAGGCTGCGGCGGTTATCACTGTGCTGGTGCTGCTTGGCCAGATTCTTGAATTGCGCGCCCGCGAGCAGACCGGCGGCGCCATCCGCGCCCTGCTGGACCTCGCGCCCAAAACAGCCCGGCGGCTACGTAATGACGGCACCACGGAGGATGTTGCGCTCGACATGATCCATGTCGGGGACAAATTGCAGGTGCGTCCCGGAGAAAAGGTTCCCGTAGATGGGGAATTGCTGCAAGGCCGCAGCACGATCGATGAATCGATGATCACCGGTGAGTCGATGCCCATTACCCGCGAGACCGGCGACCGGCTCATCGGCGGCACCCTGAACCAGTCCGGCGCCTTCGTCATGCGTGCGGACATGGTTGGCCGGGACACGATGCTGGCGCGCATCGTGCAGATGGTGGCCGAAGCACAACGCTCCCGCGCGCCGATCCAACGTCTGGCGGATGATGTCGCCGGATGGTTTGTGCCGGCTGTCATTCTGGCCGCCATCCTCGCCTTTGCCGTCTGGAGCCTGTGGGGGCCGGAGCCGCGTCTTGCCCACGGGCTGGTCGCGGCCGTCGCCGTGCTTATCATCGCCTGCCCCTGTGCGCTCGGGCTGGCCACGCCCATGTCGATCATGGTCGGCATCGGTCAGGGCGCGCATCTCGGCGTATTGGTCAAGAGCGCCGAGGCGCTGGAGCGGCTGGAAAAGATCGATACGCTGGTCGTCGATAAAACCGGTACGCTGACGGAAGGCAAGCCCAGACTCGCCGCCATCAAGGCCGGGTCCGGCTTTTCAGATGCGGATGTGCTGCGGCTGGCGGCGAGTCTGGAGCGCGCCAGCGAACATCCCCTCGGTCTCGCCATCGTCGATGCGGCCGCAGAACGCGGCCTGGCGCTGAGTGATGCGCAGGATTTCGACAGCCTCACCGGCAAGGGTATCAGAGGCACTGTGGAGGGCCGCAGCCTTGTCCTCGGCACCCAGCGCATGATGGCCGAAGCAGGACTAAATTTCGACGAATTTGTCCCGGAGGCGGAAGCCCGCCGCGGCGAAGGCGCGTCCGTCGTCTTCCTGGCCGTCGATGGCAGGCCAGCTGGCCTCGTCGCAGTCGCTGACCGGATCAAGGCGTCTGCGCCAGCGGCCCTCGCGGGTCTGGGCGCGGAAGGCATAAAAGTGATCATGCTCACCGGCGACAACAAGACCACCGCTCAGGCCGTTGCCCGGCAACTTGGTATCGCCGAGGTCGAAGCCGAGATTCTGCCGCAGGACAAGGCAGCTTTTGTCGCACGATTGCGCGCGCAGGGCCGCATCGTCGGCATGGCCGGCGACGGAGTCAACGATGCGCCTGCCCTGGCCGCAGCCGATGTGGGCATCGCCATGGGAACCGGCACCGATATCGCGATGGAAAGTGCAGGCATTACGCTGCTCAGGGGCGATCTGGGCGGCATTGTGCGCGCACGCAGGCTCAGCCGGGCCACGATGCGCAATATCCGGCAAAACCTGTTCTTTGCTTTCATTTATAATGCCGCAGGCGTGCCCATAGCCGCAGGGGTGCTTTATCCAATTCTCGGGATTTTGCTGTCACCCGTGCTCGCGGCGGCGGCCATGTCGCTCTCATCGGTCAGCGTCGTCGGCAATGCGCTGCGCCTGCGCCATATAGCGAGGGAAATAGGCACGCCGAAATAGGCACCTCCCGCCTCTTAATTGCGCCGCGCAGGCTGGCTCCGCTCTGCCGCCGCCTAAGGCGTCGCGCCACTATTGCGGGCGGAAGATTACGTATCCGTGGCATTACCGATGAGCATAAGGCGGGCATCCGCGCCGCTTTGCCATTGGGCCATTACCGCACGCACGGCATCCTGTTCATCCCGGAGCGGGTCGGCGATCAGAATCAGCTTCTCAAAGAGATCGCGCGGCGGCGGTGGGTCTTCCTCCGGCGAAAATGGCGGAAGCTCAATGCAGATGATATCCCAGACCTCGCGCAGCAGGGCAATTGTCGCCTCGAAACGCGGATGCTGCGCGAGAACCCAGAAATCCTCTGGCACCGCGCAGCCGATGCGCATCAGCATGAAGCCTCCGGCTTCGTCGCGTCTGGCCAGCTGAAAGACATCGGCCTTACGCGCCACGAGATCAAGCAATCCCGGGCCGGGCACAATGCGGCCATGCTCGGACAGCACGAGAGCGGAAAGGCCGGCTTCAGCCGCAAGCCGGGCAAATGCCGTCGCCACCAGCGTGCGGCCATGAGCTCCGGGCATCGCCGCCAGAGCGATAATTTTACCTGCCTGCCCCTGAAGGAAAGGGCGAATTTCGCTCTCGAACACCGCATTGCAGGCCTCTCGCGCATCGGCAACCCGGATCAATCCCTGATGCGCGTTCCGGCTCTGATCGGAAGATGCAGGCAAGGGGCCAATGACAGCCGAGAAGGCCTCCGCTGGCATCCGCCCGGTATGAGTTGAAGCTTGTGCAGGCACGTCTCTGTCCAGAGAGGCTGTCACCGGAGAAACCGGGGTTTCATCCGTCGCGTTCACGAGTTCTGACGCAATGATGTCGGACCGGGTTTCATCCTCCCTCGCCTGCGTGCTTTGGGTCGGCAATCGCGAACGATATGTCTGTGTTCGCCAAAAAAGCCCGGCGGCCATTAGGCCGATCAAGGCGCCGCCACAAGCGCCAAGTCCCAAGACAAAACGAAAATCCTGCCATGCAGGCTGCAATCTTTGCGCCGAGCCCGCCGACAGAACCTGCATGTTGGTTTGTTCAGCCGCTTCCGGACCAGCCTGCTGCTGCGCGCGATATGCATCGGACACGGCACGATCTGCTTCAGCCTTGGCATTGAGGCGCTGCAATTGCGCGAGCTGGCCTTCCCTTTTACTCTGGGCTTGTTGCCTTTCCGTCAGTTCACGCGTCAGCGCATCGATCCGTGTCTCCAGCGTCTGTATATCGTTGCCCACGCTTTCAAGCAGGCTCTGGCGTTCTTTTTCGATCTGGCCGCGCAGCGCATTGAGCTTATCGCTGATTTGCTGCATGTCGGGATGAAGCGGGCCGTAGACTTCGCTCATCTTGGCCTGCTGGCGCCGCATATCCGCATATTGCGCCACCAACGCCCCGAAAGCGGTCGAAAACGACGATCGAACATCGCCCATATCATCGGGCAAAACCTGCTTGAGAGCTTGTTCCCTTGCTTGTGCCTGCTTCAGATCATCGCGCAATTGCGTCAGTTGCGCCGTCAATGCGCCGATCTGCGCCGCATCGCTGGCGGGACTTTCGCCCGCGCCCAGCCGCAATCTGTAGTCCTGCGCCGCCGCAGCCGACTGCGCCGCAGCTCGGGCCAACTCGTCTGCCCGCGAAGCCTGCAAAGCCAGAATCTGGCCAGCCTTTGCCCCGGCGGCCGTGGCCATTTCCCCATCCACCAGCGCCTTTGCAACAAGATTGGCAAATGCCGCCGCACGCGTCGGATCAGGCAGGATGACCCTGATATTGAGAAGGTCAGGCGATGGTCCTTGCTCCAGATGCAGGACAGGCTCGGGGCGCATGCCAGAAGCGGGTTGCTGTGCCGCAACCAGCGCCCTTCCCCGTTCCGCAATATACTCCGCAGCCGCCCGCATCTGCGCCGCATCCGCTGCCCCGCGCAGATTGATTTTGATCTGCGCGGTCGCCTCATATTCAGCCGGACGCAGGCGCATCAGCGCAAAGGCCGCCCCAAGGCCAAGCAGGCCGCCCAGCAGAACCGGCACAAAAAAGTGCAGCACGCGCGGCAAGGCACGTCGGCTGGAATTTTCATTGGTGGGCGAATTCATAATGCCGTCGTCAATCATCCATCGAATAATAACAGAACAAACCCCGTATGGCTGAAACCAAGCCCCGTCCGGGCCCAGGCGCCACTTCGCCACATCTTTCGGCAGGCCGGGCAAGCTTTAATAATCCTATATGCCGCGAGCCGGGAGAAAAATTCAATCGCCCCGCCGGAACTTTGCGCGGCACAGCGTAAACGAAACCCTAGGAAACAAAACGGGCCACGGTTGCCCGCAGCCCGGAAAAAACAGGGCCGCTGGAAGGCGGCCCTGCAGATATCCCCGATCAGAATGCCGTGAATGCGTAGAGCATCAGGGTATTATTGTCGCTGGCCTTGCGGCCATGACCATCGATATTGCTGCTCAGCCCATCAAATTTGGTATAGCCGGTATAGCTGACGCCGATGCGGCTGTTGAGCCAGGGCCACGGCCCGGGCGCCCCGTGGCTGAAGGGCAGATAGGCTGCATCAAATATATAGCCAGCCGAATTGGGCGAGCCGTTTGGGTTAACGGCAGTGTCAAAGCCGTAGCGCGCTGTATCTCCGGTTCCGGATATCGAGAAATAACCGGCGGTCAGAGAGACCGTATGATCGTAAATATAGGAGACCGAGGCCTTGAAGCTGTTCAGGTGATCAGTCGAAT
Source organism: Methylocystis sp. sgz306128 (assembly GCF_056032725.1). Classification (NCBI taxonomy): domain Bacteria; kingdom Pseudomonadati; phylum Pseudomonadota; class Alphaproteobacteria; order Hyphomicrobiales; family Methylocystaceae; genus Methylocystis; species Methylocystis sp. sgz306128. The sequence continues at coordinate 46,045 of NZ_JBVYWO010000003.1, forward strand.
TTGTTCCGGCATACAGGGAGGAAGAATCCAGCTTCTGATTCTCGTAGATATAGCTGGCGCGGGCGGTGATCGCATGCATGTCGCCGATCCACTGGTATTGGCTGTCGAGGCCGATATCGGTGATCTTGTCGGTTCCGATGCTGTAATCGCGTCCCGGAGCGATTTCGGCATACATGCCGAAGGTGCCGACCATCAGCGAACTGTTGCCCCATGTCGGTTCAACGGCCAGACGCCAGTATGGCGCAACGCCCTTGATCGTATTGGTCGGGTCTGGCGGTGAAAGCCCGAGCGATGTCTGCACACGCGGCGACAGCGAACTATATCCGCTCAGTTCCGCATAAACCAGATCATGCGCGAAAACATAGGCGCCAACACCCGCGGTCTGGCTGGGATCGAAGCTTTCAATCAACGGCCCGGCGGCAGGTCCAAAGCCGAAATTGGACGAAATGAAGGGGAAAGACCAAACCGGAGTCGTATTCCAGACATCCTGCACGGTCGGTGCATTATTGGCCGTGATGCCCCAGACGATATCCGTTCCGCCTATCTTGGCCGTATCCGCATAGCGCACGTCTGTCAGATCCAGCGCCACATGGTTGCCCGCCGTGTCATTGCTGAAGGTCGTCTGCACGAAAGCGCCGAGATTGCCGTAAATCTGTCCGCCATAGAAGAGGCTGATCTGCTGCGTCAGATCAACATTGTTGTTGGTCTTGAAGCCGCCATTTGGCGACGGGGGCGCATAGTTCCCATCTGGCGCATCAAGCTTGCGCATATAATTCGTGAAGGTCGCCTGATCCATGACAGCAAAGGCTGGAATTTTGGAGTCGCCGCCGCCCATCGTATAGCCGTTGAGCTTGAACTGACGTCCGAACGGCGTCAGCTCAGGAAAGGCAGTATGACAAGACGCACAAGGCTGCCCCGTCTGCCGGGCAAAACTTGGAATGGCATAGGCGCTGCTCGAAAGAAATGCACTTGCAAAACAAAACCCGATAATCGCAAGCAGCAACCCTCGAATTTGACTTAACGAGCGCGTAAAACTGCGAAAATCAACACAATGGCGGTATATCGGCATGTTCGCCCCCGACGAAAACTTGATAAAAATCAAACGAAACCAAACGAATCTTAAGAACTCTATCATGTTAATTGAGAAAATATCTCAGTGTCGATGATTTAAATCAACGGACGCAACGGCACGCAAAGGCCGGCGGGGAGGCGCAAGCCATAATTCACCTCTGCCAAAAGATTTGATTTAAATCATGGCTCATTATCACAAACAGGCATTCCATCGCGCTGTTTCAGGACGTTAGGAGTAGACCAAAATGGAAAATGAATTTAAAGGCGAATCCAGGAAAATTACACGCCGTCTGGTGATGAAGACGATCGCCGCGGCAGGTTCGCTGCCTGTTATCGCGCTCTGCGCCTCGCCTGCATCCGCAAAGGTAGCCCAGTCTGCGGTCGGATATCAGAACGAGCCAAAAGGCGACAAAAGCTGCTCAAATTGCAATCTGTTTATTGCGCCCAATCAGTGCAAAACCGTCGACGGTACGGTTGCTCCTACGGGCTGGTGCAAGATTTGGGTCAAGAAGGCCGCCTGAGGGCAGAGCCACGCGGTTGGATGCGGGCCGATCGCTCCTTTTATTGTTCAGACAGCGTCCCGCAGCAGACACTGAAATCAGAACTCCGGCAATGATCCGTCATTGCCGGAGTTTTTTCAATCATGCCCCTGGCTATTGCCATTTGAAATCCCGCCGCCCCCATTGCCAGCACCCGGATGCGCCGACCCGCGCGAATTATCAAGGCCGGAGCCTCGCGGCGTAGACACCGACGAATTCCCGGGATCGTCCCCGCCCTGCTCTGGCAGAAGATAATAGCTATTGCCGCTTTTGCCATGATGGAAACGTCCGCCGTCATGATTCCGGCCCGAATCAGGATAACTGACCCTGCGCACATTGATCACGCCGTCGGCACTCAATGAGCCCTCCATGATACCCATCCGTTCCCGCTCTCTGCCCTTGAAGGGCGTGCTCAGAATGTTCAGTATCTTGTGCACCACACGCAGCGGTGATCCGTCCAGATCGGCGCCCCATCCGGTCTCGCGGTGGAGTTTGACCGAGTCGCCAGCCTTGAGACCATAATATCCTTCGATTGAAACATGGCTCAGATGACCGGCATTGGCAAAATAAGCCCAGCTTGTCGTCTGATCGACCGTGAGGTTCGATTCAGAACCATGTCCGCGCACGACAAATCTTTGCTCAGCCTTATGTGCGCCCAGCTTCTGGCGTCCGGCATCCCCAAGTATACGTCCGATCTGAGCTTCCGTTCCGATAAGCTGGAAATTGCCTGGCTGCGCCGCCTCGATAAGACGCGCTCGCACAATACCCCTGCCGTCGCGCAGCCCGCTGACCGCCAGCCATTGCCCTTGTCTGATGGGACCGGGATTTTTTACTGCGGAAATATCGATCTTTTGTCCCAGTATAACGACTAGCCGCCGACGCCAGTTATAATGCGAAACCGGCCCGACAACTTCATGCTGGACGGATATGCGAACCGCCTGCAGGTGCCGCCCCGAACCGCGTGCGATCACGGATACGATCTGACCGATCTTTAGCTGTGTCGGATCGCCTGAGGGCGCGTCATTCGCAACGATCTGATCCGGCGTGTAATCCACTTCATAGCCATTGACGAATATGCTGCCAAACCCGGTTATCGCGCCAATAATGCCTGTGCCGCCGATGCCCTGATCACGCGGCTTTTCCAAGGCTGAGCCATTGCCCGAACAGACGCCCGTAAGAATCGCGGCCAAAAAGGCCGTTGACGCAAATATGGCAACAAACTTGCGGTTAAACACTTCTGATCAATCCTTTTTTGCGGGCATTTTCTCGCGAAAAACATACACGCCCGCAGTCCAGCGCCATTCCCCCTCATCCTGCGCATCCACCACCTGCAGGGCGGACTTATTAACCTCGACCAGAATATCCATTGCAGCTTTTTTTGCCTCGGCGGCCAGTTTCGCCGAAGCCGCCTCGGACAAGCCGTCATAATGAACGGCCCGCTCCAGAAAGGGCGGTTCTATTCCGCCGACATTTGCAACGGCAGCGGCCATGTGATCATGAAGATTGCGGCCAAAATAATATAATTGTTCCGCGTCCCCGGCTTTGGGCACGAGAGCCGACTCTTTCAGCACCACAAGATCCGGCACCTGCAATTCAACAATGCCGGCATTGATCCAATCATCAAGGACAGCACGGGGCCGCACGTCGCGGGTTACTGAAGCGACCAGCGATTCAAAACTTGGCTCGTCCGGCGAACCGGACTGGCGTGGCAGCGGCAGCGGCTTGCCTTCGGCGTCGCAATATTCCGAAAGGCTTGTCCAGCGCGAAATAATCTGGCTGCTCCGCGACAGTGCAATGGAAACTTCTGCCTCCGGCATTTCCGCGGCGCGCAAGCGGCTGATTTCCTTGCGATGCACACCGGTAAGCAGGCTGATGCGGCTGTCGGTCTGCGGTTTGTCCGGCAGCGTGAAATCCGAATCAGCCACGCTCACATAAAGCTCGCGCAGCATGTTGGACAATGCCGGGAACGTAACGCCCGCCCGGATCAGCATAACGACCAAAGGGCGCATCATGCGCGCAACCTGTGGCAGAACCAACTCTGCGCTCAGGAACCGGGACGAATGACCTTTTTGATCTGACATTAGAAAGGATTAGCAAATTCAACGCACGGCCACAATCTGGCAAACCTTGAATTGGACCATTTTGTGGGAAATAATTTCACAAGGTTGATATCCGAGACCTGCTCAGGGCGCAACTGCGCCACTTCGTCCCGGTCGGGGACAAAAATGCGCAACGATATGGAAAGCCTTGGTGAGCGCGTCGGGATTCGAACCCGAGACCCTCTGATTAAAAGTCAGATGCTCTACCTGCTGAGCTACGCGCTCTCTCTCGGTGGAAAGCGTTTCCAAGGCTGCGCTTCGGTAGCCGCATCTTATCATGGCGTCAAGCCCATTGCGACATCAGCACAGCATTATTGCAAAAAATCGCCGCCGGTGCCGGCAGCATCACGGCGCATAATTGGCGAAATAGTAAAGAATGCCAAACAGCACAATAGTGACCGCAGTGGTCCAGAGGATCTTTTTCAGCATATGCGGCGCAACGGGCGCACCCGGATCCGTACCCTGGAAATAGCTTCCCTCTTCCCGCTGCGACTTGACGCCAAAGGGGAGTACCGCAAATAGAATGATCCACCACATGGTGAAGAATACAGCAATGCTCATGGGCGTGTTCATGCGCAACCTCTCATAAATAATTGAAAACCAGCGCAATTCAGCCGCGCTGGCCCATGGCCGTTAAACCTGCTCGAGTTCGGTCAGCGTCCCCAGAAAATCCTTCGGGTGAAGAAACAGAACCGGCTTGCCATGCGCCCCGATCTTTGGCGTTCCATCGCCAATAATACGGGCACCCATGGCAACGAGATGATCGCGCGCCGCCAGAATATCCTGAACCTCATAACACAGATGATGAATGCCGCCGTCCGGATTTTTCTCCAGAAATCTGGCGATGGGCGAAGCCTCGCCCAGCGGCTCCAGCAATTCGATCTTGGTGTTGGGCAGCGTGATAAACACCACCGTCACGCCGTGCTCAGGCTGGGCCAGCGGAGGGCCGACCTCAGCCCCCAGCATGGCTTTATAAGTTTCGCTGGCTTTCGCCAGATCCCTGACGGCAATCGCAACATGGTTCAGCCGGCCTATCATGGCTCAGACCTCCACAACCAGCACATGAACGGCAGGCTTCTTGCCCCAGGCCTGCCCGACAGCCGAGCGGACGGATTTCTCCACCGCATCGACCACCATATCTGCATCGCGCCGGCGTGCCTTGGGCATGTGATCGAGCGCAGCAAAGACAGCGGCATCGACCACTTCATCCATTGCGCCGCCGCGCGCGGTGCGCATCGGCAAGCCCGCGAAGACAACATCCGGATCGCCCGCCAGCTCACCCTTGGAGGTCAGCGCGAGCGCGATGCTCACCACGCCGGCAAAGGCCAGCCGGCGGCGCTGCGCAATCGCCTCGTCGGAGGCCGGAACCAACGCATTGCCATCCTTCACCAGACTGCCGTGCGGAATGTCATCAATAATGCCGGGCTCTTCCCCGCCCGACATATCGGCAATGAGCACGACATCGCCGTTGCGGGCCTTGATCACCCTCGGCACGCCCATCTCGCGGGCGAAGGTCGCATGAACATCAAGGTGGAGAGGCTCGCCATGCGCCGGAATGGCGATTTGCGGGCGAATCCATTCATACATGCGTTGCAGTTCTGCGCGGCGCGGATGCCCGGACACATGGACGAGATGCGTCCTGTCCGTGACAACCTCAATTCCCTGATCCACAAGCCCGTTGATATTCGAATTGATGGACTTCTCATTGCCGGGAATCGGACGGGAAGAAAAAATCACTCTGTCGCCGGGGCTGAGCTTCAGATCGGGGTGCTCATCCTCGGCCAGACGCGCCAGCGCGGCCCTTGGCTCGCCCTGACTGCCCGTGGCGAGCACTACCAATTGCTTGCGCGGAATATCGCGCGCGGCCTGCGAAGACAAAAATGGCATCACGCCGTCAAGATAGCCGCATTCCCGCGCCACCTGAACGACACGGTCCATGGCGCGGCCGATCAAGGCCACGCGCCGGCCAGCGGCATCGGCGGCAAGCGCCGTCGCTTTGAGGCGCGCGACATTCGAGGCGAATGTCGTCACCAGCACACGCCCCGGCGCATCGGCAATCAGTTCTTTCAGCGTTTTGGCGACATCCGTCTCCGAAGGGCTGATGCCCTCGCGCAGCACATTGGTCGAATCGCAGATCAGCGCCAGAACGCCCTCATCGCCCAGCGCACGCAGGCGCGCCTCGTCGGTCGCGCGTCCGACAATCGGCGTTTCGTCGATCTTCCAGTCGCCCGTATGGACGATAAGCCCGGCAGGCGTGCGTATGGCCAACGCGCAGCTTTCCGGAATGGAATGGGCGACGGCAACCAGTTCGATCTCGAACGGCTCGAGAAAGATATGCCCGCCCTGCGGCACAACATGCACACGGATATCGGGTGCCTGCGGCTCCATAAGCCGTTTGGCTTCCAGCAAACCCGCAGCAAACGGCGTCGCATAGACCGGACATTTCAGGCGTGGCCATAACTCCGCCACGGCCCCGATATGATCTTCGTGTGCATGGGTAATGATCAATCCAAGGAGGTCCTTGCGGATTTTTTCGACGAAGCCGATATCCGGCATGATCAGATCCACACCAGGGAGATCGTCTCCGGCAAAGGAAACACCCAGATCAACCATGATCCATTTGCGCGCCTTTTCCGGCCCGAAGCCATAGAGCGCGCAATTCATACCGATTTCACCCAGTCCCCCAAGAGGGACGAACACAAGGCCTTCAACTTTTTTCTTCATATTTTTCTTTCATTTTCGCCGCTTGGCCGGCAGGCGGACTTTTCTTGCCGGCATTCATCTTCTCTATGTGGTGACGTAAATCCAAACGCCAACCACATGAATATATAATTCTGGTGCTTCAACCGTTGAGGAACACATCCCCCGCATCTATGGCCAGAGTTTCATTCCCGCGCCGCAGCAACAGGCGGCCGGTCGTATCAATTCCCGCAAAAACACCGGACAAAGATTGATCTTGCCGGATCACCCTGATCTCACGCTCCAGCCGGGCTGCCCGCGCCAGCCACGCATGCCGGATGGCGGAAAATCCCGTCCCCGCGTTCCAGACATCCAGCCAATGGCCGAATGAGCGCGAAAGCGCCGCCAGCATGGCTTCAGGCGGGATGGAAACGCCGCTGGCTTTAAGAATATTGGTTGCCTCATAAGGCAGTCCATCCGGATGTGACTGCAAATTGATGCCGAACCCCAGCGCGCACCCGTAATAACCTGATCTGATGGCGATAGTTTCGAGCAGCAGTCCCGAGAGTTTCGCGCCCCCGACAACCAGATCGTTCGGCCATTTGATCTGCACCCGCTCTTGCAGGCCAGAGGCCGCACGCACAGCATCGGCGAGCGCCACGCCCGCCACGAAGCCAAGCTCGGCCAGCTTTCCGGCAGGCGCAGGGTCAATAAGCAACAGGCTGGTGTAGAGATTGCCCCGCGGCGAATGCCAGACACGACCCAGCCTGCCGCGACCGCCGGTCTGTTCCCGGGCCATGATCCATAAATGACCCGGATCGCCGCCGCGCGCGCGCGCCAGCGCTTCATCATGCGTTGAACCAAGGCTCTCGAAAATCTCGAGCCGGTCTCTCGGATGAAGCGCCAGAAGATCAGTCAATACAGGCTCTAGAACAGGGATTGCGCAGCGGCGGCAGCGGCCGTCACCAGTGGCGAGGGATCGAGCCAGAAGGCAAGAACGAATATGCCCGCCAGCACCAGCACCCAATCCACCGCCCAGTGCGGCTTGTCAAAGGCGCCCTTCGACTCGTCAAAATACATCACCTTGACGATGCGCAGATAGTAAAACGCGCCAACGACAGACGAAAGCACGCCAACGACCGCCAGAAAATACAGATGCGCCTGAATCGCCGCCGCGAACACATAAAATTTGGCAAAGAAACCGGCGAGCGGCGGAATACCCGCCAGCGAAAACATCATCATTGCAAGGAAAAAGGCCATTTTTCCATTGGTCTTCGACAGACCGGCGAGATCGGCGATGGTTTCCACGCTCTGCCCGGCGCGGCGCATCTGCACGATAGCGGCGAAGGTCCCGAGCGTCATGGCAAGATAGATCGTCATGTAAATCACGACGCCCTGAATGCCATTGGCCGAACCGGCCACCAGACCGAGCAGTGCGAAGCCCATATGGCCGATTGAGGAATAAGCCATCAGCCGCTTGATATTGGTCTGGCCGATCGCGGCGAAGGCGCCAAGCAGCATCGAAAGCAGCGCAAGAAACCCGAAAATCTGCTGCCACTGCGCCAGAATGCCCGGAAAGGCCACGGAAATCACGCGCACCGTCATAGCCATTGCGGCCATTTTCGGCGCGGAGGCAAAAAACGCCGTCACGGGCGTGGGGGCGCCCTCGTAGACGTCCGGCGTCCACATATGGAACGGAACCGCCGAAATCTTGAAAGCGAAACCGGCAATCAGGAACACCAGGCCGAAGATGACGCCAATCGAGGCATGGCCATTGATGGCCTTGGCGATTCCGGCGAAATGCACTGTTCCGGCAAAACCATAGATCAGGGATGCGCCATAGAGCAGCATGCCGGAGGACAATGCGCCGAGAACGAAATATTTGAGACCCGCTTCAGTTGACTTGACATTATCGCGCTGAATGGCGGCGATGACATAAAGAGCCAGAGAAGACAATTCCAGCCCGAGATAGAGCGCTATCAGATCATTGGCTGATATCATCAGCATCATGCCGAGTGTCGAGAGCAACACCAGCACCGGATATTCGAATGTCGAGAATTTCTCGCGCTTGGCATAATCGAGTGAGAGCAGCAAAGTGACAATCGCGCCCACCAGCGACAAAATCTTCATGTAATGGCTGAAGCTGTCGCTGATGAAAGACCCGGAAAAATCAACGCCCGACTGACCCCTGCCCGTCCAGACAAGCACCAGAGCCGCGACGAGCACAAGTATTCCCAGTTGGGAAATGAGCCCGCTGATCCGCTCGCCTTTCCAGGCGCCAAGCAGAACCAGAATCAGTGCCCCCACGCCTGTGACCACTTCAGGCAGAATAGGAGCAAGAGCAAGAGTCGGCGAAACCATCATAGACCTCAGTGAACCGCCAGAGCAGCTGTTTTCATGGATTGGAGAGCCGTATCATAGCCCTCGATAAGGTGAGATACCGAAGCGGCACAGGCGTCCAGTATGGGCTGCGGATGCACCCCGTAATAAACCGTAAGCACAACCAGCGGTACAAACAGAACAATTTCCCGCCCGCTCAGATCACGCATCGTCATGAGGCTCGGCTTGTCGAGCACTCCGAAAATCACGCGGCGGTACAGATAAAGCGCATAGGCGGCCGAAAGAATGACACCCAGAGTCGCAAACAGGGCCACAGAACTGTTGGCTTTGTATGTGCCGATCAGCGTCAGGAATTCGCCGACAAAGCCCGAGGTACCCGGCAGGCCGACATTGGCCATGGTAAACACCATCATGACCACGGCATAGATCGGCATCCGCTTGACCAGACCGCCGTAAGCCGCGATCTCGCGCGTATGCAGGCGGTCATAGATCACACCCACGCAGAGGAACAAGGCGCCGGAAACGAGACCGTGGCTCACCATCTGGTAAACCGCGCCCTGCACGCCCTGAGCGTTCATCGCAAACAGGCCCATGGTCACGAACCCCATATGCGCAACCGAGGAATAAGCGATCAGCTTCTTGATATCCTCCTGCACCAGCGCCACCAGCGACGTGTAGACGATGGCCACAATGGAGAGCGTGAACACCAGCGGCGCGAAATAATGCGACGCATCGGGAAACATTGGCAGCGAGAAACGCAGGAAGCCATATCCGCCCATCTTCAGCAGAATACCGGCCAGAATGACGGAACCCGCCGTCGGCGCCTCGACGTGCGCGTCGGGCAGCCAGGTATGTACGGGCCACATCGGCATTTTGACTGCGAAAGAGGCGAAGAAAGCCAGCCACAGCCATTTCTGCATGCCCGCCGGAAACGCGGTTTTGAGCAGAACAACGATATCGGTTGTTCCGGCCGTCCAGTACATCGCCATGATGGCGAGCAGCATCAGCACGGAGCCGAGCAGCGTGTAGAGGAAGAATTTGAAGCTGGCGTAGATGCGGCGCTTGCCGCCCCATATGCCGATGATCAGGAACATCGGAATGAGCCCGGCTTCAAAGAACAGATAGAACAGCAGAAGATCAAGAGCCGTGAACACGCCGATCATCAGTGTTTCGAGCACCAGAAACGCAATCATGTAATCGCGAACCCGATAGGTGATCGATTCCCATGAGGCCAGAATGCAGAACGGCATGAGGAACGTGGTCAGCAGCACGAACGGCATCGACATGCCGTCCACGCCGAGCTTGTAAAGGATCTTGTCGGAAAACCAGTCCCGCTGCTCGACAAGCTGGAAGGCCGCGCTGGAGGTGTCAAACCGGCTCCAGGCCACGAGAGACAAAGCAAAGGTCACCAGAGTCGTCAGCAACGCCACCCAGCGGATATTGCGCAAGGTCGCTTCGTCCTCGCCACGCAGCAGCAGCAGGCAGGCCACCCCGAGAAGAGGCAGGAACGTCAGGCCGGAAAGAATGCCAAAGCCAAACATCAGTGAATGCCCCCAATCAGATACCAGGAAATCAGCGCCGCAACACCAATCATCATCGCGAACGCATAGTGATAGACATAGCCGGACTGCAGCACCACGACCCGGTTGGTCACATTGACCACACGCGCGGCAATGCCATCGGGGCCCATGCCGTCAATGATAACGCCGTCGCCGCCCTTCCAGAACAGCCGCCCGATCCACAGGGCAGGCCTGACGAAGATCACGTCGTAAATCTCGTCGAAATACCACTTGTTCAGCAGGAAACGGTAGAGAACCGGATTGGCTCTGGCCAGCGCATCGGCAGAGCCGGGACGCGCGATATACATGAAATAGGCCAGCAGGAAGCCGCCGATCATCATCAGCGTCGGCAGCAGGCTCACCAGCGCCGGCACATGTTCCATCTCCTCAAGAAGATGGTTGTCCTTGCCGACGAACAAGGCCTCCTGCCAGAATCCTTCATGCGCGCCGCCAAAGAACACGCTCTTGAAGGCGAAGCCCGCCAACACGGCGCCAAGTCCAAGCAAGGCCAACGGAACCAGCATCACCAGCGGTGATTCATGCGGCTCATGGTGACCATGCGAACCGTGGTCATGTTCATCATGGCCATGGCCGTGGTCGTCATGACCGTGCGCCGCATGCCCATGCGAAGCGGGCTGGCCGAAGAATGTCATGAACACCAGACGCCAGGAATAGAACGACGTCAGACCCGCGGCCAGAACGATCAGCAACCAGGCATAGACATGGCCGGGTGTCTGGGAGGCGAATGCGGCTTCGATAATCGCATCCTTGGAAACGAACCCGGCAAAGCCGAATGAGGTGAACGGAAGGCCGACACCGGTCAGCGCCAATGTGCCGATCGTCATCATCCAGAAGGTGAAGGGAATTTTTGTCCGCAGCCCGCCCATATTGCGCATGTCCTGCTCATGGTGCATTGCATGGATGACCGAACCGGCACCCAAGAACAACAGAGCCTTGAAGAAGGCATGGGTGAAGAGGTGGAAAATACCGAGCTGATAACCGCCCACGCCCAGCGCCACAAACATATAACCAAGCTGTGAACATGTCGAATAGGCGATAACGCGCTTGATGTCGTTCTGCACCAGACCAACGGTTGCTGCAAAAAAGGCCGTCGTTCCACCCACCACCGTGACAACAGTCAGGGCCGTCGGCGCCAGCTCAAACAGGGGTGAAAGGCGGGCCACCATGAACACGCCGGCTGTCACCATGGTCGCGGCATGAATGAGCGCCGAAACCGGTGTTGGGCCTTCCATGGCGTCCGGCAGCCAGGTATGCAGCAGGAACTGTGCCGACTTGCCGCACGCCCCCATGAACAAGAGCAGGCAGGTGAGCGTCAGGGCATCCCAGGAATGACCGAAAGCCATGATGGATTTGCCCGCCAGCGAACCGGCTGCGCCGAAGATTGTTTCGAAGCTCACGGAACCCGTCAGGGCGAAAATCAGAAAGATGCCCAGCGCAAAACCAAAATCGCCGACACGATTAACGACAAAAGCCTTCATTGCCGCGGCATTGGCCGACGGCTTCTCATACCAGAACCCGATAAGCAGATACGAGGCCAGACCGACGCCTTCCCAGCCGAAGAACATCTGAACCAAATTGTCCGAGGTCACCAGCATCAGCATGGCGAAGGTGAACAGCGACAGATAGGCAAAAAAGCGCTGGCGGCTGGGATCTTCATGCATATAGCCGATGGAATAGAGATGCACGAGCGCGGAAACACTGTTGACCACGACAAGCATGACAGCGGTCAGCGTGTCGATGCGCAGTGCCCAGTCGACCTGCAGCGTGCCGGAAGATAACCAGTTGGCAACCTCGACACGGGCCGTGGCGTGGTCATAGCCTACCTGCACGAAGGCCACCCATGACAATATGGCCGACAGAAACAGCAACGCGGTTGTGATCAGTTCAGCCGGGCGCGCGCCAAGCTGGCGGCCGAAGAGACCGGCAATCAGAAAGCCGACGAGCGGAGCAAAGACGATGATTTGATACATGGGTCGGCTTAGCCCTTCATCATATTGATATCTTCAACCGCGATGGAGCCGCGGTTGCGATAGTAAACCACCAGAATGGCGAGGCCGATGGCCGCCTCAGCCGCTGCGACAGTCAGGATGAACAGGGCGAACACCTGCCCTGTCAGATCTCCCAGAAAGCTCGAAAATGCCACCAGATTGATGTTCACCGACAGCAGGATCAGCTCAATCGACATAAGAATGACGATCACATTCTTCCGGTTGAGAAAAATTCCGGCAACGCCCAGCGTGAACAGAATAGCGGCAACGGTGAGATAATGGCCAAGACTTATCATGTTGATTTCCTCACACCCCTGCCCGTGACGGCACTTTCTTGACGTCCATGGCCGTTGCCTTGGTACGCGCAACCTGAGCGGAAATATCCTGACGCTTGACGCCCTCCTTGTGGCGGAGCGTAAGAACAATAGCGCCTATCATGGCAGTCAGAAGAATAAAGCCTGAAATTTCAAAGAAATAGACGTATTGCGTATAGAGCACGTTACCCAGCGCCATGGTGTTGGACACGCCTTCCGGCGTGGGCGCAGCCTTGGTGACGAGCTCGGACGGCGCCTGCAGCCATGTGCCGACAACAAATACCAGCTCAACCAGCACCGCAATGCCGATAAGTGCGCCGACCGGCAGATATTGCAGAAAACCCTGCTTCAGTTCGGCAAAATCAACGTCGAGCATCATCACAACGAACAGGAACAGCACCGCTACCGCGCCGACATAGACGATAACCAGAAGCATCGCCAGAAATTCAGCGCCAAGCAGCAGAAACAGACCGGCGGCATTCACAAAAGCCAGAATCAGGAACAAAACCGAGTGCACCGGATTTCGCGCCGAGATCACCATGAAGCCCGACGCCACCATGACAATCGAGAACAGATAAAAGAAGCCAGCCGCCACAGTCATAATCTTCATCCCCGCCCGCCGCATCGGCGGCGCATTCATGCCAATTCAAATCAACATCACCGATAAGGCGCATCCAGAGCAATGTTCCGGGCCAGTTCCCGTTCCCAGCGCGCGCCGTTCTCCAGCAGCCGCTCTTTGTCATAGAGCAGTTCTTCGCGGGTTTCGGTGGCAAACTCGAAATTCGGGCCTTCGACAATCGCCTCTACCGGGCAGGCTTCCTGACAGAAACCGCAATAGATGCATTTGACCATGTCAATGTCGTAGCGCGTGGTGCGGCGTGTGCCGTCATTGTTGCGCGGACCAGCCTCGATCGTAATGGCCTGTGCCGGGCAGATCGCCTCGCATAATTTGCAGGCAATGCAGCGCTCCTCGCCATTGGGGTACCGGCGCAGTGCGTGCTCGCCACGAAACCGGGGCGAAAGCTGGCCCTTCTCATGCGGATAATTCAGCGTTGCTTTAGGCTTGAAGAAATAGCGCATCGACAAAAAGAATGCCGATACGAACTCCGTCAGAAAAAGCGAACGGGCGGCTTGATCCAGTCTCATCCCTGCGCTCCAAAATATTGCAGCACTCCGGCCACGACAACAACGCCAACCAGCGAGATCGGCAAAAACACCTTCCAGCCCAGGCGCATCAGCTGATCATAGCGATAGCGCGGCACGAAGGCCTTGACCATGGCGAACATGAAGAAAACCAGCGAGGCCTTCAAAATGAACCAGATGACACCCGGAACCCAAGTGAATGGTGCAAACGGAATGGGCGAGAGCCAGCCGCCGAGGAACAATATGGTCGTCATGGCGCACATGGTGACGATGGCGACATATTCGCCCAGCATGAACAGCAGATAGGGCGTGGACGAATATTCCACCATGAAACCGGCAACCAGTTCGGATTCCGCTTCAGGCAGATCGAAGGGCGGACGGTTCGTCTCGGCCAGAGCCGAAATGAAGAAGATAACAAACATCGGCAGCAAGGGCAGCCAATACCAGCCAAACAGGCCAAGGCGCGTATCCTGCGCCTTCACGATATCCGAAAGGTTCAGCGAACCAGCGCAGAGCAGCACGGTAATGAGCACAAAGCCGATCGAGACTTCGTAGGACACCATCTGCGCCGCCGAACGCAGCGCGCCGAGGAACGGATATTTTGAATTCGAGGCCCAGCCGCCCATGATGATGCCGTAAACACCGAGCGACGAAATGGCAAAAATGTAAAGAATTCCGACGTTAAGATCGGCAACGGCCCAGCCCGAGGAGAGCGGAATCACGGCCCATGCGGACAGCGCCAGAACGGATGTCACCAGCGGCGCGATCAGAAACACGCCTTTGTTGGCACCCGATGGAATGATCGGTTCCTTGAACAGGAACTTAAACATATCGGCGAAGCTTTGCAGCAAACCCCACGGCCCTACGACATTCGGGCCACGGCGCAATTGCACGGCTGCCCAGATCTTGCGGTCGGCCAGAATCACATAGGCCACGAAAATCAGCAATCCGACCAGCAAGGCCAGAGCCTTGACGACGGTGAGGAGCAAACTCAAGAGCATGATCGTTGAAAACATCTTTTACTCCGCCGCCTGGGCCAGGGCATTCTGCGCCAGTGCCGAACATTCGGCCATGACCTTGGATGCGCGGGCGATCGGGTTTGTCAGATAAAAATCCTTGACCGGAGACCGGAAAGTGGCGGAGGCGAGCCCCGAGGCAGAACCAGCCAGCGCCAACAGTTCAGAGTGCGCCCCGGCAGCAATGCCGTCGATCTCGGCAAAATGCGGATAGACCGCATAAAGCGCCGCGCGCAATTGATCCAGCGAGTCGAACGGCAGCTTATGGCCGACCAGATCGGACAGTGCCCGCAGGATCGACCAGTCCTCGCGCGCATTTCCCGGCGGGAATGCTGCGCGGCTGGTCATCTGCACCCGGCCTTCCGTGTTGACGTAAGTCGCCGATTTCTCGGTATAGGCGGCGCCGGGCAGGATCACATCAGCCCGCTCCGCGCCAGCATCGCCATGCGTGCCGATATACACAACAAAGGCCCCTGCCGGAGCGGGTGTTTCATCCGCACCGAGCGAGATGATGACATCGCAGCCCGAAAGATCGTTGCGCTTCAGGCCCAGATCCAGCGCCCCGACAGCCGCAGCAGACGTGTGCAGCACATTGAAGCCGTTCCAGCCCTCTTTGACCACCCCGAGCGAGACAGCAGCCTTTGCAGCAACGGCCAGAACACCTTCGTGCTCAAGCGCGCCGATGCCGACAACCAGCATCGGGTTGGTCTTGTTGGCCGGGCCGTGTTCAACGAAATTGGCAAGGCTTTCCGTGCCCGCGCCGAGATAATTATAGGTATAGGTCAGATCGGCCTGCTCGCCGATCACACCGGTCAGAAGGTTGCCCTGCCGCCAGCGCTTGCGGATGCGCGCATTGAGAACCGGCGCTTCCTTGCGCGGATTGGTGCCGATCAGCATGATCGCATCGGCCTGATCAATACCGGCTATGGTCGAATTGAATATATAGGAGGCGCGGCCATGCGCGGGATCGAGGGTGCCGACGCCCTCGACGCTGATCGCCGACGAGCCAAGGCTGGTCAGCAACGCTTTCAGCGCGAACATTTCCTCGACACCAGCCAGTTGACCGATCATCGCGCCAAGCTTGCCGCCCCTGACCTTCGCGGCCACCGTCTGCAAGGCATCGGCCCAGGAGGCCGCAACCAGCTTGCCGTCACGGCGGATATAGGGCCGGTCAAGGCGCTGCACCTTGAGACCATCGATCACGTGACGGGTCTTGTCGGAAATCCATTCCTCGTTCACAGCCTCGTTCACGCGCGGCAGAATGCGCATGACTTCGCGTCCGCGCGTGTCGACGCGGATGGCGGAGCCCAGAGCATCCATCACATCGATCGACTCGGTCTTGGTCAGTTCCCATGAACGCATATTGAAGGCGGCGGGCTTCGACGTCAGCGCGCCCACGGGGCACAGGTCAACCAGATTGCCCTGAAGTTCCGAGGTCATGGCGCGTTCGAGATAGGTGGTGATCTCGACATCTTCGCCGCGGCCGGTGAGGCCAAGTTCAGTCACGCCGGCCACTTCCGTCGAGAAACGGACGCAGCGCGTGCACTGGATGCAGCGGTTCATCGAGGTTTTAACCAGAACGCCGATATATTTGTCCTCGACGGCACGCTTGTTCTCGGCGAAACGCGAATGATCCCCGCCGAAAGCCATGGCCTGATCCTGCAGATCGCACTCGCCGCCCTGATCGCAGATCGGGCAATCGAGCGGATGGTTGATCAGCAGGAATTCCATCACGCCTTCGCGCGCCTTTTTCACCATCGGCGATTTGGTGCTCACCACCGGCGGTTCGCCGTTCGGCCCGGGGCGCAAATCGCGCACCCCCATGGCGCAGGAGGCGGTCGGTTTCGGCGGGCCACCCTTCACCTCAACGAGACACATCCGGCAATTGCCGGCGATCGAGAGACGCTCGTGAAAGCAGAAGCGCGGGATCTCAGCTCCAGCGGCCTCGCAAGCCTGCAGCAGGGTGTAGTCCTGCGGCACGTCCACTTCGATATCATCAATGATGAGCTTGGTCATCCGTTGAACTTTCTTTCCTGAACTCGTCCTGATTCTATTCCGCGGCCACGCGCACCGGCTCGCTATGCGGGTTGGCCGCATATTGATCGATACGCTTTTCTATCTCAGGCCGGAAATGCGCAATAAGACCCTGAATAGGCCAGGCCGCCGCATCGCCCAGCGCGCAGATCGTGTGGCCTTCGATCTGCTTGGTGACATCGAGCAGCATGTCGATCTCGCGCTTTTGCGCGCGCCCTTCCGCCATGCGGGTCATCACGCGCCACATCCAGCCCGTGCCTTCGCGGCAGGGCGTGCACTGTCCGCAGCTCTCGTGCTTGTAGAAATAGGACAAACGCGCGATGGCACGCACGATATCGGTGCTCTTGTCCATGACAATCACCGCCGCCGTGCCAAGTCCGGAGCGGAGCTTGGACAGCGAGTCGAAATCCATCGGACAATCGATGATCTGCTCAGCCGGCACCATGCGCACCGAAGACCCGCCCGGGATGACCGCAAGCAAATTGTCCCAGCCGCCGCGAATGCCGCCGCAGTGCCTGTCAATGAGTTCGCGGAACGGGATGCTCATTTCCTCTTCCACGTTGCACGGCTTGTTCACATGGCCTGAAATGCAGAACAGCTTGGTTCCAGCATTATTTTTAGCGCCAAATCCGGAGAACCAGCTCGCGCCACGGCGCAAAATCGTCGGCGCAACAGCGATGGATTCGACATTGTTCACCGTCGTCGGGCAGCCATAAAGACCCATATTGGCCGGGAACGGCGGCTTGAGGCGCGGCTGGCCCTTCTTGCCCTCTAAACTTTCCAGCAGCGCGGTTTCCTCGCCGCAGATATAGGCGCCCGCACCGTGGTGCACGTAAATGTCAAACGGCCAGCCATGAATGTTGTTCTTGCCGACGAGCCCGGCCTCATAGGCCTGCTCGACCGCAGCTTCCAGCCTTTCGCGCTCATGGATATATTCGCCGCGCACATAGATGTAGCAGGCATGAGCCTCCATAGCGAATGAGGCAACCAGACAGCCCTCGATCAGCATGTGCGGATCGCTGCGCATGATCTCGCGGTCCTTGCAGGTGCCGGGCTCGGACTCGTCGGCATTGACGACAAGATAGCTCGGCCGGTTCGGATCGGCCTTGGGCATGAACGACCATTTCAAGCCGGTGGGAAAGCCCGCACCGCCCCGGCCGCGAAGACCGGAAGCCTTCATCTCGGACAGGATCCAATCCTTGCCCTTTTCAATCAGATCCTTGGTGCCATCCCAGATTCCGCGCGAGCGCGCTCCGGCCAGGCCCCAGTCGCCGTAGCCATAGAGATTTCTGAAAATGCGGTCCTTATCAGTCAGCATCTGCTTGTCCTTAAACCGTCTTGTCGGCCGCAAGCGGCCCCGCGGGATAGAGATCCGTTAAAGTGGTCAGCTTGCCAAATTCCGGTTCCGAGGTGACACGCCCCGTCTGCGAGCCTTTTTTCACCGGACGCCCGGCAGCCAGATCATCGAGGAGCGTGTTGAAACTTTCGGCACTCAGATCTTCGTAATAATCATTGTTGATCTGAACCATCGGGGCATTGCAGCAGGCACCCAGGCATTCGACCTCCAGCCAGGAGAACAGGCCATCTGCCGTCACCTTCTGCTGCTCGCCGATGCGTTTTTCGAGCACGGCCTTGATTTCATTGGAGCCGCGTAACATGCAGGGCGTGGTTCCGCACATCTGGATGAAATATTTGCCAACCGGCGCCAGATTGAACATCGTGTAGAAAGTGGCCACTTCCAGAACGCGGATGTAGGGCATGCCCAGCAGGTCGGCGACGCATTCAATTGCCGGCTTGCTCAGCCAGTAGTCATTCTGTTCCTGCGCCTTCCACAGCAATGGAATGACAGCTGAGGCCTGACGCCCTTCAGGATATTTCGCAATCTGTTTGTTTGCCCAGGCCAGATTCTCCGCAGTGAAGGCGAAGCTCTCGGGTTGCTGATCTGCAAGGCGACGAACGGTCATAATTACAGCCTTTAATTCAACTTGTCACAGGCGGGAAATGCCCCGGCGTGGCAGATATAAGCAGAAGCGCCCTTCTGCATCACCAGATACGCAACGCCCAGAGCATCCACAAATCCGGTTTTTACTTCAAAACCCTGCTGGAGCAATTGCGCCACGGGCGGAACCGACGATTTCATGTTCAGCTGGGCATTGCCGGCGGAACCGGAATCGGCCGCGAACGCCGGAGCGCCCGCCGCAAACCCAAGCCCCGCAAGGGCGATGCCCGTGCGCAATATCATCTGTCGACCTCGCCGAACACGATGTCGAGAGAGCCGAGAATGGCTGACACGTCCGCCAGCATATGCTTGCGGCACATGAAATCCATGGCCTGAAGATGGGCAAAGCCCGGCGCGCGGATCTTGCAGCGATAGGGCTTGTTGGTGCCATCCGAAACCAGATAGACGCCAAACTCACCCTTCGGTGCTTCGACGGCGGCGTAGACCTCGCCTTCCGGCACCTTGTAGCCTTCGGTATACAGCTTGAAGTGATGGATCAGCGCTTCCATCGAGCGCTTCATCTCACCGCGCTTGGGCGGCACCACCTTGCCTTCGACCGAAGAAACCGGCCCCGTGGCCTCGGTGCTGCGCAGACGCTCGCAACATTGCTTCATAATTCGGATGGACTGGCGCATTTCTTCCATGCGGATGCAATAACGGTCATAACAATCGCCGTTTCTGCCGACAGGAATGTCGAAATCCAGTTCCTCATAACATTCATAAGGCTGCGCCTTGCGCAGATCCCAGGCCGCGCCCGAACCACGCACCATCACGCCGGAGAAACCCCATTTCCAGCATTCTTCGAGACTGACAACGCCGATATCGACGTTGCGTTGTTTGAAGATGCGGTTTTCGGTAAGCAACCCTTCAAGATCGTCGCAGACTTTCAGAAACGGATCACAGAACGCATAAATGTCATCGACGAGTTGCGCCGAAATATCCTGATGGATGCCGCCCGGACGGACATAGGCCGAATGCATGCGCGCGCCAGAGGCACGCTCGTAGAAGATCATCAGCTTTTCGCGCTCTTCAAAGCCCCAGAGCGGCGGCGTCAGCGCACCAACGTCCATGGCCTGCGTCGTCACGTTGAGAATATGCGACAAGAGCCGTCCGATTTCCGAATAAAGCACCCGGATGAGCTGTCCACGCTTGGGCACCGTAATGCCCAGCAGCTTTTCCACCGCCAGCGCATAGGCATGTTCCTGATTCATCGGCGCGACATAATCGAGCCGGTCGAAATAGGGTACCGCCTGCAGATAAGTCTTGGCTTCGATCAGCTTCTCGGTGCCGCGATGCAGCAGCCCGATATGCGGATCGACGCGCTCGACAACCTCGCCGTCAAGCTCCAGCACCAGACGCAGAACGCCATGCGCCGCCGGATGCTGCGGGCCGAAATTGATCGAAAAATTGCGAATATTATGCTCGCCCATCAACTCGCCCCTCAAGCCTTGGCCTTTTCATCGCCCGGCAGAACATAATCGGGCCTGCCCTCCCACGGCGACAAAAAGTCAAAATTTCTGAATTCCTGCGTCAGCTTCACCGGCTCATAGACAACGCGCTTCTCGGCATCGTCATAGCGCACCTCGACATAACCGGTTGTCGGAAAATCCTTGCGCAGCGGGTGCCCATCAAAGCCGTAATCGGTGAGAATGCGGCGCAGATCAGGGTGACCGGAAAAGAGAATGCCGTAAAAGTCGAAAGCTTCGCGCTCAAACCAATTGGCGGCGGGAAAAACATTGATCACGGACGGCACGGGCGACACGTCGTCCGCCTGAACCTTGACCCGGATGCGCATGTTGTGACGCGGCGACAGCAGATGATAAACCACGTCAAAGCGCTTTTCGCGGTCCGGGTAATCCGCGCCGGCAAGATCGGTGAAATTGACAAACAGACAGTCGGGTGCGTCGCGCAGATAGGTCAGCACCTCGACGATCCGGCTGCCGTCGGCCTCCAGCGTCAATTCGCCGAAGGCCACCTTGACGCCGGTAACCGCGCCATTCAGCGCAGCGGCGATCTTATCCCCAAGCTCTTGCAACATATCGGCCTTCTTTAACGTTCAATCGTTCCGGTACGGCGGATCTTCTTTTGCAGCATCAATACGCCATACAACAGAGCTTCTGCCGTCGGCGGACAGCCCGGCACATAAATATCGACCGGAACAATTCGGTCGCAGCCGCGCACCACCGAATAGGAATAGTGATAATAACCGCCGCCATTGGCGCAGGAGCCCATGGAAATAACGTAGCGCGGCTCCGGCATCTGGTCATAGACCTTGCGCAGCGCCGGCGCCATCTTGTTCGTCAGCGTGCCTGCGACGATCATCACGTCCGACTGGCGCGGCGAGGCGCGCGGCGCGAAGCCAAAACGCTCGACGTCGTAACGCGGCATGGAAAGCTGCATCATTTCCACGGCACAGCAAGCCAGACCGAAGGTCATCCACATCAGCGAACCGGTGCGCGCCCACTGGATGAGATCATCGGTCGACGTGACAAGAAAACCCTTGTCGGCAAGCTGATCGTTGATCTGCCCAAAAAACGGGTCATTGGCGCCAACCGGCCTGCCGGCGGCATCCACAAGACCCTTCGGCGCCGCGGCGACCGCAGCATTGGTCGAATCAAGGACTAATCCCATTCGAGGGCACCCTTCTTCCATTCATAAATGAAACCGATGGTCAGAACGGCCAGAAAGCCGATCATGGACCAGAATCCCAGCGCTCCCACATGCCTGAAGGAGATAGCCCAGGGAAAAAGAAAAGCAACTTCCAGATCGAAAATGATGAACAGCAGCGAAACCAGATAAAATCTGATGTCGAACTTCATGCGCGCATCATCGAAGGCCTTGAATCCGCATTCATAAGCCGAGAGCTTTTCTGCATCGGGCGCCTTATAGGCGACCACGAAAGGCACCAGCAGCAGGGCCCCGCCGATCACAAGCGACAGCGCCATGAAAATCACCAGCGGCAGATAATCCGATATCAGGTTTGGCATGTGTCTTTTTCCATTCTGGTTCACACCACCATTTGCGACAGACGATTATCGCAGCGCACACCTTGAGGCAAGCCGAAATCCCGCCGCAGCACAACTGATTGGCGAGTTTTTTGCCCTGTACTTTTGCTTTACCCTTGGGCAGAAGCCCCTTTCGAACGTTGCGCAGCGTGAGCCAGAGTGCCCAGGGCCGCCTGTGCTTCCGGTTGGATAAGCCCTGCCGACATGATCAGCTTAAAGGCATCATCCGGCGTCATGGATATCTCAACCACGTCCTTTACCGGCAAAAATATATAAAATCCCGTCGTGGGATTGGGGGTACAGGGCAAAAACACCGAAATATAATCCTCGCCCTGCGGCAGGTGCTGTTTCACCGAACCTTCAGGCGCCGAGGAGATGAAGGCCAGCGACCACATGCCGCGCCCGGGATATTCAATAAGGCAGACGCGGCGAAACGAGGTGCCGTTTTTCGAGAACAAAGTCTCGAAAATCTGCTTCATGCTTTTGTAAATGCCGCGCACGACCGGCATGCCGTCGAGAATTTGCTCGCTGAGATTGACCAGCGTGATTCCCACGAGATTGGCCGTGAGAAACCCGAGCAGCGTCAGTGCAACGGCGGCGATGATGACGCCGAGGCCCGGCACATGGATTGGCAGATAGGTGTCCGGCCACAGGCTGGCGGGCACCAGCGGGCGCACCCAGTGATCAACCGTATCGATAAACCACCAGGTGATATAAAGCGTGACGGCCAAAGGCCCCACCAGCACCACGCCGGTAAGGAAATAATTGCTCAACCGCGACCCTGGGCCTTTATGGTGCGGGTGTTCCGGCTCTTCCGTCATTTGATTGCCCTGAATTGATCCAGCCCTCTCAATAGAATGCGCACACGCGCTCGGCAAGCCGATTTAGCGACAAGCAGATTTCTCCATACAGCAATGTACCAGTTCCATCTTGCAGACCCGTGACAGGCCAATCCACTGATCAGCGATTGAATTCCCGAAAGGACCGTTCCGTGCGAGGGAACGCTGTTCACCTATCTTCACATCGAACCTGCATTACATAGTCCACCAATTTGTTACGGCTGGATTCGAAGCTCATCATTGCGTGGCAGCAGTGCGCACATCTGCAACGCCCGAATCTGCCGATATGCGGGGCACGCTAATGGGTGGTCAGGGATTGGGGCTTGGCAGAAGCTTTGGAAATATAGCCTCCACGAGCAGTGCCACCAAGGCGAGCGCCACCGGATAGGCGAGCAGCAGGCCCTGTAGAATTATGAACACGGCAACCAGCAAAATTACAAAAGATCCGATCATCTTCTCGGATGTACTTTTAGCGAGCACAAAAAGAGCAGCTGCGGAGATTCCGTAAAGTGTCAGAAAATTCTGTCCTGCAAGTCGCAACATGTTTTCAATCCCGACCCAGCCAAGCGCGTCCGCACCTAACACAAGCAGAAGCGCGACGATGGTCGCCAACACCGCAGAAACCGGTCGGCCACTCCATGTCATCGACAAAAAGCGCGGAAGTTTTGCGTCGCGCGCAAGACCGAAGATCATACGTGAGACGCCCCATACGGCACCAGACAGATTGGCGAAGACGATCAGAGCCGCTGTCAAGGCCACAGCAAGCTCTCCGCTCTTCCCCAAAACCGGACGAACAATCGCAACGAACGGTGCCTCATAAACGCCTGCGATATCCGCCGACTGGCAAACATATGCGATGGCGACGTATAGCGCCGTAGCCAAACCGAACGACGCAATCATGGCCAGCGGATAATCGCGCTGGGGATTCTTGTACTCTTCGGCAATCCCGGCACCTACTTCCCAGCCCGTGAATGCGAAGAACAGCATCATGAAGGGCGAAAGTACGCGGGCCCAATCTCCATATTCGGGCCATGGCGATTTCAGCTTGGAAGAGCCAAACATCCCGGTCAATCCGATCGCCAGAAAAATAATGACGACAATAAGTACAAGGGAGGCAACAAAAGTCATGATCTTTGCCGCGCCTTCACCGGGCAGAACGTGAGGAACAAGTGAAAGCACGAGCAGTAGCGCCGCATAAACGTGCGGAGAACCGCCAAACTGACTGGAGAGATAATGACCGCCGGTCAAGGCAATAGCCGGCAAGCCGAAAGTGACCGCGCCAAGGAACAAAAAGGACGATACGCGGCTACCAAGCCTGCCAAATGCTCGCTCGGCATAGGCGGCTATTCCGCCAGCTTCTGGGTATCGGCGACCCAGCAAAATGAATACGCACAGCAAGGGAAACGCGGTCAGCGCACATATCAGCCAGGCAACAAAAGCAGCTGATCCCGAGGCCTTCACGGCCAAGCCAGGCAGCGTAAGCAAACCGGCGCCGATGACAATATTCAACAAAAGCGCCGTCCCGCGGCCGACGCCAAGCGTACGATTCAGAATTTCAGGCATGGTGACACTCCAGCGATCAACAATGAGATCTGGGTTCAAAATCGACACGCTGGAAGGCGATCAGGTATGTCGTACCCTCATCGAGCGCCTCAGAGCCATGCAGAGTCCCTGACGGCAGCAAGATGACATCGCCGGGTCTGCAAATCCGTTCTCCCTGCTCCCAGTAGAAGCGCAGCGATCCGCTCAATATTATGAGTGTCTCATCATTCGGATGACTGTGCCACGCATGCTCCTTGCCCGGCTCGTCGCGCTGCAATTCAATGCAACCCTGCCTGGGGAGGCTTGCCGCCACGAGCTCTGGCAGCTTCTCAGGATTTACTCTTCCGGCTTGAATTTCGATCATCAGCTTTAAACCCTCTCCTGTTGCAGCATTCGGAACGGACAGACGGGCCGTTCATTATTATCGTCAAGAAAATATTGTGAAAATTCCCGATTATCTGGATCGCCATACCGGCCCAGATTGGGCGAAGCAGAAATAAAATCGAAAGATGCCAGCCGCTCCCGAACATTAACGAGCATCCGTTTCGACACGTGATCATTTTCTATTATGTTGTCGAAAACCCACCGGGGCTGAAACGTTATCATAAAGGACGTCGAGCGGCGGCTTTGGCGAAGTACATGAGCTGGCGTATTGCACACAACAAAAAGGGGCTCTCCAGCAAATGAAAATTCCCATATATAGTTATCCAGCGCCTCAGGTATATCTGACGGCCAAGCGACCTTGTCCAGTTTGTGCAGATCCCTCAGAAGTGACCAAAAATCGATTATTGTAATTACTGATTGAGCACACCGGTTCTGGCCTGGAAAACACAACCAACGAAGTATTTTTACCGTAATTTCTAGCGCTTGAGACATATTGCCTTAGCGGTTCAGCCAAGTTACCCGCATTAAGCTGCTCAAGAAAAGAAAATCTAAGATGATTTGGTTTTAAGCCAACAATTCCAAATACACATGGAAACGGACGCAATTCGTTCAGCATTACTCCAACAAATTCTCCAAACAAAACTCTCTGCCAGCTATCAACGCCAAATTCACTTACGACCTGATATTTATCGTAATGTGATAATTTATCAGTTTCACATTCAATATTGCCCGCGAGCATTTACTATCTCCGCTGTTTATTCATTACAGCTGCGTAATAATTCATGCATTTCTGGCAATTTCTACTCTATAAATTGGCATCAATCTGCCAAACTGGCAGTTGCTACCGCAGCAGAGACTGAAAAATATATGCCGAAAGCAACAACAGGACAGACGGATGCGCGTCGCCTCACACAGTCCGATCAGAAAATTATTGCGCTCCTTCAGCAGAACGGAAGACGCTCGATTTCAGAGTTGGCGGCTATAACGGGATTGGCACGCGCCAGCGTCAGGGCGCGCATTCACGAGATGCGGGAACGTGGCATCATCGAAAGCTTCACGATTAAACTCGGAGCTTCCGGCGCGCAAACATCCGAAAGCGCTGCGGCTTTCTTCTTGCTGCGACTGAAACGGCCAGCCTGCCAACTGGTATATCGATCCATCCGGGGATGGCCGGAATTAATCGGCTGCTGGTCCATAGCAGGCGATCTCGACATGATTATTGCGGTGAGCTCAATTTCCAATACCGAAATTGATCGGTTGCGTGAAATTCTTGCGCGCCATCCTGAATGCGCAAACTTGCAGACAATGTCAGTTTTGCGCCAATGGTTCAGCAAATTGTCCTGCTGAGCAACCTCGGGAGCTCATGAAATTGGATCAGCCTGTCAATCAGCAGAGACGCTCGGAGCGCCCGCCGAAAGAACACAATATCGTCATCACGGGCGCAATACTGTTCTCAAGCCCATGCAGCGCAACTACGCGACCTGATGCTCTGATTGACACGAACTTTTATCCGGCTTTTCCCGAAAGGTTCAAAATTCTCCACCCTGACATCCTGCAAACCAACGGAGAAATAACCCTTTAAACGCTCACCGCTATACCTGCTCCACATGCACCACGCCGGGCAGGCTTTTCAGGGCGCCGGCCAGTTGCGGCGTCACGGGAATTTTATGCGGCAGCCGCAATTCAACCTCGGAGCGGTTTTGTTCTAGCATCAGGATCAGCGAGATATCGCCGCCGCCCCGCATGTCGCGCGCTTCCTGCCGCTGGCGGGCCAGACGTTCGGCAAGCTGCGGGAATATTTGCGCGTCGCGCACGAAAATGCGCAGCCCCATCTGCACCCGCTTGGCCGCCTGATCGAGCGGTTCGGCCTCAATGATGCGCGCCCGGACCTCATCGCCATCCAGCGAGCCATGCAGGTTGAGCAGCAGAACTGCACCCTTTTCCAGCATGTCGCGGTAGATGTTGAGTCCCTCCTGAAACAGGATGGCCTCATATTGTCCCGACGGATCGGATAAGGTGACAATACCCATCTTGTTGCCGGATTTGGTGCGCCGCTC
The DNA here is from genome assembly GCF_056032725.1 of Methylocystis sp. sgz306128. NCBI lineage: Bacteria > Pseudomonadati > Pseudomonadota > Alphaproteobacteria > Hyphomicrobiales > Methylocystaceae > Methylocystis > Methylocystis sp. sgz306128. The sequence goes on from NZ_JBVYWO010000003.1 coordinate 72,674, forward strand.
CTGACGGTCAAGCACCGTTGCGGCCACACGCGCTGCAGAGGCCCCGCCCCGCACGGCCCGCACAAATTCGGCCCAGTTGCCAAGCTTGAACCGCTTGACCACGGCTGCGTAATCGTCCAGCGGATGACCCGACAGGAAGAAACCCACAGCCTCGAATTCCTTGCGCAGACGCTCGATCGGCTCCCAGCCTGCCACTTTCGGGATGGGAAGCGGCGCGTGGTCCTCCACCATGCCAAAGAGCCCGCTCTGTCCTGCAAGACGCTCAGCCTCGGAACGGTTGGCCAGCGCGAGCACCGGCTCTATCGCGGCATGCGCTCTGGCGCGGTCGGCCTCGAGTTCATCGAAAGCGCCGGCCGCGGCCAGACTTTCCAGCACTTTCTTGTTGACCTCGCGCGGATTGATTCGCCGCGCGAAATCGCCGAAATCCCTGAAGGGTCGCTCGCCGCGCGCCGCCACGATATGCGCCACCTGCGCTTCCCCGGCCCCCTTTATCGCCGAAAGAGCATAGCGGATCACCAGTTCCTCGCCGCGCGGATGCACGTCGAAATCCACGCCGGAATGATTGATCGAAGGCGGCTCGACCCTGATGCCAAGCCGCCGCGCCTCGTTGCGGAATTCGGCCAGCTTGTCGGTGTTGGATTTATCCAGCGTCATGGACGCCGCGAGGAATTCGACCGGAAAATTGGCTTTCAGATAAGCTGTCTGATAGGCGATGAGCGCATAGGCCGCGGCATGGCTCTTGTTGAAGCCGTAATCGGCAAATTTCGCCAGAAGATCGAAAATTTCATTGGCCTTGGTCTCCGAAATGTCCTTCTCCAGACATCCGCGCACAAAGCGGTCGCGCTGGGCGTCCATTTCGGATTTGATCTTCTTGCCCATGGCGCGGCGCAGCATGTCGGCTTCGCCGAGCGAATAGCCGGAGAGGTCTCGCGCGACCTGCATCACCTGTTCCTGATAAATGATGACGCCAAAGGTCTCCTTGAGGCCGGCCACCATCAGCGGATGCGGATAATCCGGCTCTTCCTCGCCGAGTTTGCGGGCGCAATAGGTCGGAATATTCGCCATCGGGCCGGGGCGATAGAGCGCCACCAGCGCGATGAGATCCTCAAACCGGTCGGCGCGCATTTCAATAAGCGCCTTGCGCATGCCCGCACTTTCCAGCTGGAACACGCCCACCGTCTCGCCGCGCCCAAGCATCTCGAAGGTTTTTTTGTCATTGATCGCTATGGCGGACAGGTCGATGTCTATCCCCCGCGCGCGGATGAGGTTTTCGGCGGTGGAAAGCACGGTCAGTGTTTTCAGGCCAAGAAAGTCGAATTTGACGAGTCCGGCAGGCTCCACCCATTTCATGTTGAACTGAGTGGCCGGCATGTCGGATTTCGGATCCTGATACAGCGGCACAAGTTCATTGAGGGGCCTGTCGCCGATGACGATGCCGGCCGCATGGGTGGACGCGTTGGAATAAAGCCCTTCCAGGGTCGCGGCTATTTTGAGCATCTGCTCAACCTTGGGGTCCGTGTCCGCCGCCTCGCGCAGCTTTGGCTCGGAGGCAATGGCCTGCGCCAGACTGACCGGCGCCGCCGGGTTCTGCGGCACCAGTTTGGCGAGCTTGTCCACCTGTCCGAGCGGCATTTCCAGCACACGCCCGACATTGCGCATCACGCCGCGCGCCAGAAACGAACCGAATGTGATGATCTGCGCCACGCGATCCGCGCCATAGCGGCGGCGCACGTAGGAAATAACCTCGTCGCGCCGGTTCTGACAAAAGTCGATGTCGAAGTCCGGCATGGACACGCGTTCCGGATTCAGGAAGCGCTCGAACAGCAGCGCAAACCGCAGCGGATCAAGGTCGGTAATGGTGAGCGCATAGGCAACCAGCGACCCCGCGCCTGAACCGCGCCCCGGCCCCACCGGTATGCCATGAGCCTTGGCCCATTTGATGAAATCCGCCACGATCAGAAAATAGCCCGGAAACTGCATCCGGACGATAACGGAAAGCTCGAAGGCAAGCCGCTGGCGATAGTCCTCGGCGCTCGCACCTTCGGCCATGCCATAGAGCCGCAGGCGCTGCTCCAGTCCGGCCTCGGCCTGCGCGGTAAGCGCCGCCACTTCATCGAGCGGCGTGCCGTCCTCGTTGGTGAAGCGCGGCAGAATGGGCTTGCGGGTGGTCGGGCGCATCGAGCACCGCTTTGCGATCTCAACCGTATTGGCGGTCGCTTCCGGCAGATCCGCAAATAAAGCAAGCATTTCCGCGCGGGTCTTGAATCGATGCTGCGGCGAGAGCTGGCGCCGTTCCGTCACTGAAACGAATGTGCCTTCCGCAATACAGAGCAAGGCATCATGGGCTTCATAGTCTGAGACAGCGCCAAAATATGCCTCGTTCGTCGCCACCAGCGGCAGTCCATGCGCATAGGCGAGATCAATCAGATCCGGCTCGACGCGCTGCTCGCTCTCAAGATTGTGGCGCTGCAGTTCTACATAGAGCCGGTCGCCAAAAGCAGAATGAAGCTCATTCAGCCGCCGTTCGGCAACATCCCGACGCTCCAGAGTGATGGCGCGGTCAACAGGGCCGGAAGGCCCGCCGGTTAAGGCAATCAAACCATCTGCATGACGCGCCAGCATGTCAAACGGCACATGCGGCTGATCTCCTGCCACCGGGTCGAGAAAGGCGGCGGAGCCAAGCTTCATCAGGTTATTGTAGCCCTCTTCCCGTGCAGCCAGCAAAACAATGCTGCCGCGTCCGACATGATCGCGGTCGAAGCGACGGCCAAAAACTTCGGCATCGCCAAAATCCACCATCAGTTGCACGCCGATGATCGGCTGAATGCCGATCTTGGTCATCTTCTCGGAAAATTCCAGCGCGCCGAACAGGTTGTTCGTATCGGTTATGGCCAGCGCCGGCTGCTCGTCGCCCTGCGCCAATTTCGACAGTTTTTCAATGGTCAGCGCGCCTTCCCGCAGGGAATAGGCACTGTGCACATGCAGATGCACAAACCCGACATCCTTGCGCGCGTTATCTCGACTCATGATCGCCTCCAGCCGTCAAAATAGGCTGGCGCTCTCCCAAAACCAACACAAATCACCGGGCTACGCACAGCAAGAAATGACGTCTAAAGACAGGGAAAAGGCAAACTGCGCCTGCCCGTCAATATACAGCAAATCTTCTAGCGCTTCTGCTTGTCATAGGGGTTGGCATTCTGGCGCAAGGTGATGCGGATCGGCACGCCGTAAAGGTTAAATGTATCACGCAAGCCATTGATCAAAAATCGCTTATAGGATTCAGGCAGCCCTTCGAGCTGATTGCCGAACACGACAAAATAGGGCGGGCGCGCCTTGGGCTGCGTCATATAGCGGATTTTGATGCGCCGTCCCGAAATAGCGGGCGGCGGTGTCTGGTCGATCGTCAGTCCCAGCCAGCGGTTCAGTTTTCCGGTTGAGATGCGGCGGTTCCAGGTCTCGTGCACCTTGATCACCGCTTCGAGCAATTTATCGAGTCCCGCGCCGGTGAGGCCCGATGTCGGCACCACGGAGACGCCGCGGATCTGCGGCAGCAGACGGTCGGCGTCTTCTTTGAGCTTGGACAGCGTCGAGCCCTTGGCCTCGATCAGATCCCACTTGTTCAGGCCGATGACAATCGCCCTGCCCTCGCGTGCGGCCAGATCGACGAGCGAGAGGTCCTGCTTCTCGAAGGGAATGGTCGCATCGAGCAGCACGATGACCACTTCTGCGAATTTTACAGCGCGGATCGTATCGGCCACAGCCAGCTTTTCCAGCTTTTCTTCCACCCGGCCCCGGCGACGCACGCCAGCCGTGTCAAAGACCTTGAGCTTCCGGTCACGCCAGACATGATCAATGCCGATGGAATCGCGCGTGATCCCCGGTTCCGGCCCCGTGAGAAGACGATCCTCACCAAGAATCGCGTTGAGCAGCGTCGATTTGCCCGCATTGGGCCGCCCCAGCACGGCGATGCGCAGCGGCTTGGTGATGTCGAGTTCCGTGCCGTCCTCATCCTCGCCGAATTCAAGCACCGGCGCTACATCGCCCTCTTCAGATTCAGGCTCGGCGGTCTCTTCAGGCAGGCGCTCCAGCAGCACGGTGTAAAGATCGGAGAAGCCGTCGCCATGCTCGGCCGACAGCGGCACAGGATCGCCAAGACCAAGGCCATAGGCCTCCATCACGCCGTTGCTGCCCTCGCGCCCTTCCGCCTTGTTCGCGATCAGAATGACCGGCTTGTCGGCACGGCGCACCAGACTGGCAAAATATTGATCCGACGGCGTCAGTCCCACCCGTGCGTCAATCACAAACAAAATGGCGTCGGCATCGACAATGGCCGCCTCGGTCTGGGCGCGCATGCGCCCCGACAGGCTTTCCTGCCCGCCTTCTTCCAATCCCGCAGTATCGATCACCTTGAAGCGCAGGTCGCCGAGCTTGGCATCGCCCTCGCGCCGGTCACGCGTCACGCCGGGCTGATCGTCGACCAGCGCAAGCTTTTTGCCGATAAGCCGGTTGAACAAGGTGGATTTGCCAACATTGGGCCGGCCAATGATGGCGAGAGTGAAAGACATAATTCAATACCTGACTTTTATTTGCCTGCCGCCGCGGCGGGACGTTCCGATTGCACCAATGCAAGAAACGCATCTGCACGCGCGCGAAGGCTCTGCGGGGCTTCCGGGTCTGTCACGATCGTATCGAACCAACGACCAGCATTAACATAATCCTTGGCTTTCAGTGCACTTAAGCCAAGAAGCTCGCGTGCAGAATTACGAAACGGGCTGGTGCCCTCGGCCAACGGGGCCAATTTCTTCTGCACATCGGCAGCGCTCAGCGTATCGACGGACAGATAAACCGATTGCAGCAAAGCAACATCGCGAAAGGCGGGGTCTATACCGGCATCGGCGGCCAGCGCCTCATAAGCCTTGGCTCCTGCAGCCGCATCCTTCGCGCCCATGCTGGCGGCAAGCTGGAACCGCGCCAGCAGCGCATAACCTGCCGGGCCGCTCGCCTGCAATTTGCCCAGAGCCGTCTGCCCGTCCTCCACCTTGCCGTCCCTGATCAGGGTCATGGCGGCCTCATATTGCGCCCCTGCGGCTTCCGCCTGCTTGGTCTGCCAATATTCATAGCCGCGGAACGCAGCGGTCCCCAGCACGATCAGAACCGCCAGCCCATAGACAAATATGCTGTACTTGCTCCAGAGGCGCGCGGCGTTCTCGCGGCGGACGTCTTCATCGACTTCACGAAAAATATCGGACATGGGCCTTCCAACTGCTGGTCATGACGCAGGGACGACTGCGCCGCGCGCGCCATCTCTGCATGAGTTTATAAGGACATAGACCACACCCGGCACAAAAGGCAAGCCGAACTACGGCCGCGCCCATCATAAGGCCTGATGAACAACCTGCCCGCCCACCATCGCCATGCGCACAACACCCTGCAGGCGGGCTTCATCGAAGGGCGAATTCTTGGCGCGCGAATGCAGCCGGAGCGCATCGACGACATAGGGCTCATCCATATCCAGACGGATAAGATCTGCGGGCGCGCCCTTGGCCAGACGCCCCTGTGGCAAGCTGAGAATGCGCGCCGGCGCGTCGGACATGGCCTCGAACAGGCGCGTCAGGCTCAGATCTCCGGAATTGACCAGCCGCAATCCGGCGGAAAGCATGGTTTCCAGCCCGATAGCGCCAAAGGCCGCCTCAGCAAAGGGCAGACGCTTGGTTTCAACATCCTGCGGATCGTGATCGGATACGATCACATCGATCAGCCCCGAGGCCAGAGCGGCGACGAGCTGCTGGCGCACCTCCTCGGTGGGCAGGGGCGGATTGATCTTGAGGAAGGTGCGATAGCCGCCGATGTCGTTTTCATTGAGCGTGAGATGATTGATGGACACACCGCAGGTCACCGGCAGGCCGGCCTCTTTGGCCCGGGCGATCACCTCAAGCGATTTCGGGTTGGTGACGCACATGGCATGATAGCGCGCACCGGTCAGCTCGACGAGGCGCATGTCGCGTTCGAGCAGGATGGTTTCCGCTTCCCATGGCATGCCAGTCAGGCCAAGACGGGTGGCCCATTCGCCCTCGCCCATCACACCGTCGCCGCGCAGCGATTCATCCTGTGCAAAATGCAGCACCAGCGCATCGAAATCGCGGGCATAGGTCATGGCGCGGCGCAGCACGCCCGCGCGCTGGATGCTTCTGTTGCCATCGGTGAAGGCTATCGCCCCGGCCTCCTTGAGCAGACCGATCTCTGCGATTTCCCGCCCCTCCAGCCCCTTCGTGAGGGCACCGGCGGGGTAAATGCGCATGGCGGCATGGTCATGGGCGCGGCGCAGCACATAATCGACAATGGCGGGATCATCGACGCAGGGCTCGGTATTGGGCATGGAGAGCAGCGAGGTCACACCGCCGGTCAGCGCCGCACGGCTGGCGGAGGCCAATGTCTCGCGATATTCCGAACCGGGCTCGCCGGTGAAGGCCTGCATGTCGATAAGCCCCGGAGCAACAAGATCGCCGCGGCAATCCATCAGTTGCAGATCGTCGGCCATGCTGGCGGCGTTGATATGCGGGCCGAAATCCGTGATCAGACCGTCGCGCACCAGCACGCCGCCCTGGCTGCCATCCGGAAAGCGGGCATTGACGAGCGTGATCATGCGATGCCTCCGCCGGGCAGGTGCTGGCTCAGGGCCTCAAGAACCGCCATGCGAACGGCAACGCCCATTTCCACCTGCTCGCGGATGAGGCTCTGCGCGCCATCGGCGACATCGGATGCAATCTCGACACCCCGGTTCATCGGGCCGGGGTGCATGACCAGCGCATCTGGCTTTGCCAGCGCCAGCCTTTCCGCCGAAAGCCCCCAGAACCGGAAATATTCGCGGCTGGACGGCACAAAAGCGCCATTCATGCGCTCGCGCTGCAGGCGCAGCATCATGATGATATCGGCATCGAACAAGGCCTTGTTCATATCCTGAAAAACCTCGACGCCCAGCTCGCCTATGCCTGCAGGCAAAAGCGTCGAAGGCCCGACGACGCGCACGCGCGCGCCCAGCGCATTGAGCAGAATGATGTTGGAACGCGCCACGCGCGAATGCAGAATGTCGCCGCAGATCACGACATTCAGCCCGCCGATACGCCCCTTGTTGCGCCGGATGGTGAGCGCATCGAGCAAAGCCTGCGTCGGATGCTCATGCGCACCGTCCCCGGCATTGATGACGGAGCAATCGACCTTGCGTGCCAGCAGATGCACGGCGCCCGCCGCCGAATGGCGCACGACGATCAGATCGGGCCGCATGGCGTTCAGCGTCATGGCCGTATCGATCAGCGTCTCGCCCTTTTTGACCGAGGAATTGGCAACCGACATATTCATCACATCCGCGCCAAGCCGCTTGCCGGCCAGCTCAAACGAAGCCTGCGTCCGGGTGCTGTTTTCAAAAAACAGATTGATCTGCGTGCGCCCGCGCAGCACGGCCCGCTTTTTTTCGACCTTGCGGGACACTTCGACGGCATCATCGGCCATATCGAGCAGCAATTCGATATCCGGGCGCGACAGGCCCTCGATGGACAGAAGATGACGATGGGAAAATTGCGGACGGCTCATAGCCCCGATCTATAAAGACAGTGCAGAGCCGCCGCAAGCCGTGACAAATGCGGATGCACAATTTGCAAAGAAAAAGGCCCCGGAAAACCGGGGCCTCTCAAAGCTTACGCTTCGCTCTTCAGATCAGAAGGAGCGGATCACGCGGAAGTCGACCTGGAAGTCGTCAGACTTGGTAGCCCCGACGAACTCGGAGAGATTCGACACCTTGTCCTCATAGCGGATGTAGGTGGTGTCGATACCAAATTCGAGACCCTTGACCGGGGTCCATTTGGTCACCTGACCGATAGCCCAGACATTATAATTGAACGCACCGCCGACAAAGGTCACAGGAGTAACAGACGGATTTACAGCAACGCCGCTGAACAATGTACTGTTATTAGCATAGCGCACCTGACCATAGCTGCCGCCGATAGCGGTCGAGACCGTCGGCGTCCAGTTGTGCACGAGGTCGACAATCACGTTCCAGCCGGTCTGACGATGACCGTCGACATAATCCACCTGCGAATTGGTGGTTCCCTCGAAGTTGGCGTCGTTAAACCCGCCAAAACGCTGGTTGGAACGTGTAAACCCGCCCCATGCCAAAGCATTCTGCTCATAGTTAGCCTGAAGGCCGAGCACGTCGCCAGCAGCCAGCATCGGCAGGTTGATCTTGGTGTAAGCACCAACACCCCAACCATTGGCGGTCTTGTTGCTCTGACTAATGATGCTGTAGTACTGGGCATTGTGATAGCCGGCATCGATGCCTGCTTCACCCCAACCCTGCTTGACAGCCAGTTCGCCCACGACGTCCGGAGCGCGGCCACCGTTAACAGTCGGCTGCAAGAAGCCGTTATCTTCCAAAACAGGCACGCCAGCGCGGTTGCCGACCGAATCTTCAATACCGATGGTCGCCGAGAAGCCGCCGCCGAAGGCTGCTGTGTACCACAGGCCGTTGGCCTTGAAGTCCGGGTTGAACATGGCATGGTTGTAGCCAGATTCAACATGGTTGAAGATGGTTTCCTTGCGACCGGCGGTCAGGCCGGCGAAGGTCAGGTAAGCGGTGTCAATGTAAGCCGACAGATTGCCGTTGAACGAGTTCGAAGCACCCGAGTCAGCTTCATAGCCGATGTGGGTGGTCAGGTCGCCGTAGGAGGTCTTGGTGACGGTGTCGACAGTGATTTCAACGTCGGTCGAGATATCGAAAGCATTGGCCGAACGGTACAGCGCATTCGAGGACTTGATGTTCTGGCCGCGAGCGTCGACTTCAACGTAGCCGCCGACCTTCAGGCAGGTGTCCGAACCGGGAATGTAGAAATAGCCAGCGCCAGCAGCGTCGCAAACCTTGACGTACTGAGCCGGTGCAGCCTTCTTCGAAGGAAGGTCAGCAGCATGCGCGGAAACAGCAGCCACGAGAGCGGCAGCCGATCCGAGAAGAATGCTCTTGGTGAGAGTCATAAAAAAACCTCCAGTTAAAATAAATTTCGGAACCTGTTTTCATCCCCCCGAGAGAGAATGTCCTCATCCCCAATTACTTATTCAAAAATAATATAGGCCAAGCCCCAAACTGGAACGGGTCCCCCCGCTCGCTGTCGAACATTGCTTCAAGTGCCTCTGCGTCGCAACCATGAAATAGGGCAAAGACGGCCATCAGGCTGCCTTTTTCAGGCCATGTTGCAGAAAAGTCACGGCTTCACGACAAGCCGGAGTCACATTGCCCCATGATGAGGTCAATCGTAAATAATTTGTAAAAACAACAGGCTGGCGAATTGACGCAGGCTTTTTGTCGCATTCGGGACGATTAAAGATAGTTTCACAGATTTGACACATGTTTGTCATGACACATGCGGAAGGCTGCGATCGTCGGTCAGCAATCGGCAAATCAGAGCACCACAGACAGCCTGATGGATTTTTCGAATCACTGGCGCCTGACCAAAAACAAAAGGCCCCGGCGAACCGGGGCCTTCCGGGAGGCAATCAGACGCGCCTTTTATCAGAAGGAGCGAATGATGCGGAAGTCCACCTGGAAGTCGTCGGACTTGGTCGCACCCTTGTTGGCAGCAGCCTGAGTCGCATTCAACTTGTCTTCATAACGGATATAGGTGGTGTCGATGCCAAACTCGAGACCCTTGACCGGGCTCCACTTGGTGACCTGACCGACAGCCCACGCATTGTAATTATAAGGCATTGCCGCAGTCAGAGTGGAATTGCTGGCGTAACGAACCTCGCCATAGCTGCCGCCGATGGTGGTCGACACAGTCGGGGTCCAGTTATGCGACAGATCGGCAATCACGTTCCAACCGGTCTGACGATGGCCATCAACAAAGTCCACCTGCGAAATCGCTACACCCGAAGCGTCGTTGCCAAGCCCGAAGCGCTGGCTCGAGCGGGTGAAGCCGCCCCATGCGAGGGCATTCTGCTCAAAGTTTGCCTGGAAGCCGATGAAATCACCAGCGGCCAACATCGGCAGGTTGATCTTGGTGTAAGCGCCAGCGCCCCAACCGGAAGCCGTCTTGTTGGCGGCGTTATAATAAGAAGCGTTGTGATAGCCCGCGTCGATGCCAGCTTCGCCCCAGCCCTGCTTGACCGAGATCTCGCCCGTCACGTCCGGTGCACGGCCGCCATTAGCGGTGTAAAGATAAACCGGGGTAGCCGCGCGATTCAGGGTTGAATCCTCAATACCGATCGTCGCCGAGAAGCCGCCACCGAAAGATGCGGTATACCACAGACCAACCGACTTGAAGTCAGGGTTGAACATGGCGTGGTTATAGCCGCTTTCGATATGGTTGAAGATCGTCTCCTTGCGGCCAGCCGTCAGGCCGGCGAAGTTGAGATAGGCGGTGTCGATATAAGCCGAAGCCTGACCGTTGTAGGAATTGGCAGCGCCCGAGTCGGCTTCATAGCCGATATGGGTGGTCAGGTCGCCGTACGAGGTCTTGGTAACGGTGTCGAGGTCGATTTCAGTATCAACCGACATATCGAACGCGTTGGCCGAACGATAAGCCGCATTGCTTGACTTGATGTTCTGGCCGCGTGCGTCAAATTCCACATAGCCCGAGATTTTCAGGCAGGTGTCTGAACCCGGAATGTAGAAATAACCGGCGCCGGCAGCGTCGCAAATCTTGACATATTGCGCAGGCGCAGCCTTCTTCGAGGGAAGGTCAGCAGCCTGAGCGGATGCAGCAGCCACGATAACGGCAGCCGAACCGATCAGAAGGCTCTTGGTAAGAGTCATTTTATATCTCCAGTTCATATGCGCTGAATTGCAAATGTATTTTTGCAGGCAAAAACACGTCTGGTTCAGCGCCACGATTGTTTAAATGAAATATAGACAATATCTATATTTCAAACTGCATGTTGATCATTGCAGACTGGATACAAAATATTGAGTTTGATGATTCAGGCAATCATTAATTGATACAATACTTCAACAAATAATCAATTTTACAAATATTGTTGCAATTATGATACAACTATAAATGAGATTTATTCATAAAAAATATGATGAGTTGGAATAATTCAATATATTGGATATTCAATGAATTTCATTTCATAGCATTGTCGGAAAATATGTGCCGAAAAATAAAAAAGCCCGGCATAAGCCGGGCCTTTATATTGAATTTACAGGATTTATCAGGATTTTGTCTTGTTATAAACATCAAAGAACACGGCCGCGAGCAGCACAAGCCCCTTGATGACCTGCTGCAGGTCAATCCCGACGCCCAGGATCGACATGCCGTTGTTCATCACCCCCATGACGAAGGCGCCAATCACAGCGCCGATCACTTTGCCCACGCCGCCGGAAGCGGACGCCCCGCCGATGAAGCAGGCGGCAATGACGTCAAGCTCAAAGCCGGCGCCCGCCTTGGGCGTCGCCGTATTCAGGCGCGCTGCGAAAATCATGCCCGCAAGCGCAGCCAGAACACCCATATTGACGAATGTATAGAAGGTGAGCCGCTCGGTCTTGATGCCGGAAAGGCGCGCTGCCTTCTCATTGCCCCCCAGCGCGTAGATACGGCGGCCGATGGTCGTGCGCGTGGTGACGAATGTATAGAGCGCGATCAGGATCGCCATAATCACGAGCACATTCGGCAGGCCACGATAGGAAGCCATGAGCCAGGAGAGATAGAGAATCACGACAATGGTCAGTGCATTCTTGACATGGAAGACCAGAGCCGGCTCATTTTCATAGCCGTGCTTCTGATGCTGGCGGCGCTCCATGATATTGGAATAGACCAGCGCCAGCGCCGTGAGGCCGCCGATCCCCAGCGCAGCTATATTGAGCGGTCCGGCAGAGGGCGCGAATGCCGACAGAAAATCTGGTACGAAACCATTGCTCATATGCTGGAACGCGGGCGGGAACGGCCCGACCGAACGCCCGTTGAGGAAATAGAGCGAGAGGCCCTTGAACACCAGCATCCCCGCCAGCGTCACGATAAACGAGGGAATGCGGAAAAAGGCGACGAAATAACCCTGCGCCGCACCAATGAGCCCGCCGAACACGAGGCAGATCAGCACCGTCAGCGCCGTGTCGATCTTGTAATCGACGATCATCACCGCAGCGAGCGCGCCGATGAAGCCGACAACCGAGCCGACAGAAAGGTCGATATGGCCCGCGACGATCACGAGCAGCATGCCCAGCGCCATGATGATGATGTAAGAATTCTGCAACACCAGATTGGTGAGGTTGAGCGGCTCAAGCAGCACGCCGCCGGTCATGAACTGAAAAAACAACATGATGACGACAAGCGCCATCAGCATCGCGTAATCACGCAGATTGCTCTTCAGGAAGTCGCGCGACATCTTTGGCGCACCCTGTGCATCCTTGGCCACAGATACGGCCCGCTGTTCAGAGCTCATAGCACTTTCTCTCCCATTTCCTGCCCGACCCTCATGATGGCGCGCATGATCTTCTCCTGGCTGCCGTCGCTGGCCTGCATTTCAGCCACAAATTCACCTTCGTTCATCACATAGATGCGGTCGCAGATGCCGAGCAGCTCAGGCATTTCCGAGGAAATGACGATCACGCCCTTACCTTCGTCGGCCAGCTGCTGGATGATGCAATAGATTTCATATTTCGCGCCGACATCGATGCCGCGCGTGGGCTCGTCGAGAATGAGAACCTGCGGCTGCGAAAACAGCCATTTCGACAGCACAACCTTCTGCTGGTTGCCGCCCGAAAGGTTCACCGCCTGCTGCATGACGCTGGATGAGCGGATGTTGAGGCGCTTGCGATATTCGTTCGCCACCTGCAATTCGCGCATCTCGTCAATGACGCCGTTATTGGCGACGCCGGAGAGATTGGCCAGCGAGATATTGTGCATGATGTTGTCATTGAGCACGAGGCCGTAGTTCTTGCGGTCCTCTGTGACATAGGCAAGGCCATTGGCCACTGCCCGCTCCACTGTGCTGACATCGATCTCCTTGCCATGCAGCGTCACAGTGCCGCTGATTTTCTGGCCATAGGACCGCCCGAAGATGCTCATCGCCAGTTCGGTGCGTCCGGCGCCCATAAGGCCGGAAATGCCGACGATCTCGCCCCGGCGCACATTGAAACTCACCTTCTTGATCATCCGGCGGTCTGAATGGATGGGGTGATAGACCTGCCAGTCGCGCACTTCAAAGATCGGCTCTCCGATCTGCGGAGTACGTTTCGGATAGCGGTCGGCCATCTCGCGCCCGACCATGCCGCGGATGATCCGGTCTTCGCTCACGGCCTCCTCGCGGCAGTCAAGCGTTTCGACAGTTGCGCCGTCGCGCAGCACCGTAATGGAATCCGCCACTTTGGAGATTTCATTGAGCTTGTGCGAAATCAGGATGGACGAAATGCCCTGCGCCTTGAATTCAAGCAGCAACTCGAGCAGAGCGTTTGAATCACTCTCGTTCAGGCTGGCCGTCGGCTCATCGAGAATGAGCAGCTTCACTTCCTTGGACAGCGCCTTGGCAATCTCGACAAGCTGCTGCTTGCCGACGCCGATATTGGTGATCAGGGTCGAAGGTGGTTCCCTGAGCCCGACCTTGGCCAGCAGATCCCGCGTTTTGCGGTGAACATCGGCCCAGTTGATAATGCCGTTTCGGGCCTGCTCATTGCCAAGGAAGATATTTTCGGCAATCGAGAGCAGCGGCACAAGCGCCAGTTCCTGATGGATGATGATAATTCCCAGCTCTTCGCTGTCGGAAATATTACGAAAGCGGCGCACTTCGCCCTGATAGAGAATATCCCCGTCATAGGTGCCATGTGGATAGACGCCGCTCAAAACCTTCATGAGCGTGGATTTTCCGGCACCATTTTCACCGACGAGTGCATGGATCTCGCCCTGGCGCACTTTCAGATTGACATTTTCAAGCGCTTTCACGCCCGGAAATGTCTTGGTGATGCCGCGCATTTCGAGAATGATGCTCATCACGTTCCCTCGAATTTTAGCTGGTTTGCCCCCGCCGTCGCGCGTCAAGGCTGCGACCCGGGGCATTGTTGCAGAAAAAGCCCGGCATGGCGACCCATGCCGGGCTCTTGTGCCTGAAGGCTGTTACTTGAGCTGATCGGCCTTGTAATAGCCGCTGCCGATCAGAACATCCTTATAATTATGGATATCGACCAGAACCGGCTTGAGCAGATAAGACGGCACAACCTTGACGCCGTTTTCGTAGGTCTTGGTGTCATTGACCTCAACCTTGCCACCCGAGAGCATGGCATCGACCATGTTGACGGTCACTTTGGCGAGCTCGCGGGTGTCCTTGAAGATCGACGACGACTGTTCGCCGGCAATAATCGACTTGATCGAGGCAACCTCACAATCCTGACCGGTCACGTAGGGGAGCGGCAGGTCCTTGGAACCATAGCCAACGCCCTTGAGCGAGGACAGAATGCCGATGCTCAGGCCGTCATAAGGCGAGAGAACGGCATCAACGCGCTTACCCTTGCCGTAATAGGCCGACAGAATATTGTCCATGCGGGCCTGCGCCACAGCGCCATCCCAGCGCAGGGTGCCGACCTTGTCCATGCCCATCTGCTTGGACTGAACAACGAGCTTGCCGCTGTCGATATAGGGCTGGAGAACCGACATCGCGCCATTATAGAAAAAGAAGGCGTTATTGTCGTCCGGCGAACCACCGAACAGCTCGATATTGAACGGACCCTTGCCGCTCTTCAGGCCGAGCGCGTCAACAATCGAGGACGCCTGCAGCACGCCAACCTGGAAATTGTCGAAGGTTGCATAATAGTCGACATTGGCCGAGTTACGGATCAGACGGTCATAGGCAATGACTTTGATCCCCTTGGCAGCGGCGTTCTTCAGTGCATCCGACAAGGTGGTGCCGTCGATCGCGGCGATCACCAGCACCTTGGCGCCCTTGGTGACCATGTTCTCGATCTGGGCCAGCTGGTTCGGGATGTCATCTTCCGCATATTGCAGATCGGTGGCATAGCCCTTTTCCTTGAACACCTTGACCATGTTGTCGCCGTCGGCGATCCAGCGCGCCGAGGACTTCGTCGGCATTGAAATGCCGATCAAACCCTTATCGGCAGCTGCGGCGGCATGAGCAGCAAAGCCAATAAGGCCAGCAGCCAGAACCGACCGGATAAATTTGAAACCCTTCATATATGCTCTCCCTGCTTATTGGACACAGATTTTACCTCCGCGCCCGATTATGGAGCTGCCGCGCAATTTCAGCCTTACAGGCTAGCATGTCGCCCAACCGCATAAAAACCCCCGGGCTGGACAACTTGACGCAGGCAACACTCGGAAACGAAGCTGGCTTTTATCCTGACGATTGTCAAATGCCCATTGCGTCGCTTGCCATATCAATTCTGATATGCTTTTTTAGAACGATCCAAGAGAATTAACCGCGCTGATCTGCATATCGACGGCCAGCGTCATTCCCGCCGACGGAAAGAAGCATGTTCACCAGGCCTGAGCCGGATTCCCTTCCCCTGTTCGATTCCGATGCCCTGCTGCGCCACCGCATCAAGCTTGGGCATATGCGCATGATCGTGGCGCTGGCCGATACGTTGCAGATCGGCGCAGCCGCCTCGTTGCTCAACATCACGCAGCCGGCTGCCTCGCGCATGCTCTCCGAGATGGAGGGCATTCTCAATGTGCAATTGTGCGAGCGCCTGCCGCGCGGCATCGGCCTTACCCCGTTCGGACAGGCCTTTGCCCGACATGCCCGCACCATCCTGCTTGAACTGCGCGAAACCGAGCGCGAAATCGCGGATCTCAAAGCCGGCAAAGGCGGTTTCGTCGCCATGGGCACCGTCACCGCTCCCGCCATTTCCATTGCCGGACCGGCCATCCGCAAATTGCGCGCACATTATCCGCGGGTTCAGATCAGCGTGCAGGTGGAAACGAGCAATACGCTGGCCAAGGAGCTGCTGGCTTCGCGGCTTGATTTCATGCTGGCGCGCATTCCGGACGATCTTAATCCGCGCCTGTTTGAAAGCCGCGTGATCGGCATCGAAAAAGCCTGTCTGATCGTGCGGAAAAATCATCCGCTCATGGTCAATTCACAGGTCCGCCTCGATCAGATCAACCGGTTCGACTGGGTGTTTCAGCCGGGCGGCTCGCTCCTGCGCCGGACCATCGAGGCCATGTTTCTGGCGCATCAGATCCCCCTGCCCGAAAATGTGCTGAACACGTCATCCCTGCTGCTGACGCTGGTCATGGTGGCGCAATCCGACTCGATCGCTCCCATTGCCATTGATGTCGCCAATTTCATCACCCGTCAGGACGGGCTGGCCGGTTCCATCGACATCCTGCCGCTGGACCGCGAAATTCTCCTGCAACCCTACAGTCTGATCACGTTGCGCGGGCGCAGGCTCTCTCCGACCGCAGACTTGCTCTGCGACTACATCACCCGCGAATTCGAGACGAATGCGCGGCAGCATACCGAAATGGAATTGCTTCAGGCAAACAACGTCCTGTAGGCCGCCTGCAGGACATTCTTCTGCACCTTCCCCATCGTGTTGCGGGGCAGTTCCTCAACGAATATCACCCGCTTGGGCTGTTTGAATTTTGCCAGTTTCGGCGCCAGCGCTTCAAGAATCTGCGATTCAGAAATGACCGAGCCCTTTGCCCGCACAACGACAGCCGTCACCGCCTCGCCGAAATCAGGATGCGGCACACCGATCACCGCGCTCTCAAACACGCCATCCAAGGCGTCGATCTCGCTTTCAACTTCCTTGGGATAGACGTTAAAGCCGCCGGTGATCACGAGATCCTTGCCTCGCCCGACAATATGCACATAGCCATTGGCGTCGATGCGGCCAAGATCGCCGGTAATGAAAAACCCGTCAGCCCGAAATTCCGCAGCAGTCTTTTCCGGCATCCGCCAATAGCCCTTGAACACATTGGGGCCCTTCACCTCGATCATGCCGATCTCGCCATCCGGCACCGGCACGCCCGACTCGGCATTGACGATGCGCAGCGATACGCCGGGCAAAGGCCGGCCCACCGCGCCCGGCACACGCGCGCCGTCATAGGGATTGGACGTGATCATATTGGTTTCGGTCATGCCATAGCGCTCCAATATGGCATGGCCGGTTCTCTCGGACCAAAGCCGGTGCGTATCAGCCAGCAAGGGCGCCGAGCCCGAAATGAACAGGCGCATGTGCCGCGCCGCATCGCGGTTGAGCTGCGGATTTTGCAACAGGCGCACATAAAAGGTCGGTACGCCCATCAGGACACTGGCGCGCGGCATGAGGCGCAGAATCTCGTCCGGATCGAACCGGCTCAGAAAAATCATCGAAGAGCCCGCCATCAGCGTCACATTGCTGGCGACAAACAGGCCATGCGTATGAAAGATCGGCAAGGCATGCAGCAGCACATCTGCCGCGCTGAAGCGCCAATGCGTGACCAGCGCCCGGGCGTTGCTGGCAAGGTTGTCATGAGTCAGCATGGCGCCCTTTGAGCGTCCGGTCGTGCCGGATGTGTAGAGCAAAGCGGCAAGATCGCCGGCCCCGCGCGCGACATTGGCAAAGTCCGCGCTTTGCCCGCGCGCCCGGTCCGCCAATGAGCCATCTCCGGCCGTGCCAAGGGTCAGAACCTTGATCGACCGCGCGGCGCAAAAACCGTCGGCATGCGCCGCCCGCTCCGGCGCCGTGACGAAAATCGCCGGCTCCGAATCTGCAAGGAAATATTCGACCTCGTTCTGCGTGTAAGCCGTATTTAGCGGCACGAAAACTATTCCCGCGCGCACACAGGCGAGATAGAGAAACAAGGCGTCCGGACTTTTGTCGACCTGCACATTCACCCGGTCACCCGGCTTCGCGCCCTCGGCAACAAGCGCGTTCGCCAGCCGCGCCGATTGCGCCAGCATATCGCCATAGGTCAATATCTCGCCCGATTGCGTCTCGATAAAAGGCCGCTCCGGTGCGGTTCCAGCCTCAAGAAACGCGTCAAAGAGATGATTAGCCATGTTATTTCCCTGATTACCCGCTTCTTCGGGGTATATGGGCCGTTTTACAGATATTCGCGGGCCGGATGAAGCCCTGCCAAAGGATGACGGAGCGCAAGGTTGGCATTCTTGCCGGGCCTCAGGCGCCCTGAAAGACCGCAAGCGCCGCTTTCATCTCTGCGACGCCGCCCGCGATCTGACTGTCGGTGGGGCTGAACCCCGCACCGATCATCCGCCGCCCAAGCATATGATCAGCGGCGCGGTTGACCGAATCAACCGCCATCAGACGCGGACCGCGAAAATGAAACAGCGAAAATTGATTGCTCTCGATGCTGCCCAGCAGAACCGAACGATCCGTGGCAACATTAAGCCCGGTCATCTGGAGCTTGACAGCACCCTGATCCGACCAGAACCATGGCACGTCGCGATATGTTTCTCCGGCGCCAAGTATATTGTGCGCAACCAGTTTCGCGTGATCCGTGGCATTCTGCACCGATTCAAGGCGCATATTCTGGCCGACCTGCCAATGTGGAAAATTCGCACAATCGCCGATCGCGAAAATATCGTGATTTTCTGTGCGCAACTGCGCGTCAACAGACACGCCATTGGCGCAGGCCAGACCGGCCTCGGCCGCCAGTTCGACATTCGGTTCGGCACCCACGCTGATCAGCACGAGATCTGCGGGGAAACGGCTGCCGTCGGCCATGATCACGCCCGAGACATGCGATTCGCCATCAATTTTGGCAATGCGCGCCGATTTAAAAATCCGCGCTCCCAACCCGCAGTGCATTTCTTCCATATAAGACGAGATGAGCGGCGCAACCGCGCGCCCGAGCACGCGGTCCCCCGCCTCCAGCACGACAACGTCCTTGCCCAGTGCCGCCATTGTCGCCGCCACTTCCAGCCCGATAAACCCCGCGCCAATCACCACCACGGAACGGGCGCGTGACATGGCCTCGCGCAGGATGCCGGCATCCGACAGTGATCGCAGCATGAAGGTTCCGGGCAGGTCGGCGCCCGCCACCTGCAGCCGGCGCGGGCGCGTTCCCGTCGCCAGCACCAGTTTGTCGAATGCGTGAATTTCCCCCCCGGATGTCTCGAGGCGGCGCGCACGAGCATCGATCCGGGCAATCCGGGTCTTCAGCCGCAGTTCGATGGCATTGTCGATATAAAAACTCTCAGGGCGAAGAATCTGCGGCTCGTGATCCGGCGTTTTCAAAAAGGCCTTGGACAACGGCGGCTTGTGATAGGGCAAATCCGGCTCATCGCAGAACAGGTGAACCGGTTCCTCGTATCCCGCCTCGCGAAGACTGGCGGCAAGCTGAACGCCCCCGTGTCCGGCCCCGATGATCGCCACACCCTTTTTCTGCATTTCATTCACCTGCGAAAGATCGCCCAATTACCAAAATGCAGTTTCGCCAAATTTTGCAGGCACGAAAAGCAGAAAGTGCAGAAAGGAAAAAAGTACAGAAAGGATAATGGTCGGAGTGGCGGGATTCGAACCCACGACCCCTAGTCCCCCAGACTAGTGCGCTAACCGGGCTGCGCTACACTCCGACTGTCCCGCCTTATAGAGAAGGCCAGCCCCGAGTGCAATGACCCCCGCCACAAAATCTTGCACTGCTCCGGCGATTGACGCACCGCCTGAAAAGCCTATTCGGCCAGAGCACGGCGCAGCATCGCCACGCCCTCATCAATTTCGAACAACGCCGCCTTGAGACGGTGAGCATCCTCATAGCTCAGATGCGTCTGCTCCAGCCCGAGCGGCAATTCGGCACCATCCAGCGCCATATCGTGGTCGGGTGCGGCATCATCCTCGCTGTCGTCGGGATGTCCGGCAGCCTGCTCGGCCCGCGGCGCAATGATCACCTCGCCATGCAGATTCTGCGCCTGAGCGATCAGGGTCTTGACCCCCTGCTCCTTCAGAATGCGCTGGACGCCGCGGATCGTATAGCCCTGCCCGTAGAGAAGCTGCTGTATCGCCCGGATCAGATCGACATCCTCTGGGCGATAATAGCGGCGGCCGCCGCTGCGTTTCAACGGCTTGATCTGGGAGAAGCGTGTCTCCCAGAATCTCAGAACATGTTGTGGAATATTGAGGTCGACTCCGACCTCGCTGATCGTGCGAAATGCTTCCGGGCTTTTATCGACCATTTACGAAAAGCGCCCCCTCTCGCCTGTCTCAATCGCTTTCGTCAGCGACAGTCTCCCCGTTGACGCGCGCTTTCATGATATTTGACGGCTTGAACACCATCACCCGCCGCGGCGTTATCGGCACTTCAACGCCGGTTTTGGGATTTCGCCCGATCCGCTCCGATTTTGAGCGAACCAGAAATGAACCAAAGGAGGAAAGCTTGACGTTTTCGCCGCGAACCAGAGTTTCTGAAATTTCGGCAAGTACGGTTTCCACCAATTCGGCTGACTCGATTCGAGAAAGACCGACACGTTGATACACAGCTTCGGCCAAATCAGCGCGCGTAATTGTTCTTGTCGTTTTCGGCTTATTCATGAGATTTTGCTGACCTTTTTACCACGCCGCCACTGAGCGTATAAAAATAAAACCCTACTCCAATGACTTTTATGGGGATTTTTCTCAGAATG
Source organism: Methylocystis sp. sgz306128 (assembly GCF_056032725.1). Classification (NCBI taxonomy): domain Bacteria; kingdom Pseudomonadati; phylum Pseudomonadota; class Alphaproteobacteria; order Hyphomicrobiales; family Methylocystaceae; genus Methylocystis; species Methylocystis sp. sgz306128. The sequence goes on from NZ_JBVYWO010000003.1 coordinate 93,230, forward strand.
GAAGACACCCCACGCATTTTTCTGGCGTAAATTGCAGATCACCAGCGAATAAGCGCGCTTCCCCAGGTAAAACCGCCGCCCATTGCTTCAATCATCACCAGATCACCCTGCTTGATACGCCCGTCCGCCTTGGCAACGCTCAGCGCCAGCGGAATCGAAGCCGCCGAAGTATTGCCGTGCAAATGCACGGTGACGACAACCTTTTCCGGCGCAATGCCAAGCTTTTCGGCGGATGCGTCGATGATGCGGCGATTGGCCTGATGCGGCACAAACCAGTCGAGATCGTCCGCGGTCACCCCTGCCGCGGCGAAAGCATCGTTGATGACATCGGTCACCATGCCCACGGCATGACGGAAGACTTCCCGCCCTTCCATGCGCAGATGCCCCACGGTTTGGGTGGTTGAAGGGCCGCCGTCAACAAAGAGCTTTGCCCGGTGCCGCCCGTCCGAGCGCAGGTGGCTGGTCATGATGCCGCGCTCGTTCGGCGCGCCGGTCACCGGCTGCGCCTCGAGAACAACAGCGCCCGCGCCATCGCCGAACAGCACGCAGGTGGTGCGGTCTTCCCAGTTCAGCAGGCGGGAGAATGTCTCCGCACCAATGACAAGAGCCCGCTGATGCGAGCCCGACGTCAGAAACTTATCGGCGGTGGACATGGCAAAGACAAAGCCCGAACACACCGCCTGCATGTCGAATGCCACGCCGCGTGTGATGCCAAGTTCGGCCTGAACGATGGTTGCCGTTGCCGGAAAGGTAAAATCGGGGGTTGATGTCGCAACAATGATGAGATCAATGTCATCAGGTGTCACCCCGGCATCCAGCAACGCGGCGCGCGCGGCGCGCGTGGCCAGCACGGATGTGGTTTCATCAGGCCCCGCGATATAGCGCTGCCGGATGCCCGTGCGCTGTGTGATCCATTCGTCGGATGTGTCCACCCTCTTTTCCATGTCCGCATTGGTGACACAGGAGGCTGGCAGCGCCGATCCAATTCCGCAAACGACAGACCGCAATGCCCTTCTGGCAGGAAACTTGAATTCTTTCACAATCTGTCCGTTCAGTTTTCGCTATATTGAGACTGCTGCGTTGCCCCGTGAGGCAGTCTCCCCTCCTGCGCCAGAGCCAGCGCATCACGGATTTTGCCTAAAAGACCATGCTTGACCATCTCATAGCCGACTTCGACCGCGCCTGCAAAACCAATTGCATCGGTGCCGCCGTGACTCTTGATCACGACGCCGTCAAGACCAAGGAACACGCCGCCATTGACCTTCCGGGGATCCATTTTTTCGCGGATGGCGGCAAATGCGCCGCGCGCCAGCAGATAGCCAAGCTTGGCCATGAGGCTGCTGCTCATCGCCTCTCGCAGGAACTGCGCCAGCTGGCGGGCCGTACCTTCTGCGGTTTTCAGCGCGATATTGCCGGTATAGCCCTCCGTGACCACCACATCGACCGTGCCGCGGCCAATATCATCGCCCTCGACAAAGCCGTGGTAGGTGAGGTTAGGCATGGGCGTTTCACGCAGAATACGCCCCGCGGCCTTGATTTCCTCAAGCCCCTTGATCTCTTCCACACCGACATTCAGCAATCCGACGCTGGGCCTGTCGATATCGAAGACAATCTGCGCCATGGCCGCGCCCATAATGGCAAGATCGACCAGATGCTGCGCATCGGCACCGATGGTTGCGCCGACATCCAGAACAATGCTCTCGCCGCGCATGGTCGGCCACATGGCCGCAATGGCCGGCCGGTCGATCTGCGGCATGGTGCGCAGGCAGAATTTCGACATGGCCATCAGAGCGCCGGTATTGCCCGCCGAAACCGCGACATCCGCAGCGCCTCTCTTGACCGCATCAAGAGCCAGCCACATCGACGAGACCTTACGCCCGGCCCGCAACGCCTGGCTCGGCTTGTCGGTCATCTGAACCGCAACATCGGTATGCTCGACGCTGGACGCCGCCTTCAACGCCGGATATTGATCAAGCAGCGGGTTAACCTGCTTCGAGTCGCCAAAAAAGATGAAGGAAATATCCGGCCGCCGCTCAATCGCTATGGCCGCTCCCGGAATGACGATCTTTGGCCCAAAATCACCGCCCATTGCATCGATTGCAATGCGAATTTTTGCTGCCCCCGCGTCTTTCGCCATCAGAATATCCCGACTCCCGTGCACAGGTTAGATCATAGCATCATGACATTTCAATTTCGGCGAGACAATAACCGCTCGCCGGTCAATGGCAATCCGCAAATGTAATTCAATCGGAGGTTTTTGGGCCCGGCTTCAACTTAGCAAGAGTTGCAAAAGGCGAAGTTGTGCTTTCCTCCACCTCCGGCGCGTTGACTTCAAGGTGGGAGATCCCCTCGGCGACGGCTCCGAGATCGGCTCCGGGTTTGCGCGGATAGGGGTCCAGTCCGAGCGTGAAAAATTCCATGATCAGTGCGCCAAGGTTGATCTTGCCGTCCGCCAATTCCTCGGGCTCGTCCTCTTCATCAAGATGATGTTCGATGACACGTTCGGGCAGATCCTTCATGACCTGCGCCTTGCTGAACCGGCTGTTGGGCACAGCCGCAGGCATGGCGGGCGGAACAAACTTAAGCTCGAATTGCTCTTTGACGCTGACGTCGAACGGCTCAAGCGTCACGACGCATGTCTGCACGACTTGCGCCGACACGTTTCCGGTCACGCGCGCGCCTGCACGGCCAAAGCGGGAAATCTCAAACTCAGCCTCGCAGGATTTGACCTCGACAAGATTGTTCAGTTCGGCAAGAGCCTTGCGCTGCGCCGCATCCGCGGCCACATGCAATTTTACCGGCTTGTCGCGCAGCGAGTCTGCCGAAAAGATAAGGTGAAAAGGGCCGGACGCAGCGACGCCGGTTTCAGCCACAGGTTCCATGATTCACCCCTCTCCGTTGGTCTGGCTGATCTGCGCCGGGTCCGGAAAGGGCACCTGACCATCCGTGAATATGGCGAGTTCCGCGGCGGACAGCGCCGTCTCAGCGGCCAGAACATAGCGCAGCATCCGCTCCGCCGCAAAATGATTTCCCGCAGCTTGCGCATCGCCAGCGCCGAAATTGCGTCGCAGACTGTCTTGCAACGCGGCCTGATCTTTGGCCGCAAGCGCAGCCTCATAGGCGCTGATTCTGCCTGCGAAGGATTTTGCATATTTCTTCAGGCGTTTCGGCACGGCAATATCGCCGATGCCTTCCTGCCGCAGAATGATTTCAAGATGGCGCACGACAGCGTCGGCAAAATCCTGCGCCACATCCTGCGCCGGCGGCGGCAATTGCTTCAGCCGCCGCAGCACGAGGCTGCTCATCAGGCAAAACAGATCAAAGCGGCCGTCGAAATCATCGCGCACGCCATATTCAAGATAGAAAGCAGGCTGACGCGCCGCCAGCACCACCTGCGCGTGAAGCCGGTCGATCAGCCTGCGGTTCCCGCTCTGGCCGATACCGAAAAATTTCAATATATGTTCAAACATCATCCGGCTCTTTTCCCTCGAAGCTCGAACTTCTTCCAACCAAGGTAAAATCGCCGAATGCAGACGGCGACCTTGCTTTTCAGCCCTGTGCGAGTTAGGCATCTACAAGCCATGTGGCAAGAGAAAACTCGTCCCTCGCCGGATGAAGCTAATCTGGCATGGCGCCAGCATCGGTGGAGTTGTTGAATGTCCGCAAAGGTATCTGTACCCGCATCAGCCCGTTCTCTCAAAGGTTCCCGCCGCGCTTTTTTGGCGCTGGCTCTGGGTCTGGGCCTCTCCGGCTGTCTTGGTTATGACGGCACGGTCACGCGCGGCTATGTGCCGGACTCAGACACCATCGCCCAGTTGAAGCCGGGGCTGCCTGCGGAAAAAGTGCTGAACCTCCTTGGAACGCCCTCGACGACATCAACCGTTGGCGGCGATGCCTGGTATTACATCAGCCAGAAGGTTGAAAAGAAACTTGAATTCATGAAGCCCGAAGTTACCGACCAGCGTGTGCTGGCCGTCTATTTCGACAAGAACAAGAAAGTCGCGCGCATCGCCAATTATGGCCTGCAGGACGGCAAGGTCTTCGACTTCATCTCGCGCACCACACCCACTGGCGGTTCGGAGCCAAGCTTCCTCAACAACATGCTCAAGGGGCTGTTCCGGTTCGGCTGAGCCGCCGGATACATCGGGCGACACATGCAAAAGGCCGGAGATTCTCCGGCCTTTATTTTTTCTATCGCCCTTCCCTTTCCCGGCAGGAAAAGGAAATCAGGTCGCCGGCCCGCTGAGAGCCGGCGACGGGACTATTGATGGGCAAGAATGGCCAGAAGCAGCAAGGCCACGATATTGGTGATCTTGATGGCCGGGTTGACGGCCGGGCCGGCTGTATCCTTGTAGGGATCGCCGACCGTATCGCCGGTCACCGATGCCTTATGCGCATCGCCGCCCTTGAAATGCTTGACACCGTCCTTATCTGTGAAGCCGTCTTCAAAGCTCTTCTTGGCATTGTCCCAGGCGCCGCCGCCCGATGTCATCGAAATAGCGACGAAAAGTCCGTTGACGATAACGCCGAGAAGCGAGGCCCCCAGCGCCGCAAAGGCCGAAGCCTTGGAGCCGGATATCAGCAACACGCCGAAATAAGCCACAATCGGCGCCAGAACCGGCAGCAGGGACGGCACAATCATCTCGCGGATCGCCGCCTTGGTCAGCATATCGACAGCACGGGCATAGTCCGGCTTCGATGTGCCCGCCATGATGCCCGGATTTTCGCGGAACTGGCGGCGCACCTCCTCAACCACGGAACCGGCCGCACGGCCGACGGCCGTCATGGCAATACCGCCGAAGAGATAGGGGATAAGACCGCCGAAGATCAGGCCCGCAACAACGTAAGGGTTGCTGAGGTCGAAGGATACGACGCCCATATTCTTGAAGTAGGTATATTTATCGCTGTTCGCCGCAAAGAAGCTCAGGTCGTTGGAATAGGCGGCAAACAGCACCAGCGCGCCAAGACCCGCCGAACCAATGGCATAGCCCTTTGTCACAGCCTTGGTGGTGTTGCCCACCGCATCGAGAGCGTCGGTATTGTGACGCACCGATTTGTCGAGGCCAGACATTTCCGCGATGCCGCCGGCATTGTCGGTCACCGGGCCGAAAGCGTCGAGCGCCACGATCATGCCGGCAAGGCCGAGCATGGTGGTGACGGCGATAGCCGTGCCATAGAGACCAGCCAGCTGGTAGGTGGAGATAATGCCGCCCACGATGACCAGCGCCGGCAGGGCTGTCGATTCAAGCGAAACAGCCAGACCCTGAATGACGTTGGTGCCGTGCCCCGTTACCGAAGCCTGCGCGATGGAGACAACCGGACGCTTGCCCGTGCCTGTGTAATATTCGGTTATGACAACGATGAGACCCGTCACCACCAGACCGATGAGCCCGCAGACAAACAGGTTCATGCCGGTAACCGACATGGCGCCGACCTTGGCAATCTCGCCCCAGCCTGCAACAAAACCCGTCGCAAGCCACAGGCCAACGACAGACAGAAGGCCGGTAACGATAAGACCTTTGTACAGCGCGCCCATGATCGAAGGATTCGGCCCCGCGCTGAGCTTGACGAAATAGGTGCCGATGATCGAGGTCAGAATGCAGGCCGCACAGATGGCCAGCGGATAGAGCATCATGGTCGCCACATTGGCGCCGCCCGCGAAAATGGCGCCGAGCACCATGGTGCCCACCACCGTCACGGCATAGGTTTCGAACAGGTCGGCGGCCATGCCGGCGCAATCGCCGACATTGTCGCCGACATTGTCGGCGATCGTGGCCGGATTACGCGGATCATCCTCCGGAATGCCGGCCTCAACCTTGCCGACAAGATCAGCGCCCACATCGGCGCCCTTGGTGAAGATACCGCCGCCCAGACGGGCAAAAATGGAAATCAGCGAAGCGCCGAAGCCAAGGCCCACAAGGGCGTCGATCACCTCGCGGCTGCCCGGTTCCAGCCCCATAGGGCCTGTCAGCACATAAAATTCGCCAGCCACGCCGATCAGCGCCAGCCCCGCAACCAGCATGCCTGTCACGGCGCCGGCCTTAAAGGCGATATTGAGGCCGCCCGCAAGAGACTGAGAGGCCGCCTGCGCCGTGCGCACATTGGCGCGTACAGAAACGTTCATGCCGATAAAGCCAGCCGCGCCGGAAAGCACGGCGCCGATCAGAAAGGCAATGGCCACTTTCCCGCCGAGCAAGGCCCAAAGCAGGATGAAGATCACGACGCCGACTGCACCGATCGAAATATATTGGCGTTTCAGATAGGCTTGCGCGCCTTCGGCGATTGCCGCGGCAATTTCCTGCATGCGCTGCGAGCCAGCATCCGCCGCCATCACCTGATTAATGGTCACGACGCCGTAGATAACCGAGAGGAGTCCCCCCAGCAAAATGAGCCATATAACTGCCATTGACGTTTCTTCTCCTTAGCTTTCCGCATTTTACGGCCGCTCCGTGATCGGACTGTCCGGAGTCTGTGTGTAATTGTTGCCAGAAAGTCAGGCGGGCCGCAATGCGCGCAAAAGGACAAAAGCGCACATTTTTTCAATGTTTTGGTGGATAATGATCAAGTCGGGGAAATAATTTTCGAAAATTCAGAAATGCGCGTAGGAGCCTCTGGCAAAGTGGCGCGACTCGCCATCGGACCCGAGAAAAACCGCATCTGCGCCGCCACACCGTCCGACAGCGCACAGCGCCACGCCGCTCGATAGGGCGGCGCGCTCAAATTCGGAGCTTTGCCCGGGCGCCACGGCGACCAGAAGCTCATAATCATCGCCGCCTGTCACCATGTCATCGAACAGATGCGGGCTGTGCGCCAGCGCCAGCCGCGCGGCTGCGGAAAGCGGCACGTCGGCAAGGCGAATCACAGCCCCCACGCCCGAGACCCTCAGCATTTTGCGCGCATCGCCGACAAAGCCGTCGGAAATATCCATCGCGCCATGGGCATGCTGCCGCACTGCCTGCGCCAGCGCCACGCGCGGCTCCGGCACCAGATAGCGCTGCAGCAGGAAATCGCGCGCCTCCTGCGGCAATGCGGCGATCCAGCCGCGATCCTGCGGCTGATCGAGCCGGATCTTCAGACCAAGCACCGCATCGCCGATGGTGCCCGTCACGTAAAGAATGTCTCCGGCCCGCGCGCCACCACGCCGCACCATGCCGCCCAGCGGCACGGTGCCCAGTGCCGTCAGCGACAATGTCAGCGGACCTTTGGCCGTATCCCCGCCCAGCAAGGGAAAACCAAAGCCGCGAATGTCCTGCCCCAGACCGCTGGCAAATTCCGGCAACCAGTGTTCGGATAAACCTTCGGGCATGACAAGCCCGAGAAAACAGCCAAATGGCCGCGCGCCCTTGGCCGCAAGATCGGACAAATTCACGCGCAGCAATTTTCGGGCTATATCGGCAGGCGGATCGTCGGAGAAGAAATGTCCGTCCGCAACGATGAGATCCTTGGTGACAACGAAAGCCTCGCCCGGCGGCGGCACGACTTCCGCCGCATCATCTGTCAGGCCGAATGCCCCCTCACCGGCCAGCGGCGCGAAATAGGCGGCGATGATTTCGTCTTCGGAAAGAGCCATGGCTCGCACAATCCGCGCAGATGCGCAAAAAGAGAAGACCTATTTCTGGAATTCGTCCGGCCTGACCTTGCGCCCCACAGAATCCAGCACGGCGTTGATCATGCCCGATTCCTCGCGTCCGAAGAAGGCGGAGGCCACATCGACATATTCCGAGATGCTGACGCGCGGCGGAATGTCCTTGCGCTTTTTCAGCTCGTAGGTTCCGGCGCGCAATATGGCGCGCATCAGGGCCTCGATACGGGTCAGGGGCCAGCCTTCGGCCAGCGTCGCATCAATCAGCCGGTCGATAGCCACCTGATCCTTGAGCACGCCGTTCATCGTATCGCGGAAAAACGCCAGCTCGGCCGGACGATACTGGTCGCCCTCGATCTCCTGCCCGATCCAGAACGTCTCGAACTCGGCGAAGACCTCGTCGATTCCCTTGCCGGTCACATCCATCTGATAGAGCGCCTGCACGGCGGCCAGCCGCGAATTGGCGCGTTTGTTGCCCGCTGCCATCAGTGCGCACCAATCTGGCGCTTGATCCGCAGAACGGCCAGTGCCGCGCGGGCCGCATCGCCGCCCTTGTCGCCCTGCGCCATATCGGCGCGGGCCACGGCCTGCGCCATATTTTCGACAGTCAGGATGCCATTGCCGAGCGGCAGCTTGCGCGCAATGCTCAGATCCATCAGCGCGCGGGCGCTTTCACCGGCGACGATTTCAAAATGATAGGTCTCGCCGCGGATAACGCAGCCCAGCGTCACCACGCCATCATAGGGACGGCCAAGATCGCGCGCCGCATCGAGGGCAATGGCCACCATGGCCGGAATTTCCAGCGCTCCGGGCACGCTGATCACATCGAACCGTGCATCAGCCGCAGCAAAGGCAGCCTTGGCGCCGTCGAGCAGCATGGTGCCGATATCGTCGTAGAAACGCGCTTCGACAATTAAAAACCGCGCTCCGTGCACAGATTCAACCTGCACGGGCGTCTCGCGCCGTGGTTCAGCCATAGGCCCTCTTCCTCATTCGATATGCGGCTGTGTTAAACTGCGCGACGCGCAAGAGCAACCCGATTCTTGCTCAATCACCCCACCTCGGCCAGACGGGCGGCATAACGCGCCATCATGTCCACCTCGAGATGAATGGCATCCCCGGCCCTGGCGAGGCCCCAGCTTGTCACCGCCAGCGTGTGCGGAATGAGCAGCACGGAAAACACATCGTCCTCGACACTGTTAACAGTGAGCGAAGTGCCGTCCAGCGCCACGGATCCTTTCTGCGCGATGAATTTCTTCAGATGCTGCGGCGCCCGCAGGGTGAATTTCGCCTGTCCCTCGAAATCCTCGCGCGAAAGCAGTTGCGCAAGCCCGTCCACATGGCCCGAAACAATATGGCCGCCGAGTTCATCGCCGATTTTCAGCGAGCGCTCCAGATTGATGCGGCGCCCCGGCTTCCAGTCCTTGAGCGTGGTAAGAGACAAAGTCTCTGCGGCGGCATCGATATCGAACCATGTCAGATCGCTGGCGCGGCCCATATCGACGACGGTCAGGCACACGCCCGCACAGGCAATGGACGCGCCGAGCGCGATGGATTCCAGCTTATAATGACAGCCGATGCGCATGCGGCGCAGCGAACCGCGATCCTCGACGCTCAGCACCTCGCCCACATCCGTAACCAGCCCGGTAAACATTGTCATATCCTCTCAAAAAATTCGGCCCGGTCCTGTCCGATCATGCGGATATCCTGACGCGCATAATGAACCCGGTCCAGCAGCCGCGCCCGCGCCCCGGTCGGGAGCGACGCAACGCCCTCCCTCCCCAGCGGCTTGGGGCCGGTGAGCAGCACAACCTCATCCGCAAGCCCTCCGGCGATCAGAGCAGCGCCGATCCTCGGGCCACCCTCGCTCATCACGCGCAGAATGCCGCGTTCGCTCAATGCCCGCAGCGCAGCAGAAAGATCAAGACAACCGTCCGCCAGCGGCAGCGCCTGAACGGTCACGCCAAGGCGCTCCAGAACCGCTACACGTCCCGCATCGGCCTGCGGGCCTGTGAACACCAGCATCGGCACGTCGCGCGCCGTCGTGGCAAGACGGGAGCGCGGGCTCAGTCGCGCCTGCGAATCGAGCACCACCCGCAAGGGCACATAGGATGCCCCCGGAATGCGCACGGTCATTAACGGGTCGTCGTCGATCGCTGTACCAATTCCCACCATGATTGCATCATGCTGGCTGCGCAGAATATGCACATAGGCATTGGCCGCCTGCCCGGTGATCATCAGGCGCGGATCATGCCGTCCGCCGGCGGCAAAGCCGTCTGCGGTCTGGGCCAGTTTCAGCGTCACCATCGGCCGGTTGCGGGTCACGCGCAGAATATGGCCAAGATGCTCGCGCCGGGCGGCATCTGCCCCAACGCCCACATCGACATTTATACCGGCAGCGCGCAAACGGGCATGGCCCTGCCCCGCCACCAGCGGGTTGGGATCTTCAAGCGCCGAAACAACCCGCGAAATGCCTGACGCGATAATCGCATCGACGCAGGGCGGCGTCCTGCCGTGATGGCTGCATGGCTCCAGCGTGACATAAAGCGTTGCGCCGCGCGCGGCTGCGCCTGCCTGTGCGATCGCCACGGGCTCGGCGTGCGGGCGTCCGCCGGGCTGGGTGAATCCGCGTCCGACAATGACGCCATGCCGGACAATGAGCGCCCCCACCGCTGGATTGGGCGCAACCCGCCCCATGCCGCGCCGGGCATAGCTCAGCGCCGCCTGCATCAGGCGCGCGTCAGTCATCGCTGTTTTCTTTCAGGCCGGACAATTCCTCGGCGAGAGCGCCAAAATCCTTGGCATCGCGGAAATCCCGGTAGACCGAGGCAAAGCGCACGTAAGCCACGGCATCGAGACCCTTGAGGCCTTCCATGACGATCTTGCCGATATCCTCGGACGGAATATCCGTCTCCCCCGAACTTTCAAGCTGGCGGACAATGCCATTGACCAGCCTCTCCACTCGCTCCGGCTCCACCGGACGCTTGCGCAGGGCAACATTGATCGAGCGCGTCAGCTTGTCGCGGTCAAAAGGCACGCGGCGGCCTGTCTTCTTGACCACGGTCAGTTCGCGCAGCTGCACCCGCTCGAATGTCGTGAAGCGGCCTCCGCAATCAGGGCAGATGCGCCGGCGGCGGATGGAGGCTGAATCATCCGTCGGCCGGGAATCTTTCACCTGCGTATCGAGACTGCCGCAATAGGGACAGCGCATGGTCTATCCTTGCTGGAAAATCCGGCGCAAGGCCGGCGCCTCACGCATAAATCGGGAAGCGTTTGGTGAGTTCATGCACGCGGGCCTTGACGCTCTCCTCAATCGCGGAATTGCCAGTCTCGCCATTCTTCGCCAGCCCGTCCAGCGTCTCGGCGATCAATTCGCCAACAAGCTTGAATTCCTCGGCGCCGAAGCCGCGCGAGGTCGCAGCCGGAGTGCCTAGGCGGATGCCCGAGGTGATCATCGGCTTTTCGGTATCGAACGGCACGCCATTCTTGTTGCAGGTGATATGGGCGCGGCCCAGCGCCGCCTCTGCCGCCTTGCCGTTCAGGCCTTTCGAGCGCAGGTCAACCAGCATGAGATGGTTGTCGGTGCCGCCCGTGGTCAGCTTGTAGCCATGCGCCATCAGCGTGGCGGCCAGCACTTTGGCATTGTCGGCCACGGCCTTGGCATAGAGCTTGAACTCAGGCTGCAGCGCCTCATGGAAGGCCACCGCCTTGGCCGCGATCACATGCATCAGAGGGCCGCCCTGCAGGCCGGGGAACACGGCCGAATTGATCTTCTTGGCCAGATCCTCGTCATTGGTGAGGATCATGCCGCCGCGCGGGCCGCGCAATGTCTTGTGGGTGGTGGTGGTGGCGATATGCGCATGCGGGAATGGCGAGGGATGCGCCCCGCCAGCCACAAGACCGGCGAAATGCGCCATGTCCACCAGAAAAATGGCTCCGATCTTATCGGCGATGGCGCGGAAACGGACAAAATCCCAATGACGCGGATAGGCAGAACCGCCTGCCACGATCAGCTTCGGCTTGTGGTCCAGCGCCAGCTTTTCCACGGCATCCATATCGATCAGCTGATCGTCGGGCCGCACAGTATAAGACACGACGTTAAACCATTTGCCGGACATATTGACCGGCGAACCATGCGTGAGATGTCCGCCCGCAGCAAGATCAAGGCCCATGAACGTGTCGCCCGGCTTCAGCACAGCCATGAACACGGCCTGATTGGCCTGACTGCCGGAATTGGGCTGCACATTGGCGAATTTGCAGTCGAAGAGCTTGCAGGCGCGATCAATGGCCAGCTTCTCGGCCATATCGACAAACTGGCAGCCGCCATAATAGCGACGCCCCGGATAGCCCTCGGCATATTTGTTGGTCATCACCGAGCCCTGCGCTTCAAGCACGGCACGCGAGACGATATTCTCCGACGCGATCAATTCGATTTCGCTGCGCTGGCGGCCGAGTTCAAGCTCGATCGTGCGCGCAATCTCCGGATCGGCATCGGCCAGCGCGGCGGAAAAGAAACTGTTGGATAAAGCATAGCGCGGTGCGGAACTCATCGGATGATCCTTGTTCGGAACGAGCTTGAACGGGAAGTTTAGCCCCTAACACAAGTCTATGCGTCAGGAAAGAGCAGAAGCCACGACAAGCGACACCAGCGCGCAATTTCCGACACCGCAATGTCGCACCTCTAACCCGTCTGTGCGGGGCATCTGCACGGCCGGCGTTAAATAAGCAAAAGGCCGCAACATTGGAGCGGCGCGGCCTTCAGAACTTTTGCAACTCAGCTTATTGTTGGGTCATAGGCGCAAGCTGGTCGATATTGACCGGCGCAGGCGCCTGCCCCTGACTGGAGACGGGCATAACCTGCCCGTTCGGCTGCTCAACCACCGAATTGGCGTCCTGCACCGGCGTGCGGGAATAAACGGCATTGTTGGCCACCGGCGGCGTCGCGCCATTGCCGTCGCGCTGATAAATATCCTCGCGGAAATTGACCACGCCCTCCGGCGTGCCCCAGGCGGTGATGTAGACCCAATAGACATTGACGGGCTTGGTGATCTTCACATCGAGCCGCTCGCCCGATTCCATCGCCTGATCAACCCGGGCGCGATCCCAGCCCGGCTCATATTTCAGCAGCCACGCGACATAATCGCGCACGTTCTGCACGCGCACGCAGCCTGAGGACACAAACCGGAAATCATCGCCGAACACGCCCTTCTCCGGCGTGTCATGCATGTAAACGCCGTAAGGATTGGCGATATTGATGCGCACGAAGCCCAGAGAATTGATATCGCCGCCCGGATCCTGACGATAACGGTAATTGACGGCTTCCGTGGAATGCCAGTTGATCGAGGACGGCGGAACTTCCTGACCCTGCTGGTTGAACACGCGGATCTTGTGGTCGCTCAGATAATTCGGATCCTCCTGCATGCGCGGGATGAGATCCTTCTTGATCAGACTTGCCGGAACCGTCCAGTACGGGTTGAAATTGATGTCGAGCGCGCGGGTATTCATCACCGGCGACTGCCGGTCGATTTTGCCGACGCCCGCATTGTGATGGGTGACAACCTGCCCGTTCTCGACGGTCTCGACCTGCGCCGCCGGAATATTCACCGTCACATAGCGCTCACCAAGGTTGCCCGAGAACGACCGCAGCCGGATGAGGTTCGTTTCAAGCTGGCGCAGCCGCGATTCCACAGGAATGTTCATCATGGTCAGCGTTTCAGGCCCTACAACGCCGGTTTCCGTCAGGCCGTGGCGCGCCTGAAATTTCTTCACGCCCGCTTCAACGTAGGAATCAAAAACTGGACTGGCGTTCGAATCGGCGCTCATATCGCCGGTCACGATCAGTCTCTGGCGCAGGATCAGCACCGACTTGCCCTTGAAGCCCAGCTTCATGGTCTGGCCCGTTGGCACCATCGGCCAGCCGCCATGCGCCATGAGATCGGTATACTGGGTTATGGCCGCTTCGGTGGCGGCAACGGTCTGAGGCGACAAAATCGGCGTCGTGGAGCGCGGAACGGTCAGATTTGCCGAAACTTCATAATTCTGGCGCCACTCGGCCTGATTATCGAGATCATCGGCTCTGGCCTGCGTCAACATTCCCAGAACCATAGCCGACGCGGCTCCCGTCAACACAATCCTCCGCCCCAGCAAAGGAGCATTTTTCTCGCTCGTGCCCATGATCAACGCACTTCTCCACAAAACATTACGCTCATATCTGCTTCGTACGGCCATACGCCCGCACTGGCAATTCCAGCCGTTCATAAAATATGAGCATTTATTGCTGATTTGTGATTAAAAATGCATGACCAGTCAGGCAAGATTATGGCAGCCTGCCAAAAACATCGGGCCCGGACATAGCCGGACCCGAAAAAATGTCGTTCGCGCAGCTCAAACTTACAGGCGATATTTGATCTGATCCGTCCAGAAGCGTTCAAGGCGGGTCAACGCGCGGTTAAGTGCTGCAAATTCCTCTCCCTGAATGCCGCCGATCTGCTCCACCGTGCGCACATGCTTCTCATAGAGTTCGGCGACGATATCGTGAATGATTCTCCCCTTCGGCGTCAGGCTGATACGCACGGCGCGCTTGTCGATGCGGGAGCGGGCATGGTGCAGATGGCCCATGTCCACCAGCTTCTTGACATTATAGGAGACGTTCGAGCCCAGATAATAACCGCGGGTGCGCAATTCGCCGGCCGAGAGTTCCTTGTCGCCGATGTTATAAAGCAGCAATGCCTGAACCGAATTGATCTCCGTTTCGTTGCGGCGGTCAAATTCATCCTTGATCACGTCGAGCAGGCAACGATGCAGGCGCTCAACCAGCGAGAGGGATTCAAGATAGATCGGGCGGATTTCGTTCACCCGCTCCTTGCGGGCTTCCGTTGATTGGCTCTTCATCACTGCTGACATGGTCTTACCCCTGATTAACTCCCGGCTCACGGCCCGGTTCGTTTGTGAGGATGAAACTAACCAGCAGGAATGAAAGCGAGTTTAAGTAATAGAATGAATCCCTCGTATACAAAATTGAGTGAATCAAAGATAAATTAAATCAGCTGTTTACTAAGACTCCAGCTCTGTTGTGCCGGTTTAGCTGGCCTCTTTGTCGAGCGCGCGCGCCGCAAGCCAGGAGAGCACGAAGTAGCAGACAACCAGCACGACCGTGACAATATGCTCGCCCAGATAGCTGGGCAGCGCCGATTCCAGCAGCGTGATTGTGGCGAGTTCCGCGATGACAGCCGCAAGCCACAGCACCCCGCCCCAGGACGCCGCGAGCCAAAGCCCGACAGCGGCAACAAAGTCGAATACGGCGAAAAACGCCACGCCAAACGCCGCGATCGTTGACAGATTTGCGATATCAATCGGGCGGACTGGACCGATGTTAAGCAATCCGCACCAGATCAGCAGGCCCTTCAGCAGCCACACGCAGGCCGTCACCCGCATAAAGACGATGAGCAAAAAGCCCCATCGCGGCAGATTGGTGCCAAAAGCGGCCTCTCGCGAGGCGGATATGGGCGGTTGCGGCCCAACCACCAGCGGCACCTGTTTCGGGCGTTGCGCAGCGCCGGAAGATTTCATCCGATGTCCTCGTTCAATTCCTGCCCGGGCATTGCGGCAAACATGGCGTCAATGTCCCCTTTTGGCACAGCGGCAACGCTCTCATGCTGCCATTTCGGCTTCATGTCCCGGTCAATTATGACCGCACGAATACCCTCATAAAAGTCATTATGGTGAATAATACGTGATACAAGCCGATATTCAACCTGCATTGCGGCGGCAAGCCCCTCATGCGCACGGCTCAGACGCCGGCCTTCGCGCAATTGCGCCGCGGTCAGGGCCAGCGAAAAAGGTGATTTGCCCTTCATATCGGCCAATATGCGCGCGGCATCGTCGTGCCCGTCCCGGGCACGGCGCGCCAGACATTCCATGATCGCCGCTGCATCGATGGTTGTGAAGCAGGCGCGCATGTCCGCCCAGCGCGCAAAAACATCGGCCTGCGGCGCGGGCTGCGCGAATTTCGCCACCACATCCGCAATCGCGCCGCCAGCCGCCAGATCCTCTCTCAGGGCAGAGAATTGATCGGACGGAACAAAAGCATCCGCAAGGCCGCAGGCCAGCGCATCGCCCGCTTTCACGCGCTGTCCCGTCAGGCCGAGCATTATGCCGAAATCATCCCTGAGGCGCGGCAGGAAATAGGTTCCGCCGACATCGGGAAAGAAGCCTATGCCCACCTCCGGCATGGCGAAGAGATATTTCTCGCTGGCAATCCGCAACGCGCCATGCTGCGATATGCCAACCCCGCCGCCCATGACAATGCCGTCGATCAGCGAAATGACCGGCTTTGAAAACCGGCTGATGCGGATATTGAGGCGATATTCCTCACGCCAGAATGTCAGTTGGGCCGCGTGATCCCCCGCACGGCCCTGTTCATAGAGACGCCGGATATCGCCGCCCGCGCAGAACGCCTTCGTCCCCGCGCCGCAGACCAGCACGCGCGTCACGCGTTTATCCGTCTCGAAACGACCGAGCGCCGCGTCCAGCAGGCGCACCATGTTCAGCGTCAGGGCATTGAGCGCATCGGGGCGGTTAAGAACAATGAGTCCGGCCTCGCCTTCAGTGCTGACGACAATTTCCGGCTGCGGCGATGGAATCGACATTCATGCTCTCCTGTCCTTCTCCTGCACCATTACCTATTTGCGGGCGAAACGGGCAACTGGAAATCCGGCTAATAAAGGAATGCCGTTTCGCTTGACGGCGGCGGGAAAACGGGTGCAGGAACAATTCAGTGCTGCACCCAATCGCCAAGAGGTCCGATCTTGAAACTGCAACTGACCCACCGCCCCCGTCGCAACCGCAAAAGCGACTGGGCCCGTCGTCTGGTCGCTGAAAGCGCGCTTTCGGTCGATGATCTGATCTGGCCGGTTTTCATTATCGACGGACAGAACCGGCGCGAACCGGTGAAATCCATGCCCGGCGTCGAGCGCCTTTCGATCGATCTGCTCGTGCAAGAAGCGAAACGCGCCGCCGCGCTAGGCATTCCGGCCATTGCGCTGTTTCCCTATACCGACCCCGATCTCAAGGACGAACTGGGCTCGGAAGCGCACAACCCCGAAAATCTCGTATGCAAATGCGTGCGGGCGCTGAAAATCGAGGTGCCGGAACTCGGCGTCATCACCGATGTCGCGCTCGACCCCTATACCAGCCACGGCCATGACGGGCTGATGGACGGCAACGACATCGTCAACGACGCCAGCGTCGCCGCCCTCATCGGACAGGCGCTGAACCAGGCCCGCGCCGGGGCCGACATCATCGCCCCATCCGACATGATGGACGGACGCGTGGCCGCCATCCGCGCCGCGCTGGATGAAGAGGGCTTCGAGCATGTGCAGATCATGGCCTACGCGGCCAAATATGCCTCGGCCTTCTATGGCCCGTTCCGCGACGCGGTGGGCTCGGGCGGTGTCCTGAAAGGCGATAAACGCACCTATCAGATGGACCCTGCCAACAGCGACGAAGCCTTGCGCGAAGTGCAGATGGACCTTGAGGAAGGTGCGGATATGGTCATGGTCAAGCCGGGAATGCCCTATCTCGACATTGTCCGGCGTGTGCACGACACGTTTTCGGTGCCGACCTTCGCCTATCAGGTCTCGGGCGAATATGCGATGATCATGGCTGCGGGCAACAACGGCTGGCTGGACGGCGAAAAGGCAATGATGGAAAGCCTGCTGGCCTTCAAGCGCGCCGGCGCAAGCGGCATCCTGACCTATTTTGCCGTGAGAGTGGCAGAAAAGCTGCAAAACGCGTGACTTTTGTAATGATGCCTGATCCTAACCGTCTCCCGAGGGATAGAGAACTAATCACCCCTTGAACCCGATGCCCTTCACCAGCACGCCGTCGCCAAAGCGGGCGCGGAGCTTGTCCATCGCGGCCTCGGTCGCCTTTTCGCGGTGTAATGTCACGTCGGCAAGGTCGCCGTGGTCGGCCTCCGCTGCCGGATACAGGTCGGACACGCCGACGCCCAGAAGCCGGTAAGGCTTTTCCGGCTCCGCACCCAGCGCCTCGCGCGCGGCGGCGAAGATGCGCCCGGAAAGCTGTGTCGGCTCATGCAGCGTTCTGGCTCGGGTATGCAGTCTGAAATCCGCGCCCTTGAGCTTCAACGTCACGGTTCGGCCTAAAAGACCGGCTTTTTTCAGGCGTTGCGCCACGCGCTCGGACAATTTGAGCGCCACCGGCAATAAAGCCGCATGGGTTGAAATATCCTCAAAGAAGGTAGTTTCCGCCGAAACGCTCTTGGTTTCGCGCTCGGGGCTGACACGCCGGTTATCCTCGCCATGCGCCAGACGCCACAGACGCCGCCCCTCCTCGCCGTAAAGGCGCATCAGATCCGGCTCCTGCGCGCGCTGCAGGTCGCCGATGAGACGGTAGCCATCGCGGCTGAGACGCTCCAGCGCCACCTTGCCGACGCCGTAAATCAGCCCCACGCTCTGGCGGGAGAGAAAGTCCACCGCCTCCGCCCGGCCAAGAACCGAAAAGCCGCGAGGCTTGTCGAAATCAGAAGCGATCTTTGCCAGAAACTTGCAATAGGATAGCCCGACCGAAACCGTGATGCCGATGTCCTTTTCAATTTTATGCGCAAGGCGCACCAGACTGACCGCAGGACTGGCGCCGTGCAGCCGCGCCGTCCCCGACAGATCAAGAAAGGCCTCATCGATGGAGAGCGGCTCCACCAGCGGCGTCAGCGCCCGCATCATCTCGCGGACCTCGCGCCCGACGCGCGCATATTTGGCCATGTCCGGCGCAATGACCACCGCCTTCGGGCAGGCCTTGAGCGCCTGAAACATCGGCATGGCCGAACGCACGCCATAGGTGCGGGCAATATAGCAGCATGTGGAAACAACGCCGCGTTTGCCGCCGCCGATGATCACCGGTTCATTGATGAGCGACGGATTGTCGCGCTTCTCGACCGAAGCGTAAAAGGCATCGCAATCGATATGGGCAATGGCAAGCGCGTCACGCTCCGCATGTCTGAGCAGCCGCGGAGACCGGCAGGACGGGCAGCGCACGGCCGACATATCGGATGCCTCTGCAAGGCAATCGCGACAGACCGGACGGCCCATGCCCACAGCGCTCATATTGAATCCCAGTGCTGCGGCCCGGAAAGGCGCATACGCGCCGCCATGATCGATTCCGGCCTGACCTTCTCCCGTTCGGCAAAGGCGACAATCAGGTCATCCCCCGCGCAGATGAAATCCAGCACCGAGCCCCAGAACTGCGGCGCTTGCGCTGCCTCGCGCAGGGACTCGGGCGCAAGACCGGTTTCGGCAAAAAACCGCAGCATCACATCCTCGTCGCCGATCATATATTGCAGCGCTGACAGCGCCAGTTTCTCATCAGCTTCGCGCTGTCGCGCAAGCCGGTTTTCCGATGCGCCTTCTCTCCGTACGATGGCCATGACATGAGTTCTCCACAGGCCCATTTTCAAATCGTTCACGTTTACGGCATATACTATAAAGTAACGAAAATGGCATCATGTCACAGCCAGATACCGCCGCCGCAGGCTGCGACACCCAGGTGAAATTATGACAAAAAGCGTGTTGATCGTCGAAGACAATGAACTGAACATGAAGCTCTTCAACGATTTGCTGGAGGCCCATGGCTATGCCACCATTCAGACGCGCAACGGCGTCGAGGCCGTGGAACTGGCCCGCAAACACCGGCCTGACCTCATCCTGATGGACATACAGCTTCCGGAAGTCTCGGGCCTTCAGGTCACGGCCTGGCTCAAGGACGACGAGGATCTCAAGCATATCCCGGTGATTGCCGTTACCGCCTTCGCCATGAAGGGCGATGAGGAAAAAATCCGTCAGGGCGGTTGCGAGGCCTATCTGTCCAAGCCGATCTCCGTGGCGAAATTCGTTGAAACCGTGCGCATCTATCTGGATGACAAGTGAGGCCGGCCGATGAGCGCGCGTATTCTTGTTGTCGATGATATTCCCGCCAATGTCAGATTGCTGGAAGCACGGCTGACGGCTGAATATTTCGAGGTCTATACGGCCAGCTCGGGCGAAGAGGCCATCGCCATCGCCCAGCAGGGCAATGTCGACATCATTCTGCTGGATGTGATGATGCCCGGAATGGACGGCTTCGAGACCTGCATCAGGCTCAAGGCCGACCGCCGCACCGCCCATCTGCCCGTGGTTATGGTCACGGCGCTGGATCAGCCGGCCGACCGCGTCAAGGGGCTGGAGGCCGGCGCCGACGACTTCCTCACCAAGCCTGTTGACGAACTGGCGCTGCTGGCGCGCGTGCGCTCGCTGGCGCGGCTGAAAGTCGCCACGGATGAACTGCGCATCCGCGCCAAATCCTCATCCAATTTCGGCCTGCGCGACTCCGCGCTTGATATCATGGCCGAGCGCGATCCCACGGGCCGCATTCTTCTGGTCGAGGACAGGGATTCCGCTGCCTCCCGTATCAGCGATATATTATCCGTGCTTCATGAGGTTGAGCTCGAACGCCAGCCGCAGGAGGCGCTGTTTCGCGCCGCCGAAGGTGACTTCGACGTCATTCTGGTCAGCCTTGGCCTTAACAATTATGATGCGCTGCGTCTGTGCAGCCAGATCCGCGCTCTCGAACGCACACGAACCCTGCCGATTATCCTGATCACCGACACGGAAGACCGCACACGGGTCATGCGCGGCCTTGATCTCGGCGTCAACGATTATATCATGCGCCCTGTCGACAGGAACGAGCTTGTCGCCCGCATCCGGACGCAGCTGCGCCGCAAGAAATATGCGGATTCACTGCGCAATGAAGTACAGACAACCATTGAAATGGCCGTGGTCGACCAGTTGACGGGGCTGCACAACCGCCGCTTCATGGATATGCATCTAGCCAGCCTGATGGAACAGGCCTCGGGACGCAACAAGCCGCTCTCGGTGCTTGTGATGGATATTGACCATTTCAAACGCGTAAACGACACCTTTGGCCATGATGCCGGCGACGATGTGCTGCGCACCTTTGCAACACGGGTCAAGCGCATCGTGCGCGGCGCCGACCTTCTGTGCCGGATGGGCGGAGAAGAATTTGTCATCGCCATGCCCGACACCAGCGCTCTTGTCGCCATGAAAGTGGCCGAGCGCATCCGCTCCACGATTTCCGACGAGCCCTTCCCCATTCACGGCGGCGCGGACAAGATCAACATCACCGTCTCTATCGGACTTGCCGAACGCGGGCCGGAAATTTCAAGCGACGTCATCATCAAACGCGCCGATCGCGCGCTCTATCGCGCCAAGACCGAAGGCCGCAACCGCGTTATCCGCGACGCGGCCTGACGAGGCTATCTGGCGCATGCTTTGGCAGGCGCGGCCTCGAATTTCCGCATTTCGCCCTGCAGCACGAAATCGCCGTAATCGAGCTTGAGGTCGCGCGAAACGCCATTCTCGTAAAGATCGAAGGAAACGACATAGCTCGGCTGCTCATGGGCACGGCCCGCCTCGAAATAGGAGATGGTGACCGGCCAGCGCCGCACATTCCTGAGTTCAGCCTGCTGCCCGGCAAATCCCGCAGGCACATCGGTTTTGGCCTTGCCGATCACGGTCAGCGTATCGAACAGCTTTTCGCCATTGTCGGAGCCATCATAAACCTGATGGGCAAGAGTGGTCTCTCCGGCCCGTGCGGCATTGATGATGGCGACAACATGCTGGGTCGGGAAAAATATGTCCTTGGGAAAGCTCAGCTTTCTTGTATCCGGCTTGGCAAGGCTCACGCTGACGCCGCCATTCGCATCGCGCATGGCCTTGCCGTCCACCGCATCGCCGGGCCTGCCATCGTTCAGCGTGCTGGCCCGGAACTGGAAATTATTATAGGCCGCGTCTTCAAAAGTGGTGGTGCGCACTTCGCTGACATGCACGCTGCCGTCCTCGCCGGAGAGTTCCATCATCTGCCGGAAATTGGTCGTGTATCCCTCGCATTGCGAGCCGGAAAAATCATAGGCGATCAGCCCGCGCGCATCCGCCGGACCGCCTGAGCCGCTGCCATGCAGGAGCTTGAGCTCATATACTGCCCGGTGCGCCAGCAATTGCGCCTGAGACGTGCCGGCCATGGCCAGAGACAGGCCAACAGCCAATGCCGCGCTTTTCCAGTTCATCATGCACTCCCGCGTCATTTCAGGTATCCCATGCAACAGAGCAAAATGGCGAAATTAGGTTTGACCCCTTGCCCGTTTACCCACAAAAATAGCCCGCATACAAAACGGGAGTCGATCTTATGTCCGCTGAACACAATCTGGCAAATCTTGGAATCACCCTGCCCTCGCCGGCCGCGCCGCTGGCCAATTATGTCGGCTATGTACAGAGCGGCAATCTGCTGTTCATCTCGGGTCAGCTTCCGCTCAATACCGAAGGCAAACTCGCGGCAGAACATGTCGGCAAGCTCGGCGCGGATGTTGCGCAGACCGACGGTGTGGAAGCCGCCCGCCGGTGCGCCATCAATGTTCTGGCGCAGGCCAAAGCGGCTTTGGGTTCGCTGGATCGCATCAGCCGCTGTGTCAAGCTTGGCGGCTTTGTCAATGTCACACCGGAATATACCGCCATGCCTGCGGTGATGAACGGCGCGTCCGATCTTGTTGTCGCAGTACTGGGCGACAAAGGCCGCCATGCCCGGGCTGTCGTTGGCGTCGCCAGCCTGCCGCTCGGCAGCGCCATAGAGATCGAAGCCGTGTTCGAGGTCGCATAATGGCCAATGCGCCCGGCTGGCTTACCGCCCGCCCCATCGCCCATCGCGGCCTGCATACGCTTGCGGCAGGCATCGTCGAGAATTCGCTCTCCGCTGCGGCAGCGGCCGTCCGGCACGGCTTCGCCATTGAATGCGATGTGCAGCTCTCGCGCGATGGTGAGGCTCTCGTGTTCCACGACGACACGCTTGAGCGCCTCACCGGCGCAACAGGTGTCATCCATGGCCTGACCAGCGCCGAGGCAGCGCGCACCGCCCTGAAGGGAAGCACGGACCACATACCCACACTTGCAAGCCTGCTCGCCCTACTCAATGGCCAGGTACCGCTGATCTGTGAAATCAAAAGCGCCTTCGACAACAACACCCGGCTCGCGGATCGCGCATCTGCGGTTGCTCAGAATTATCAAGGCCCGCTGGCCTTCAAGAGTTTTGATCCGGCCATGCTGATCCGTCTGCGCGAGCTTGAGTGTCCGCGGCCGCTCGGCATTGTGGCCGAGGCGCATTATGACGACCCCGAGTGGGATTTCCTCTCTGCCGCCACCAAGCGCGATCTCGCAAATCTCGTGCATTTTCCGCAATCGCGTCCGGATTTTCTTTCCTTCTGGGTGCAGGATCTGCCCTCCACCGCCAGCATATTGTTTCGCCATGGCCTGCATCTGCCAGTCATGAGCTGGACAGTGCGCACCGCCGAACAGCGCATCCATGCCGCGCGTCACGCCGACCAGATGGTATTCGAAGGCTTTGTTCCGGAATAATGGCAACGCCGGAAACCACCAGATCCAGCCAGAGCCAGATGCCGTAAACATGCGGGGGCTCATGTCTGAACCGGAACGATTGAACCATGACTGAAGACCTGCGCCTTCGTATCGTCCCATCCCTGCGAGATATCCCCGCCGCACAATGGGATGCCTGCGCCAATCCGGAAAAAGCGCGCGTTTCCAATCCATTAACCATACAAGCTGAATCAGTCTCCGAGACACCTGAATCAATCACGCAACCGCATGAACCCGCCTCTGAGGCAGTTGAATCAAGTGCTGAAAAAGATGAATCACTTTCTGAAGGCGATTCATTCAACCCGTTCATTTCCCATGTATTTCTGAGTGCGCTTGAGCGTTCTGGCTCTGTCGGGCGCGGCACCGGCTGGCAAAGCGCCCACATCATCCTGCAAAATGGCGCAGGCGAGGTGCAGGCGGCCTGCCCCACCTATGTCAAATCTCATTCCATGGGCGAATATGTCTTCGATCAGGGCTGGGCACAGGCCTATGAACGGGCTGGCGGCAGCTATTATCCCAAGCTGCAGGTCAGCGTTCCGTTCACGCCGGCAACGGGGCGGCGGTTGCTGGCGCGCACGCAAAGTCATCGCCTTGAGCTTGTCGGCGCTTTGCGCGGGCTGCGCGCCTCGCTCAAGGCCTCCTCCATCCATGCCACCTTTCTGACAAAACGCGAATGGGATGAACTCGGGCTGGCCGGGTTCCTGCAACGCACCGACCAGCAATTTCATTTTTTCAATCGCGCCTACCGCGACTTCGAGGATTTCCTTGCGGCGCTTTCCTCGAAGAAGCGCAAGAATATCCGCCGCGAGCGTAAGGATGCGCTGAGCGCGGGCATCGAGATCGAATGGTTGTCGGGGGCGGATATCAGGGAACATCATTGGGATGCATTTTACGCGTTCTATATGGATACGGGATCGCGCAAATGGGGCAGGCCCTATCTCACCCGCGCCTTTTTCAGCGAGATCGGCGCTGGCATGGCGGATCGCATTCTGCTCATCATGGCGCGCCGCAACGGGCGCTACATCGCCGGGGCGATCAATTTCATTGGCGGGGATGCGCTTTATGGGCGCAACTGGGGCGCGATCGAGCACCACCCGTTCCTGCATTTTGAGGTCTGCTATTATCAGGCGATTGAATTTGCCATAAGCCGCGGCCTGCAGCGCGTGGAAGCGGGCGCACAGGGCGAGCACAAGCTTGCCCGCGGCTATGAGCCCGTCATCACCTACTCGGCCCATGATATTGCTGACCCGCGTCTGCGGCGCGCCGTCGCCGAATATCTTGTGGAAGAGCGCGCCGCGGTCAGCGAGCACGCCATGCTGCTTGGCCAGATGACGCCATTCCGACGTTCAAACTCAAGCAAGGACAGTATTTCTGAACCGGACATGTACGAAGAATGACAAATCTTTAAGTTGAACTTCATCCGCCACAATTTCATCTTCATCAGCGAGCAGGTTGATCCTGTATCGCGAAGGAGCATGTCATGAAGACTCTGACAAAAATTATTATGGCTGGCGCAATGGCTGCGACCCTTGCCGGCAGCGGCATAGCCTTTGCCCGTGGCGGCGGACCGGGCCCCGGACCTAACCCCGGCATGCGCATGTATGAGCGCCTCTGCATTGAAAATACCCGGCATTTCGATCCCGCCAAAATGGCCGAGCGCGTGTCGAAGCGGCTGGATATGAATGATGCGCAAAAGAAACTGTTTGACGATCTTCAGGCGGCATTCGCCAAATCTCATGACGACGTCAAGGCTGCGGTCTGCGCCGACAAGCCGGATTTCTCAACGATGCCCTCCCGCGCGGCATTCGCCATCAAGACGCTCGATGCGCGTCTGACGGGCATGAAGACCGTTCAGCCCAAGCTTGAAGCCTTCTACGCCAGCCTCTCCGACAAGCAGAAGGAGATCTTCGACAATATGCACCCGCACCATGGCCGGGGAGATCGCTGGAACGGTCAGGACGGCGCAAATGGCGGCCCCGGCAAACAGGGGCCGGCTGACAATCAGTAATCTTTAGCGGGCCTTGAGGCTTGACCTCGCGGCCAACATTGGCAAACCTCGGCAGAGCCAACTGCCGAGGTTTTTCATGTCGTATGATTCCAACAATATTTTCGCCAAAATCCTGCGCGGCGAGATCCCCTGTCACAAGGTCTACGAAGACGACGTGACGCTCGCATTCATGGACGTCATGCCGCAAGGCAAGGGCCACACCCTTGTGCTGCCCAAGGCGCCATCCCGCAATATTCTGGACATAAAGCCGGAGACGCTAGCGGCACTCATCCTGCGCGCGCAGACCATCGCCATTGCGGTGAAGAGCGCATTCTCAGCCGACGGCGTCACGCTTATGCAATTTTCCGAAGCGGCCGGCGGACAGAGCGTGTTCCACACACATTTCCATGTGATCCCGCGTTTCGAGGGCGTACCGCTTCGTCCGCATTCAGGCGGCATGGAAAATCCCGATGTGCTGGCGGAGCATGCCGCAAAAATCCGTGCGGCGCTGGGCTAGCCCGCCGCAAAATACCATCCCACGAGAAGCAGCATCGCCTCGCCGGCCAATACAGCGGGGATAACGGCGCGCTTCAGGGCGAAGAAAACGCCTATCGCAAACAGCAATGTGCCTCCGCGCCCCCAGAGAGGCACATGCAGCAGCGCCCCTGAGGGATGCAGCAAAATCTTCGCGACGATGCCGGCAAGCAGCGCCGTGGCAACAGCCCGCACCCAGATCAGCACTTCAGCGCCCTCATCCAGCCCCTGAACGAGAAAGACCGAAACAAACCGCCAGATCTCGCTTGGCAAGAAGCCGAAAACGACCAGCATCGCATAGGGCATCAGCGTCGACTGCCAGTCCATCAGCGCCCCCGCAGCTTTCCTGCCGCATAAGCCAGGCTGCCGCCGATAATTCCGACAACCAGCAGGTCGAAGCTTCCGCCAATCCAGATCACCGCCGGCGGCGTCAGCACAAGCCCGAAGACCAGTGCAAGCCAGTCCGGCAGGCCGCGGGCCCCCTTCATCACCGCCAGCAGAAAATAGAGCGGCGAAACAAAGAGCAACGCGGCGCCGAAATTCGGCGGCACTGCCTGCATGAGAAAATAGCCTGCCGCGGTGAATGCGGACGCGACAATGATGCACGCCGTTCCGAAGCCAAGAAAATAATTCATGCGGATATCGCGCGGCATCGGCGGAACCCGGCGCATGCATTCCGCCCAGACGGTGACGGAAATAAAATGCGCCGCCAGAAATTGCAGCGGCAGGCGGGTTTTATCGGTGGTGAGCTTCGGCAAAAGAGAAACGCTCATCGGCATGAAGCGAATGGACGATAAAGAAACCGCCAGCGCAATGGCCACCCAGCTCGCCTTGGATGCGACAAGCCCATAAAAGATGATCTGCGCCGGCCCCGCCCAGATCAGCAGCGTCGACAAGACCGCCGCGAACAAGGGGTGGCCCGCATCGCGCGCCAGCCCGCCGACGCCGGTCAGGGCAATCCCGACAAAAAACGCCGGTCCCGTCAGGGCATCGAGAATGCCCCGGCGGAACGGTTGCAATATTGCCGACTCCTCAGCACTCACTTACGACACATTATCCGATGTCGGCACTTTCGGCTTGCGGCTCCCCGGCTTTTTCACGGCATCGCTGCGCTTCTTGCCAGCCTCGACAATATCCCGCTCAGGGCGCGGCAATGTCGGCCCTTCCGGATAGAAGAAGGACAATTTCGTCTCACCCTTCTCATCCGCCGTGACCACAATACGCACAGTGCCGCCGTTCTTGAGCCGTCCGAACAGAACCTCGTCGGCCAGCGGCGTCTTGATGGTGCTCTGGATGACGCGCGCCATTGGCCGCGCGCCCATCGCCTCATCGTAGCCATGCTTGACCAGCCACTGGCGCGCTTCATCCGAAAGCTCGATCGAGACATTGCGGTCGGCAAGCTGCGCCTCAAGCTGCATGATGAATTTGTCCACGACCTTGGAGATCACCGGCTCCGGCAGGCGTCCGAAGGGCACGATGGCGTCAAGACGGTTGCGGAACTCCGGCGCGAACAGCTTGTTGATCGCCTCGACATCATCGCCTTCGCGCTTTCCGGCGGTAAAGCCGATGCTTTCGCGTGCCAGATCCTGCGCACCCGCATTCGTGGTCATGATCAGAATGACATTGCGGAAATCGATCTGCTTGCCGGTATGGTCGGTCAACTTGCCGTGATCCATGACCTGCAAAAGAATGTTGAAAAGATCGGGATGAGCCTTTTCAATTTCATCCAGCAGCAGCACGCAATGCGGATGCTGGTCGATGGCATCCGTCAGCAGGCCGCCCTGATCAAAACCGACATAGCCGGGAGGCGCTCCGAGCAGCCGTGAAACGGTGTGGCGCTCCATATATTCCGACATGTCGAACCTGATGAGCTCAACTCCCAGACTTTTGGCAAGCTGGCGCGCGGCTTCCGTCTTGCCGACGCCGGTGGGGCCGGAGAAAAGATAGGAGCCGATCGGCTTCTCGCCGTCGCGCAGGCCGGCACGGGCAAGCTTGATGGCGGAAGTGAGTGCGGCGACGGCCTTGTCCTGCCCATAGACCACGCGCTTCAAAGTCTCCTCGAGATTTTGCAGAACCTCAATGTCGTCCTTCGACACGCTCTTGGCCGGGATACGCGCCATCGTGGCGATAGTCGTCTCTATTTCCTTAATGCCGATGACCTTCTTGCGCTTGGCCTCCGGCAACAGCATCTGGCTTGCGCCGGTCTCGTCGATCACATCTATGGCCTTGTCGGGCAGTTTCCGGTCGTGAATATAGCGGGCCGAAAGCTCCACAGCGCCCTTAATGGCCTCTGCGGTATATTTGACCTTGTGGAATTCCTCGAAATAGGGCTTCAGGCCATTCATGATAGCCACGGCATCGGGGATCGACGGCTCATTGACATCGATCTTCTGGAAGCGCCGCACCAGCGCCCGGTCCTTCTCGAAATATTGGCGGTATTCCTTGTAGGTGGTGGAGCCGATGCACCGCAATGTCCCCTGCGCAAGCGCAGGCTTCAACAGGTTTGAAGCATCCATCGAACCGCCGGATGTCGCCCCGGCGCCGATCACTGTGTGAATTTCGTCGATGAACAGAATAGCGCCCTTGAACTGCTCGATCTCCTTCATCACCTGCTTCAGGCGCTCCTCGAAGTCGCCGCGATAGCGCGTGCCGGCCAGCAATGTGCCCATATCGAGCGAGAACACCGTGGATTCGGCCAGAACTTCCGGCACCTCGCCCTTGATGATCTTGCGGGCCAGCCCTTCCGCAATGGCGGTCTTGCCGACGCCCGGATCACCAACCAGCAAAGGATTATTCTTCGAGCGGCGGCAAAGTATCTGGATTGTACGCGAAACCTCGGCCTCACGCCCGATCAGCGGATCGATCCGTCCTTCAGCAGCCTTTTTGTTGAGATTGACGCAATAGGCGTCGAGCGCCGAATCCTTCTTCTTGGATTCGCCCGATTCCTTGCCATGCGGCTCAGAATCCTCCCGCCCCTCGGCGCCGCGCGGATTGCGCTGCGCATCCGACAGGCCGGGCCGCTTGGCGATGCCGTGCGAAATATAATTTACCGCGTCATAGCGGGTCATATCCTGCTCGGCGAGGAAATAGGCGGCGTGGCTTTCCCGCTCAGCGAAAATAGCCACCAGAACATTGGCGCCGGTGACATCCTCGCGGCCGGACGACTGGACATGAATCACCGCGCGCTGGATGACGCGCTGAAAACCGGCGGTGGGCTTGGCGTCGGCATGACCCTGTGAAATCAGGTTCGAAAGCTCGTTGTCGATATAATCGACAAGGCTCTTGCGAAGCTGATCAATATCCACTGAGCAGGCGCGCATGACGGCCACCGCATCCTGATCCTCGAGAAGGGCCAGCAGCAGATGTTCAAGCGTTGCGAATTCATGATGACGCTCGTTCGCTGCGGCAAGAGCGCGATGCAGGGATTGTTCCAAATGGCTCGAAAAAGTCGGCATAACTCAATCCCTCACTGCTTTTCCATGATGCACTGCAACGGATGCTGATGCTTCCGCGCGAAATCCATCACCTGGGTAACTTTGGTCTCGGCAATCTCATAAGTAAAGATGCCACATTCGCCCACCCCATGGTGATGCACATGCAACATGATAGCGGTTGCCTGTTCCGCCGACTTATTAAAAAACTTCTGCAGCACGATAACGACGAATTCCATCGGCGTATAATCGTCGTTCAACAGAAGAACCCTGTAAAGACTGGGTTTTTTAGTTTTTTCCTTGGTTTTCGTGATCAGGCCGATATTCGGATCTTGACCGCCATTGCCCCGGCGCGGCGGCTCGCCGGCCTCGCCCAGCCGATAGGCCTGCCCATATCCCGCCGATGTCGCAAAAACACCACTCATTCCTGAAAAGCCCTTGTCTTGGTCTGTGCTTAATCTATGAACCTTCCGGCGTTTTTGCCAGTGTCCGGCGTCAAACAAATCCGTGATTAAGAATTTGCCACCAATTTGAACCAATGCCATCACAATTTGGCCCTATCTCGTCCGCAAACAAGGGCGTCACATCCTCAATCGTTCTCTTCTGCACTGGTTTCATCAGATGAAGCTTATCAAAAGCCTTTACCAAATGGACCAGAAGCGCCGCGACATTGCCCTCACGCTCACGATTATCGTGCTGATGGGACTGTTCTGGCTGGCATTGCCTTCGCACGCGGTCCACACGCAGCCGCAGTCAAGCGGCAGGATATTGAACGACAATTCGGCAATGGACGATCTAGCCCTGACTGATGCGTGGCATCCATCCGTGTGAGTGCCGCGCTGTCATAAACGTTCCGCGTGCACTATTTTGCACTGAAATTCACGAAATCCATCCGGCTATTTAACGATTTTCCCTGAATTTCAATACAGCGCATCAAAGTCGTTGATTTAATGCAGAGAATTGAACATCACCAACGTCCGGTCATGATATATGCCTCTGTCCCAAACCTGACAGGACGCCATGCACACGAAACGACGGATCGAATCAGCGCTTCATCGCATCAAATGCGAAGCGGCTCCCTTATGGAAACACGGCAAGGTCGCGCACTACATTCCCGAACTTGCAAAAATCAAGCCCTATCAGTTTGGCCTGACCATCAGCACCGTCAACGGACAGAAGTTTGAGATCGGCGATTGCCGCGTGCCGTTTTCCATCCAGAGCATTTCCAAGCTCTTTGCGCTTGCCCTGCTGATCCGGGTCATGGGACAGGAGGCCTGGAGCAGCATCGGCAAGGACAGCACCCACGTCAGCTTCAATTCCCTGCACTGGCTGGATGACGAACAGGGCCGGCCTTACAATCCGTTCATCAATGCGGGAGCCCTGCTCGTGACGGATCTGATCAATCAGCGCATGGCTCATGGCCTGATCGGCATATTGCGCTTTATCCGCGATATTTCCGGGAATACCGAGGTCGATATCGACGCCGCCGTCAGCGCGAGCGAAAGAGCCACCTGCAACAAGAATGCCGCGATTGCCTATCTGATGCGCGACTACGGGACAATCAAAGGCGAGGTAAACGATCTGCTCGACACCTATTGCCAGCAATGCGCCATATCCATGACAACATCCGACCTTGCGCAGGCGGGTCTTATGTTCGCCAACAGGGGCGTCGACGGACAGGGGCGCGCCCTGCTCACGCCGATGGACACAAACCGGATCAACGCGCTGCTGACCGTGGCCGGCATGTATGACGCGGCAGGCGACTTCGCGGTTCGCGTGGGGCTTCCCGCCAAAAGCGGCGTCGGCGGCGGTATATTGGCCATTGCCCCCGGCAGCATGGCCATTGCGGTCTGGTCGCCCGCGCTCGACGAACAGGGCAATTCGCTCGCCGGGCAGAAAGCTCTGGAAATTCTGTCCGAAGAACTCGATCTCTCCATCTTCAGCCCCAGACGAGCCTGATCACGATAGCCCGGCCCAAGCAGCGACGACATGCCCAGACAAAAGAAAACGCCGCGACGGGGATGCCGTCACGGCGTTGAAACTTTGCCTCTGAGGGCGGAAGATTACGAAGCAGACTTCGTGAGGTCCTGGAACTGGGCGAAGATGCCTTCGACCGGCTTGAAGGTTTCCTTGACGAGATTTGCATAAGCTTCAGTTGCCTTCGTGGCCTGCGCGATGAAGGCTTCGTAGGCGGTCTTGGCGTAGTCCTGCTGGATCTTGACGGCTGCTTCGAAGGTCTTGGCGGAACGCAGAGCCTCGGTGGTAGCGGTCATGTCCTCGAAGGACTTCTTGGAAAATTCGGTAGCGTCGGCGGCAATGGCCTTTACGCCTTCGCCCACATTGGTGGCGGCCTTGGTCGCAGCTTCGATCTGGTCTTTGCTGAACTTCTGGAGGTCTTCAAAGTTTTTAAGCATGGTCTCACCTTTATCTGCGCCGATATCGGCGGGGGATTGAAACGACAGGGCCGTCATCTCGAATGAATGTCATATAATCGCACTGCACAATTTTTGTCAAGCGAATTTTGTGCACCGCAACATAAATCATTTGAATAGCTTTATCAGCTCTTTTAGGAGGGATTTTTAACCCTTTAACCTCACGGTAACCTCATTCCAATATCGTGCAGGCATGTGACGTTTGGGCGACGCTTTTGCACTTGTCTCAAACATGATTGATAGTACCGGAAGATTGCAGGATTGGGCTTATGTTGATGAGTAAGTCGTTGCGTGGAAAAATGCGCACCATCGCTATGGGTCTCAGTATTGCTCTGGCTTGCTCGACACTGATGACAGCGCCCGCTGAAGCACGCCTGCATCATCGCCGGCATCACGGCGGCGGCGGCTACACGCCGCCCTTCGCCGCCATGGTTGTGGATGCCAATTCAGGCCACATCCTCTATGCGCAAAATGCTAATGACTTGCGCCACCCGGCCTCTCTGACCAAAGTCATGACGCTTTATCTGCTGTTCCAGGAGATGGAAAAGGGCCGCTTCTCGCTCAACAGCGAACTCAAGGTCTCGGCTCATGCTGCGGCGCAATCTCCGTCCAAACTGGGCCTGACGCCGGGCGACACGATTACGGTTGAGGAAGCCATCAAGGCCATCGTCACCAAATCCGCCAATGACGTTGCCGTGACCATCGCCGAGAATATCGGCGGCAGCGAGCCCGCCTTCGCCGATATGATGACACGCAAGGCGCGCGAACTGGGCATGACCCGCACTGTCTATCGCAATGCTTCTGGCCTGCCCAACAACGAGCAGGTCACCACGGCGCGCGATCTGACCTTGCTCGGGCGCGCCATTCAGGATCGGTTCCCGAAATATTATCATTATTTCTCGACCCATGAATTTGATTTCGCCGGACACACCATCCTCAATCACAACCGGCTGATCGGCCATGTTGAAGGCGTCGACGGCATAAAAACCGGTTTTACCAATGCGTCGGGCTTCAACCTGCTGTCCTCGATCAAAAGGGACGGACATTGGCTTGTCGCCTCTGTTCTGGGCGGACGGTCCGGTCCCGAGCGTGACCGCATCATGACCAGCCTGCTGGAAGACCACCTTGATGAAGGCGCAACACGCCGCACGGCCGCGCTGATCACCGACCGCCCATCGGCACAGCCCATCAAGGTCGCCGAAGAAAGCTCGCCCGGTTTGCGCATGCAGGACAAGGCTCTGAACAATTCCAGCACCGCCGATGACAGCACGGACAGCGAGGAAGGCGACGCGCCCGTGGCGGAAACCGCAAGCCGGACACCCGCCGCAAAGCCCATGCCCATGGTCGCCGCCGCCCTCGCCGCTTCGGAAGCCAAGCCCCGTCCGGCCTATATTTCCGCCAGCGTGAAGGCCCCGCTCCCGCCTGAGACGCCGGTTGCGACCCGCGGCGCAAGCACGCAGACCGTGCCGCTGGACGGCTCCACCAGCGCCCGCCCCCTCATCACCACCGCCGATGCAAAGCAGCCGGCCATGCGCTGGGTTCAGGGGCCTGCCGGCGTTGCCGCGCCGAATGCAGCAAAGCCAATTCTCGTTGCCGATAATGAGGATACGATGCCGACCGGCTCTCTTGCGCCGCAACAGGCGGCCTATCAGGCGCCCGCAAAAGAGACAGCCGCGCACACGGGCTGGATGATCCAGATCGGCGCAGCGGATGACATGGCCAAGGCCAACGCCCTGCTCAGCCGTGCCCGTTCGGAGTCAAAAGGTGCTCTGGGCGATGCGTCTCCCTTCACAGAAAAGGTGCAGAAGGGCGGCCAGACCCTGTATCGGGCACGCTTCGCCGGACTTGAGGAAAACGAAGCCGTCGCAGCCTGCAAACGTCTGAAGCGTGCGGGGTTTTCCTGCTTCCCCACCAGAAATTAATCGATCTGTCTCCGCGTTGCGTTCAGGAGCTGAAAATGTCGGTTTTTCATGATTCCATCGGCCTCCCCCGCACCCGGGAATGGCCATTGCTGTCGCGCATTGGGCTTACGCGCATAGCAACTTATGTCGACGAATTCGCCAGCCCTGCACGCACATTGCGCGCCTACCTGCGACAGAGACTGGACCTGCGCGACGCCCGCCGCGCTGTGGCTCTTTCGCTCCAGCCCCGCGTCCGCATCCATCTCGATTGCAAATATCCAGACGGACGCGACTGCGTCAGCATCATTCTCTGAGCCGTTCCGGTCTCAGGCGCGTCAGCCTGAGCAGCGTTCTATTTCCCGGTCTTGGCGATCTTTTTAACCGCAGGCTTTTTGGCGTTGGCCGGCTTTTTAGCCGAAGCCGCCGTGCTTTTGGCCATGCGCGGCTTGGCTGCGGTCTTTTTGGCCGCAGCTGTTTCCGGCAGGCCGCCCTTCTCCTCGATGATGGCCAGAGCTTCGGAAAGGCTCAGTGCCTCGGGGTTCATGTCCTTCGGCACGTTGAAATTGGCTTTGCCCACAGCAATGTAGGGGCCATAACGTCCCGCGCGCACGACAACCTCGCCGCCTTGCGGATGCGCGCCCAGCACGCGCCCGCTTGCCGCGGCGGACTCGCCCTTGACCTTGGAGTCTATCAGCGCAATCGCGTCCGACAGCGCGAATTTGCTCTTGTCGGCGCCTTTCGGCAGGGTTGCGTTGATCTTGTTCCAGGCCACATAGGGGCCATAGCGTCCATCCCTGATGGTGATCGTGCCGCCGGACGGGTGCTCGCCCAGAGCCGTGCCGGACGACGCGCCGCCGCCAAAACGCGAGCTTGGCGCGCCCGATTCCTTGGCGACAATCAGATCGATGGCGCGGTTGGCGCCAATCTCCAGAACATCGTCGTCCTTGCCAAGATTAGCATAGACCTTGCCGTGCTGAAGATATGGCCCGAAACGGCCGATCCCGGCAAGAATGGGCTCACCGCTCGAAGGATGGCGCGCCACCTCCCGCGGCAGGCTGAGCAGCGCAATCGCTTTTTCAAGATCGACTGTGGCCGCGCTCATGCCCTTGGGCAGCGAGGAGCGCTTGGGCTTTTCACCATCGCCCTGCTGCACATAGGGGCCGAAGCGCCCATCGCGCAGGCTGATCTCCTCGCCAGTGGCCGGATCCACCCCCAGCACTTTCAGGCCGGGCTTCTCGCCCTCCACTCTGGCCTGCTCTTCGCCGGCGGATGAAAACTGGCGCGTAAACTTGCATTCAGGATAATTCGAGCATCCGATGAACGCGCCAAATTTGCCAAGCTTCAACGATAATTGCCCCGTGCCGCAGGTCGGGCAGGCCCGCGGATCGCCGCCATCGGCCTTGGCCGGGAAAATATGCGGCCCCAACAGAGCGTTGAGGCTGTCCAGCACCTGCGTCGTGCGCAGATCCTTCGTTTCGCCGATCGCAGCCGAAAATTCCAGCCAGAATTCGGCCAGAACCTGCTTCCAGTCCAGTTCTGCGTTTGAGATCTTGTCCAGCTTCTCTTCAAGGTCGGCAGTGAAATCATATTCAACATAGCGCTTGAAAAAGCTCTCCAGAAAGGCCGTCACCAGACGTCCCTTATCCTCTGGCACCAGCCTCTTCTTCTCCACGCGCACATATTCGCGCTCCTTGAGCACGGCGATGGTGCTGGCATAGGTCGACGGGCGGCCGATGCCCAGTTCTTCCATACGCTTGATCAGCGAAGCTTCCGAGTAACGCGGCGGCGGCTCGGTGAAATGCTGGCTGGCCTCGATTTTCTCGCGCGTGACGGGATCACGCACATTCATCGGCGGCAGACGTCCGCCGTTCTCCTCGTCCTCGTCGTCCTTGCCTTCCTGATACAGCGCCAGAAAGCCGTCGAAGCGGATCACCTGACCGGTGGCGCGCAGATCAAGCTCCCGCCCGTCCACCTCGCCCGTAATATCGACCGTGGTGCGCTCCAGCAGGGCGCTTTCCATCTGGCTGGCGAGGGTTCGTGTCCAGATCAGTTCATAGAGCCTGGCCTGTTCGGCATCGAGATGCCGGCTGATCTGCTTGGGCAGGCGTGAGAGATCAGTCGGGCGGATGGCCTCATGGGCTTCCTGCGCATTCTTGGCCTTGGCCGAATAACGGCGCGGCGCATCCGGAACATACCGGGGGCCGAATTCGGAACCAATGACCTTGCGCGCGCTGGCAATCGCCTCCGGCGCCATATCGACGCCGTCCGTTCGCATATAGGTGATGAGACCCACCGTCTCGCCGCCGATATCCACGCCCTCATAGAGGCGCTGAGCTATGCGCATGGTGTGCGCCGGGGCAAAGCCGAGCTTGCGCGAGGCTTCCTGCTGCAAAGTCGAGGTGGTGAAGGGCGGATAGGGATGGCGTTTAGCCGGCTTGGCCTCCACCGCGCGCACGGTGAACCGGGCTTTTTCAAGAGCTGCGCGGAAGGCATCGGCCTCCGCTGCGGTGCCGACATCGAGACGCGTGATCTTCTTGCCGTCGGCGCCCACCAGCCGTGCCTGAAAAGCCGCGCCGTCCTTTGTCTTGAGATGCGCGATCAGCGACCAATATTCCTGACGCACGAATTTTTCGATTTCAAGTTCGCGGTCGCTCAGAATGCGCAGCGCCACGGATTGCACCCGTCCTGCCGAGCGCGCGCCGGGCAGCTTGCGCCACAAGACCGGCGAGAGGTTGAACCCCACAAGATAATCCAGCGCGCGGCGGGCGAGATAAGCATCCACCAGCGGCTGATCGATCTGACGCGGATGCCGCATCGCCTCCATCACCGCATCCTTGGTGATGGCGTTGAAAACCACCCGTTCGATCGGCTTGTCCTTGAGCACCTTCTTCGCCCTGAGCACCTCAAGCACATGCCAGGAAATTGCCTCGCCCTCACGATCTGGGTCGGTGGCGAGAATGAGACCGTCGGACTCCTTCACCGCCTTGGCAATATCGGCAACCCGCTTGGCCGCCTTGCCATCCACCTCCCACAGCATGTTGAAATCATGCTCGGGATCAACCGAGCCATCCTTGGCCGGCAGGTCGCGGATATGGCCGAAAGAGGCAAGCACCTCATAACCCTTACCGAGATATTTATTGATCGTCTTGGTCTTGCCGGGCGATTCGACGATGACAACTTTCATTTCTTTTCTTTCAGCCGGAGCCTTGCAGGCCCAAAAACATTCGGGCAGGAAAATGGGGGACAGAGAGGCCTATTGTCAAATAGGAATGTCGCAGCAAACTGCAAGAGACGATTTTTTCCTTGTCCCTTTCCGAATCCGCAGCTTCGATCTAGTTTGAAACCATGACTCTTCATCTGATCAAACTTTGCGTCGGCGCCGATTCCATTGCCGATCTCGACCGCTACATGGCCGAGCGCCGCGCCGCCAAGGAACGCCTCGGCGAAGCCTATGAGGCCATGCACACCACCCGGATGGTGCCCAAGCGCCTGGACGAAATACTGGACGGCGGCTCGCTTTACTGGGTCATCAAGGGGCAGATCATGGCGCGCCAGCGCCTGACCGCCATCCGGCCCTTCACGGCAAGCGACGGCATCACACGCTGCGACCTCGTCATGGACCCGGTTGTCGTTCCGGTGCAGCCGCGCCCCTGCCGCCCATTTCAGGGCTGGCGCTATCTCGCCCAATCCGATGCCCCGCCTGATCTCGATGCCAATGTTCCCGCCGACATGCCAGAAAAACTGCGCCGGGAACTTGCCGCGCTGGGCTTGCTCTAGCCTGCCGCGTTCTCACGCCCGCCCTGAGCGATCCTTCTCCTTCGCGAGAAGGATAGATTTATCGCATTTCTGGCGTTTCAACCTCATGAAAACGTGCGGCTTTCTCCTCCCGACGGACGCTTCCCCGCATCCTTCGACAAGCTCAGGATGAAGAGGTCAGTCAGAATGGGCAAATCGCGCAGGCTGAGATCGGAGAAAATGGCCACCGTCGGGCTTTTCGCCCGCCGATAAATGCGCGGGTGATCGCCAAAAGCTGACGCATGCTTCTGAATGAAAACGTAATGCTCTGGGCATTTCCGCCAAAGCGGGAAAGCCGTTCACCCCAAATAAAAAGGCCCCTTCCGGGGCCTTTTTGATCAATCACTTGATCTTAGTTTCCTTGAATTCGACATGCTTGCGCACAACCGGATCATATTTCTTGAAGGTGAACTTCTCGGTCTTGGTGCGGGCGTTCTTCTTGGCAACGTAGAAGAAACCGGTATCTGCCGTCGAAAGCAGCTTGATCTTGATCGTGGCGGCCTTTGCCATGGTATTGGTCCTTAAAATGAAACGGGCACAGGCCCAACAAGGCGGCAGCACCGCCTCTTTAACGAGTGCGGGCAAAATACGGATTTGACGCGCAATGTCAAGCCGCTAAAGCTCAACCCTCTGCCATTTGCCGCGGCTTTCAAAAAAGAACGGCACCGGCACATAAGGCGCCATGCGGCGCGCAAGCCGCGCATCGAGCTCATCGAGCACAACCCGGGTGATGGTGGGCAGATCCAGCGCACGCGCCTGCGCCAGAGGCACCCAGACCAGTTCCGTCAATTCCGAATCGGGGCCGACAATCCCTTCAACGCGATGCGCAATGGCTCCGGCATCGGCACAAAAAAACCGCGCATCGAACCTTTTGGGTCTTTTGGGCGGTGTGATTGCCCGGGCAATCAGATGAAAATCCTCCAGAGACGGATAGACGCCCGCTGCCGCAAACTGCGCCCACGGCCCCGCCGGAACGCGCTCAGGCGGGCCAAAATCCCGGGTGCCGAGCATCAGGCCGGTTTCCTCGAAGGTCTCGCGCACGGCAGCCAGCGCCAAAGCGCGGGCTTTGGCGGCCGACGGGCGCTGCATGCGCGCCATGAGCCGCTCTTCCACATGGGCGGGCAAGGCGCCCGCAACATTCATCGCATAATCGGCGCGCTCGATACGCCCGCCGGGAAACACGAATTTGCCCGGCATGAACTTATGTCCGTCATGCCGCCTGCCCATCAGCACGCTCGGCGAAGTCCCGCTGTTATCCAGCAGGATGAGGGTTGCGGCATCCTTCGGGCGCTGATTGGGCCAGAGCCGGGCCCGCTCCGCTTCGTTCAGGCGCAGCGTCGGTTCATTCACGAAGCGACCCCGGCCGTATTGGCGTCCGGCAGGCCGAAGCCATGCATCTTCGCCGCCCATTGCAGGCCGACGAGGGCACCCTTCATTTTTGGCAGCAGCCAGAGCGAAAGCACGATGGTCAGCAGCGGCCAGACGGAAAAATTGAACCAGTTCGGCACCGGATCGAAATATTCCTCGCCATACAGAATGCCGGCCACGACGATATGACCAACAACGAAAATCGTCATGTAGGGCGCGGCGTCGTCCGAGCGCTGGTGCGAGAGATTTTCGCCGCAATTCGGGCAATTGTCGCACACCTTAAGGTAGGCGCGGAACAGCCGCCCCTCGCCGCAATGCGGACATTTGCCGAAAAACCCGCGCCGGATCGATTGCCACATCTCACGCGGGGCAGCGACCTGCGACGGCTCGGTTACGTAGGACATATCATCGTCTCCTTGATCTGTGCCTCTCCTTAGCCCGTTCATTTGGCCGAACAAAAGCTGACTTATGGTCGCGGGGGCGGGATTTATTGCCATGTGGCGAAAACGTCCCCTCGCTGAGCATCTCAAACCGCAAAGCCCCGGCTATCGGCGCCGCCTCGACGAGACGCACCTCCACCCTGTCGCCAAGCCGGTGCGTCTCACCGGTGCGCGTTCCCGTGAGGCTGTGGCTGGATTCGTCATAGCTGTAATAGTCAGCGCCCAAAGTCGCCGCCGGAATGAAACCGTCTGCGCCCGTCACATCCAGCTTGACGAAAAGACCGACGCGGGTCACACCGGCGATGCGGCCATGGAAGCTGGCGCCCACCTTGTCCTGCATATAGGCGGCAATAAGCCGGTCGATGGTCTCGCGTTCCGCCGTCATGGCGCGCCGCTCGGCGATGGATATCTGCTCCGCTATCTCCGGAAGATGCGGGAATTCGCTGTCCTTGAGGCCGTCATCGCCGAATTTGAGGGCGCGGATGAGCGCACGGTGCACAATGAGATCGGCATAACGGCGTATCGGCGACGTAAAATGCGCATAGCGGCGCAGGTTGAGGCCGAAGTGACCATAATTCTGCGTCACATATTCGGCCTGCGCCTGCGAGCGCAAAACCACCTCATTGACCAGATGCTCGTTTTCCGTCCCCTTGACCCGCTCAAGAATTTCATTGAACTGGGCTGCGCGCATCACCTGCCCCTTGGCCAGCTTGATGCCGATGGAGGCAAGAAATTCTGCAAGATTGTTGATCTTCTCGAGGCTTGGCTCGTCATGCGCCCGATAAATCAGCGGTATGCGCGCCTCCTCCAATGTTTCCGCCGCGCAGACATTGGCCAGAATCATGAAGTCCTCGATCAGGCGATGCGCATCAAGCCGCTCGGGAACGGTGACGCGCTCCACCGAGCCATCCGGAGCAAGCACCAGTTTGCGCTCCGGCAGGTCAAGCTCCAGCGGCTGACGCTGGGCCCTGGCCACGCCCACCACGCGATAAGCCTCGTACAGCGGCTTCAGCACGTCGCCGAACAGAGGGCCGGTCACGTCGTCCGGTGTGCCGTCCATGGCGGCCTGAGCCTGCGCATAAGCCAGTTTGGCGGCCGACCTCATCATGATGCGATGAAAACTATGGTGCTTCTTGCGTCCATCCGGCCCGATAACCATGCGCACGGCCAGCGCGGGCCGGTCCTCGCCCACGCGCAGCGAGCACAGATCGTTGGA
This sequence comes from Methylocystis sp. sgz306128, assembly GCF_056032725.1. Lineage (NCBI taxonomy): Bacteria > Pseudomonadati > Pseudomonadota > Alphaproteobacteria > Hyphomicrobiales > Methylocystaceae > Methylocystis > Methylocystis sp. sgz306128. Next base: position 133,410 of record NZ_JBVYWO010000003.1, read on the forward strand.
AATCCGCTCCGGCAGCATCGGCACGACACGATCAGGAAAATAAACGGAATTGCCGCGCTCCAGCGCCTCGCGGTCGAGCGCTGAACCACTGCGCACATAGGCCGCGACATCGGCAATGGCGACCGTGACGATGTACCCGCCGAAATGATCGGGATCAGCCTGAGCAAAAACCGCGTCGTCATGATCCTTGGCATCTGGCGGATCTATGGTGACAAGCGGAATCTTGCGCCAGTCCTCGCGTCCGGCCATGGAGGCGGGCTGCGCCTCCTCTGCCGCCTTCAGCGTCGCGGCGCTGAACACATTGGGTATATTGTGCGTATGAATGGCGATAAGGCTGATCGCCCGCTCCGAATTGAGCGAGCCAAGCCGCTCGCGCACCTTGGCGCCCGGCAGGCCAAAACGGCCGTTGCGCACCAGATCCACCGCCACAAGATCGCCGTCGGCGGCCTCCAGCGTATCGCCCTCGGCCACCAGCAGTTCCTTACCCTGCGCCTTCTTCTCCACGGGTACGATGCGCCCGCCTGCGCCCGGTCCCGCCCGGTAAACGCCCAGCACCTGTGTGCGGGCCTTCGGCAGAATCTTGATCACGCGGGCGACAAAGGCAGGCTGGCCTTTTTCAACATGCCGCTGCGGCTCGACACGCAACAAAACACGATCCCCCACGCCGGGGGCGGGTGCATCCGGCCTGGCGCGACGCGGCACATGCACCAGAATGCGCGGCCGCTTGCCCTGTGCTTCATCCCAATCCACCGGAAAGGCATAAAGTTCGCCATCGTCATCGCGGCCCTTGACATCGGCCAGCACCACAGGCGGCAAAGCGCCTGTCTTCACCAATGCGCGGTTGCGCTGCTCCAGCAGACCTTCGGATTCCATCTCCTTCAGGAGATGTTTGAGAAAAATGCGGGCATCGCCCTTGATGCCGAATGCCTTGGCGATTTCCCGCTTGCCGATCTTGCCGCCGTGGCTTGCGCCCGGCAGGGCCTTCTCCCGCGCGACGAATGCGAGAATATCCTCGCGGCTCGGCAAGGCCGATTTCTTCTCATTGGGCTTTTTGTCTTTTATCACGGTTCGCCTCGCTGAAGCCTGAGCTTTGCCCAATAATCAAGCCGTTTTCTGATCTCGCGCTCAAAGCCCCGCTCGACCGGATGGTAAAGCTCGACACGGCCCAGCGCATCCGGAAAATAATTCTGCCCGGAAAAGGCCTCGGGCTGATCGTGATCATAGAGATAGCCTTCGCCATAGCCTTCATTACGCATGAGACTGGTCGGCGCGTTGAGAATGACCTTCGGCGGCATCAGCGAGCCATGTTCGCGCGCAAGCTGCATGGCCGATTTGAATGCCGAATAAACAGCATTGGATTTTGGCGCGCAGGCCACATAGACCACCGCCTGCGCCAAAGCCAGTTCGCCCTCGGGCGAACCCAGAAACTCGAAAGTGTCCTTGGCGGCGAGGGCTATCTGCAACGCCTGCGGATCGGCAAGGCCGACATCCTCGCTGGCCATGCGCACCACTCTCCGGGCGATGAACAGGGGATCTTCCCCCGCCACCAGCATCCGCGCCAGATAATAAAGCGCCGCGTCGGGGTCCGAACCGCGCACCGTTTTGTGCAGGGCCGAGATCAGGTTGTAATGGCCCTCTTGCGCCTTGTCATAGATCGGCGCGCGGCGCTGCACCACTTCAGCCAGACCGGCCGTATCGAAAACCTCACCCTCGCGGGCGGCGCGCCAGACCTCTTCGGCCAGCGTCAGGGCCGCGCGCCCGTCGCCATCGGCCATGCGCACCAAAGCCGCGCGCGCATCGGCGCCGAGCGGCAGACTCTTGCCCTCCGCGCCTTCGGCGCGCTCCAGCAACTGATACAGAGCCGCCTCGTCCAGCGACCTGAAGGTCATGACGCGCGCGCGCGACAACAGCGCAGCATTGAGTTCAAACGACGGATTTTCCGTGGTCGCGCCAATCAGCACCACCGTGCCGTCCTCCATCACGGGCAGGAAGCTGTCCTGCTGGCTGCGGTTGAAACGGTGAATCTCGTCCACGAACAGCAAAGTGCCCTGCCCGGTCAGCCTGCGGGCGCGCGCTTCGTCAAACACCTTCTTGAGTTCGGCCACGCCGGAAAAAATCGCCGAAATCTGCACGAAGGCCAGTTTCGTCTCATGCGCCAGAAGGCGCCCGACCGTCGTCTTGCCGGTTCCCGGCGGGCCCCAGAAAATCAGGCTGCCCAGAGATCTGGTGCGCAGCAACCGCGTCAGCGCCCCTTCCGGCCCGAGCAGGTGCTGCTGCCCCGAGACCTCGCCCAGACTCTGCGGCCGCAGACGATCGGCCAGCGGACGCGGTGCCTCCGCCGCCAAACCTGCCACTGAAAAAAGATTACTCATGCGAACAGCTTAGCGCCAAACCGCCGATAAAACCACTCATCCGCCGAAAACCGATGTAAACACCTGCCCGTGCCGGTTGATTGTCAGCTTCCAGTAGGAACGCCGCGACGCCGTCGCCGATGTTATTTCTGCCGTATTCTGCATCCTGACGCCATTAATGGCGACAATGACGTCGCCTTTCTGGACGCCGAGATCATCGGCGATCGAGCCAGTCTGCACCTCGGAGACAGCAACGCCGTCCGCGACGGTGTCGATGGACATGTCTTCGGCCACCGCAGGCGAAATATTGATCAGCACCGCACCGGTCAGCGGCGATTCGCCCTTGATCCGCACCGGATCGCGCGGCGGCACCTCCGGCGCCGCCATCATCCGCAAGGTCAGCATCGCCGGCTTGCCGGAGCGCATGACCTTCAGTTCGGCGGTGCTGCCAAGCGGCTGTGTTCCAAGCCGAAAACCAAAGGCTTCCGGATCGTCGATCGCATGGCCATTGACCTCGGTCACCACATCGCCCACCTTCAACCCGGCCTCGGCGGCAGGGCTCCTGGCGCTGACATTGGTGACCAGCGCGCCGCTCGGTCTGTCCAGCCCGAGACTGTCCGCCACATCTTTGGTCAGGGTCTGGGTCTTTGCGCCCACCCAGGGACGGCGCACCTTGGTCAACCCACTCCGCGCCGCGGCAACCACAGTGCGCACCATATTCACCGGAATGGCGAAACCGATACCGTTTGAACCACCGGATTTCGAGTAAATCGCTGAATTGATGCCCACTAATCTGCCGCTCATATCCACCATCGCACCGCCCGAATTTCCGGGGTTAATCGCGGCATCGGTCTGGATGAAAAACTGGTAATCATTCGCGCTGACCTGCGTGCGCGCCAATGCAGAGATGATGCCCTGCGTCACGGTCTGGCCGACGCCGAACGGGTTGCCAATGGCGATAATGAAATCCCCCACCTGCAGCGTATCGGAGTCGCCCATTTCCATGGCCGGAAAGCCGCCCCCATCTTTGATGCGCAGCACGGCGAGGTCGGAATGCGGATCACGCAGAACGATCTGGGCCGGAAACTCGCGTTTATCCCCCAGCGCCACCTTCACATCGGTCATGCCCTCGATGACATGATAATTGGTCACGATCAGGCCATCCGGATCGACAATGACGCCGGAACCCAGCGATTGCGCCGTAGGTCCGCCGGGGCGCTGGCCATTCCCCAGTCCAAAAAACTGCCGGAAGAACGGATCGTCGAACAGCGGATTATGGCCGCTCTGGTCCGTGCGCGAAGCGTAGACATTCACCACGGCCGGCTGCACTTTCCTCACCAGCGGGGCGAAGGAATATTTCACCTGCGCCGGACTCTCTGGCACGACCGAAGGCTGAGCGGCAGCCGGAAGCGTCAAAGCTGCAACGGCCAATAATCCCGCACCGATCCAACCCGTCCATTTCATGAAATTCTCCTGCTCTGCGTTCGAGTGCGTTGCGCTTGGGCGGAAACATCGCGAACGTCTGCTTTCCCCATTTGAATGGAGAGAGAGTGATTCAGTGTAAACACAACAGGCCATAGAGATAGGCACGAATTCAGTCAAAAAAAAGGGCGGCCCGAAGACCGCCCCATTACAATTCTGTCATCAGACTCAGGCTGCCTCGGCCTCGGCCTTGACCTGAACCGGGCCCGAATCCTTGCCCTTGGCCTCGACGTCCCGGTCGACAAACTCAATGACGGCAAGAGCCGCATTGTCGCCATAACGGAAACCAGCCTTCAGAACGCGCAGATAACCGCCGTGGCGATCCTTGTAACGCGGGCCGAGCACATCGATCAGCTTCTTGACGAGATCGGCATCGCGCAGCTGCGAAATAGCCTGACGGCGTGCATGCAGGTCGCCGCGCTTGCCGAGCGTGACCAGCTTTTCGACGACGGGGCGCAGATCCTTGGCCTTCTCCAGCGTGGTAACAATCTGCTCATGCTTGATCAGGGCCTGCGCCATATTAGCGAACATTGCCTTGCGGTGCTCGGCGGTACGGCCGAAACGACGAAATCCTCTACCGTGATACATTGGCTACTCCTTGAAGGTTACGCCCGCCGTGCCACGGTACGGGCGTTCTTTATCACCCTCCCCTCCATGGGGGGGGGGCAAAAATCAATAATGCTCTTCGAACCTCTTGGCGAGATCCTCTATGTTTTCCGGCGGCCAGCCCGACACTTCCATGCCGAGGTGCAGACCCATCTGCGCCAGCACTTCCTTGATTTCGTTCAAGGACTTGCGGCCAAAATTCGGCGTGCGGAGCATCTCTGCTTCCGATTTCTGGATGAGATCGCCGATATAGACGATATTGTCGTTCTTTAGGCAGTTGGCCGAACGGACCGAAAGCTCGAGTTCGTCCACCTTCTTGAGCAGGGCCGGATTGAAAGCCAGCTCCGGAATAGCCGAGGCAACTTCTTCCTTCTTTGGCTCTTCGAAGTTCACGAAGACATTGAGCTGATCCTGCAGGATACGCGCCGCATAAGCCACGGCATCCTCAGGCGTCAGCGACCCGTCGGTCTCGATCTGCATGGTGAGCTTGTCATAGTCGAGCACCTGTCCGGAACGGGTGTTTTCGACGCGATAGCTGACCTTCTTGACCGGGGAATACAGGCTGTCGACCGGAATAAGGCCGATCGGCGAATCTTCCGAGCGGTTGCGGTCAGCAGGAACATAGCCCTTGCCGGTGTTCACGGTGAATTCGATGCGGATATCGGCACCCTCGTCGAGCGTGCAGATCACGACTTCCGGGTTGAGAACCTGCACGTCGCCGGTGGTGGCAATATCGCCCGCGGTAACGACGCCGGGACCATGCTTTTTCAGCACCAGACGCTTCGGGCCTTCGCCCTGCATCTTGATCGCAATGTCCTTCACGTTGAGGACAATGTCGGTCACGTCCTCGCGGACGCCGGGAATCGAAGAGAATTCGTGCAGCACGCCATCGATCTGAATGGCCGTTACGGCAGCGCCCTGCAGCGAAGAGAGCAGGATGCGACGCAGGGAATTTCCGAGCGTCTGGCCATAGCCCCGCTCAAGCGGTTCTGCGACGACAGTGGCGAAGCGCTTGGGATCGTCGCCAACGACAACCTCAAGCTTGTTCGGCTTAATCAGTTCTTGCCAATTTTTCTGGATCACGACGGCACCTTATCTGTGCGCAAGAGGCATATCGGTTCGTCAACCCTGGCCCCAAGCTGTCGGAGAATAAAGGACGGCCAATGCCCGTCGGCACTGGCCGCTTCGCAATAGAAATATCAGACGCGGCGACGCTTGCGGGGACGGCAGCCGTTATGCGGGATCGAGGTCACGTCGCGGATCGAGGTCACGGTGAAGCCCGCAGCCTGAAGCGCGCGCAATGCCGATTCACGGCCCGAACCCGGACCGCAGACTTCCACTTCAATGGTGCGCACGCCATGCTCGGCGGCCTTTTTAGCGGCATCTTCAGCAGCCATCTGAGCAGCAAAGGGGGTCGATTTACGTGAACCCTTGAAACCCATCGTGCCGGCCGAGGACCACGAAATCGTGTTGCCCTGCGCATCGGTGATGGTGATCATGGTGTTGTTGAATGTCGAGTTCACATGGGCAACGCCCGATGCGATATTCTTGCGTTCGCGGCGGCGGACGCGTGTTGCTTCTTTTGCCATAGTCTCTTTTTCCTATCCTTCAGACGCGCCCGTCATTCCAGGCGCTGGGGATTTCTTACTTCTTCTTGCCGGCGATCGGCTTGGATTTGCCCTTGCGGGTACGCGCATTGGTCGACGTGCGCTGACCGCGAACCGGCAGGCCGCGGCGGTGGCGCAGGCCGCGGTAGCAGCCAAGATCCATAAGGCGCTTGATGTTCATCGCCACTTCACGGCGCAGATCGCCCTCAACCATGTAGTCGCGGTCAATGGTCTCGCGGATCTGCAAAACCTCGGCATCCGAAAGCTGCGCGACGCGGCGATCAGCGGCAATATTCACCTTCTGGCAAATTTCCTCGGCCTTTTTGGGGCCAATGCCGTGAATATATTGCAACGCGATCAGAACGCGCTTGTTGGTCGGAATATTAACACCAGCTATACGTGCCACTTTTTACACTCCATGTGCGCCGGAATATCCGGCAGGGATGAAACCACGTCCGGTGGAGGCCGGCCCTTGTGGTAACGACAAAAAGAGCGCTTTTCCCCTGCAGTGCAGGGAAGCGCTCATTTGCAGATGCGCGTTCCTAGTTGCTTTCGCAGCGCGCGTCAAGCCTTACGATAAAATTTTGTCAATCGCTGCCGATACTTGCTCAATCGGAGCCATGCCATCGACCGTCTTGAGCTGCCCCTGTCCCGCATAATAGGCGGAGACAGGCGCAGTCTGCGCGCGATAGGCCTCGAGCCGGATCTTGAAGCTCTCGGCATTGTCATCGGCGCGGACAGTTCCGCCCGCGGCCAGCGTTTCCGCCACGCGCTTTTCGATGCGGGCGAGCAAGGCCGCTTCATCCACCTTGAGTTCGATCACGGCATCGAGCTTCATCTTCTTGCCGTCCAGCATCCTGCCCAAAGCCTCGGCCTGAGCGACCGTGCGCGGAAAGCCATCAAGAATGAAACCGTTGTGCGCGTCCGGCTCCTCGATGCGGTCAGCGACAATGCCGACCACAATCTCGTCCGACACAAGCTGCCCGGCATCCATCACCGACTTCGCTTTCAAGCCGACAGGCGTCCCGGCCTTCACGGCGGCGCGCAGCATGTCGCCGGTGGAAAGCTGCGGAATTTTATATTTCTCAACCAGACGCTGCGACTGTGTACCCTTGCCTGCCCCCGGCGGACCCAGAAGAATGAGTCTCATTTTCTTTTACCCCGCAATTTTGCCTTCTTGACGAGGCCTTCATATTGATGCGCCTGCAGGTGCCCATGAATCTGAGCCACTGTGTCCATCATGACGCTGACCAGAATCAGCAGCGATGTGCCGCCAAAATAGAACGGCAGCGCTGCATAGGAAATCAGCACTTCGGGTATAAGACAAATGAAGGCCACATAGAGCGCGCCAATCACGGTGATGCGGGTGAGCACCTTGTCGATGAACTGCGCCGTCTTCTCGCCGGGACGGATACCGGGAATGAAACCGCCGTATTTCTTCAGATTGTCGGCGGTATCAACCGGGTTAAACACGCTCGCCGTGTAGAAAAACGAGAAGAAAATGATCAGCGCGACATAAAGCAGCATATACAGCGGCCGCCCATGACCGAGGTATGTTGCAATGAGCCCAAGGAAACCTGTTCCGCTGGTCTGGGCGAAATTGGCGATTGTGGTCGGCAGGAGCAGAAGACTCGAAGCGAAAATCGGCGGAATCACGCCTGACGTATTCAGCTTGAGCGGCAGGAACGACGTCTGGCCATCGAACACCTTGTTGCCGACCTGACGCTTCGGATAAGTCACCATCAGACGGCGCTGGGCGCGTTCCATGAACACGATGAAGCCGACAACGGCGATGGCCATCACCAGCGCACCGAGAATGATGCCGGTCGAAAGCGCGCCCTGACGGCCCAACTCCAGCGTATTGACAATGGCAACAGGCAATCCCGAAACAATGCCGGCAAAAATGATCAGCGAGGACCCGTTGCCCACACCGCGCGCGGTGATCTGCTCACCCAGCCACATCAGGAACATCGTGCCGCCCATCAGCGTGATCACGGTCGAAATGCGGAAGAAGAAGCCTGGATCAGCGACGACATTGGCCTGACCCTCAAGGCCTACGGCGATGCCCCAGGCCTGAAAGGCGGCCAGCACCACCGTGAGGTAGCGCGTATACTGATTGAGGGTTTTCCGGCCTGACTCGCCTTCCTTTTTGATTGCTTCCAACTGTGGCACAACGGATGTGAGCAACTGAATGATAATCGAAGCCGAAATGTAAGGCATGATGTTCAGGGCGAAAATCGCCATACGCTGCACCGCGCCGCCGGAGAACATGTTGAACATGCCGGCGATACCCTGGCTTTGCCCCTTGAAGCTCGCGGCAAATGCGGTCGGATCAATGCCCGGCAACGGAATATATGTCCCCAACCGATAGACGATCAGCGCACCTAACGTGAACCAAATCCGCTTTTTCAGCTCATCCGCCTTGGAAAAGGCGGAGAAATTGAGATTTGCCGCTAATTGTTCGGCTGCCGATGCCATCTTATCGCTCCAAATTGATCAAAAATCCGATCGTCTGCAACAAGCCCGGAATATCCGGGGATCGCGCTGACCGGAGACAGCCTCCCATATCACCCGGAAGCCCCTACATGCAAACGGGGCGACAAGGTTTCAACCCCACGCCCCGTTCCGATATTAATCACATTCGCGTCAACCGCAATGCTGCACAATCTCAGGCTTCTGCCTGACCCAGCAAGGTGATTGAACCGCCAGCCTTCTGAATGGCCTCGATCGCACCCTTGGACGCGCCCACCACTTCAAAAACCAGCTTGGCCTTGAGTTCACCCGAGCCGAGGATCTTGACGCCGTCACGCGGACGGGAGCAGATCCCAGCGGCGACAAGCGCCTCAACCGTCACAGGCTTCGACGCATCGAGCTTGCCCGAATCGACAGCCTCCTGAACGCGGCCAACATTGACCTCATTATAATCGGTGGCGAAGGGGTTCCAGAAACCGCGCTTCGGCAGACGGCGATGCAACGGCATCTGACCGCCTTCGAAGCCCTTGACGGCAACGCCCGAGCGAGCCTTCTGACCCTTGACGCCGCGACCACCGGTCTTGCCCTTGCCAGAGCCGATACCACGCCCAACGCGCATGCGCTTCTTGGACGAACCTGCATTATCTGAAATGCCATTGAGTCTCATGATGCTCTCCTCACTGGCCTTCAACGACGCGCACGAGGTGCGCAACCTTGGCAATCATGCCGCGAACCGCAGGCGTATCGACCAGAGTCGACCGGCGGCCAATCTTGTTCAGGCGCAGGGCCTTCAAGGTTGCGCGCTGATCGGCGGGACGACCGACGGGGCTGGCGGTCTGCTCGACCACAACGGATTTAACTGCTGAATTGCTCATCTGTGGCCTCACGAATCAGCTGAATCCGCGTCAACGCCCTGACGGCGCGACTGGATGGTTGAAACCTTGAGGTTACGGCGAGCCGCAACAGCGCGAGGGCTGTCTTCGTGCTTGAGCGCATCGAAGGTCGCACGGACCATGTTGTAAGGGTTCGAAGAACCCTGACTCTTGGCCACTACGTCATGCATGCCCAGCGTCTCGAACACAGCGCGCATCGGACCGCCGGCAATAATGCCGGTACCAGCCGGAGCCGCCCGCAGAATGACGCGCCCGGCGCCATGACGGCCGTTCACATCGTGATGCAGAGTGCGGCCTTCGCGCAGCGGCACGCGGATGAGGCCGCGCTTGGCAGCTTCAGTTGCCTTGCGTATCGCTTCCGGAACTTCACGAGCCTTGCCGTGACCGAAACCAACCCGACCCTTCTGGTCGCCTACAACGACGAGAGCGGCAAAACCAAAACGGCGGCCACCCTTGACCACCTTGGCCACACGATTAATGTGCACCAGACGATCAACAAATTCACTTTCGACTTTTTCGCGTTCACGATCGCGTCCGCGACCGCCGCCTTCACCTTCACGTGCCATTTTAAAATCCGTCACTTAACGCGGAAATTCCGCTCGCTTCGAAAGCAGGAGAGCCTCCCCTGCAACAAAGATAACCCCGCTACAAACGGGATTATCGCTTTTTTAGAAGTTCAGGCCACCCTCACGGGCACCTTCAGCCAGAGCCTTCACCCGGCCGTGATAATTATAATTGCCACGGTCGAAGACAACCGCCTCAATGCCTGCAGCCTTGGCGCGTTCGGCAATTAGCTTGCCGATGAGCTTGGCGGCGTCGACATTGGCGCCGGTCTTCAACTGCTCGCGGTTCGCCTTTTCCAGCGTCGAGGCGGAAGCCAGCGTCACGCCATTCTCATCATCGATGATCTGGGCATAAATCTGCTTCGACGAACGAAACACCGAAAGACGCGGGCGACCATAGGCCCGGGCCCGGATCGAGCGACGGACACGCGCCTTGCGGCGTTCTCCGGCTTGTACATCCTTTGCCATATTGGCCACTCCTTACTTCTTCTTGCCTTCCTTGCGGAAGATGAATTCGCCCACGTATTTGACGCCCTTGCCCTTATAGGGTTCAGGACCGCGATAAGCGCGCACTTCGGCAGCCACCTGTCCGACCTGACGCTTGTCAATGCCGGAAATGGTGATTTCCGTCGGCTTCGGCGTCACGATCGAGATACCATCCGGAATCGGATAGTTTACATCGTGGCTGTAGCCGAGCGACAGGCTCAGGTTCTTACCGACGACGGCAGCCTTGTAGCCCACGCCGTTGATCTCGAGCTTCTTTTCGAAACCGGAGCTGACGCCAACCACCAGGTTGTTGATCATCGAACGCGACATGCCCCAGAGGGCGCGGGCGCGCTTGCTGTCGGAACGCGGGTCAACCGAAACGGCCCCGCCTTCCATTGTTACGGACACGTCATCCGGAACCACAAAGGACAATTCGCCCTTCGAGCCCTTGACGACGACTTTCTGGCCTTCCAGACGGGCGGTCACGCCCGCGGGAACTGCAACCGGCTTCTTACCGACACGAGACATTGTTCAATCCCTCTCTATCGTTAGAAGACTTTGCAGAGAACTTCGCCACCGACATTATGTTCGCGGGCGGAGTGATCTGCCATAACGCCTTTCGGCGTCGAGACGATGGTGATGCCGAGACCATTCGCCACACGGGGCAAATTGTCCACAGCGGCGTAAACACGACGGCCCGGCTTCGAGACACGCTCGATTTCGCGGATGACCGGCTGTCCATCGAAATATTTCAGTTCGATTTCAAACTCGGTGCGGCCGTTGCCGAATTCCGTGGTCGAATAACCGCGGATGTAACCTTCCTGCTGCAGCACGTCGAGAACGTGCGCACGGATCTTGGAACCGGGAGTCGAAACCCTGTTCTTGCGACGCATACCGGCATTACGGATGCGTGTGAGCATATCGCCCAACGGATCTGTCATTGACATGGGTTAGCTCCTACCAGCTCGATTTCACCAGCCCCGGAATCAGGCCCTTGTTGCCCAATTCACGAAGCGCAATACGTGACATCTTCAGCTTGCGGTAAAAGGCGCGCGGACGGCCTGTAACCTCACAACGGTTGATGACACGATTGACCGCCGAATTTCTCGGCAGTTCGGCGAGTTTCAGACGAGCGGTGAACTGCTCCTCCATGCTCAGGCTCTTGTCGTTGGCGATAGCCTTCAACTTTGCCCGCTTGCCAGCATATTGCTTGACCAGCTTCTTGCGATGATTGTTGTTTTCAATCGCGCTTTTCTTAGCCATAAATATTGACCCTCAGGTTGCCGCGTTTGAGCGAGAGCTCACTGCCGGAACGGAAAGTTAAACGCCCGCAGGAGCGCGCGCGCTTCTTCATCTGTCTTGGCCGAGGTGCAGACAATAATGTCCATACCCAGGTTGGCCTCAGCCTTGTCATAATCAATTTCAGGGAAAATGATATGCTCTTTGATACCGAGGGCATAATTGCCACGGCCATCAAAAGACTTCGGATTCAGGCCGCGAAAATCTCGCACGCGCGGCAGGGCCACGGTCACGAGACGGTCGAGGAATTCGTACATCTGCGCCTGACGCAGCGTGACCTTGGCGCCGATCGGCATATTCTCGCGCAGTTTGAACGTCGAGATTGCCTTGCGTGCACGGGTAATCACCGGCTTCTGGCCGGAGATGAGCGCGAGATCGGCTGCAGCCGACGTCACCTTCTTGGTGTCGTTGACCGCGTCGCCCACGCCCATGTTGAGCACGATCTTCTCGATCTTCGGCACTTCCAGCGCATTCTTGTACCCGAACTGCTCAACCATCTGCTGGCGGATCTGCTCGAGATAGAGCTTCTTCATGCGCGGCACATAATCCGCAGGCATGGCCGAAGCCGCACTGGTGTTTTCAATAGCAATGCTGCCGCGCGCAACTTTTTCAGCGCCAGCAGCCGGAGCCTTGGCGCCCTTCGGAGCAGCCTTGGCCTTCTTATCCTCAGCCATCGATCAAATCTCCTGAAGCTTTCGCGAAACGAACCTTGCGGCCATCTTCCAGCACCTTGAACCCAACGCGCGTTGCCTTGCCGGTCTTGGGATCGGCAATAGCCACGTTCGACAGATCGATCGGAGCTTCCTTGGTGATGATCCCGCCTTCCTGCGTCTGTGTCTGACGCTGATGACGCTTCACCAGATTGACGCCGCGCACGGTAGCGCGCCCTTCAGTCGGATTGACCGAAACAACTTCGCCCGACTTGCCCTTGTCGCGGCCAGCCAGGATGACGACCTTGTCGCCCTTTTTTATCTTGGCGGCCATTACAACACCTCCGGCGCGAGAGAAATAATCTTCATGTGGTTCTTGGCGCGCAACTCGCGCGGAACCGGGCCAAAGATGCGGGTGCCGATCGGCTCGGACTGATTGTTGATCAGAACCGCCGCATTATTGTCAAAACGGATCACTGACCCGTCGGTGCGGCGTATATCCTTAGCCACACGCACGACAACTGCCTTCATGACATCGCCCTTCTTCACGCGACCGCGTGGAATGGCCTCTTTGATGGACACAACAATAATATCGCCGACGCTCGCATACTTGCGTTTCGAGCCGCCCAATACCTTGATGCACATCACGCGCCGCGCGCCAGAATTATCGGCGACGTCGAGATTCGTTTGCATCTGAATCATGGTTTGCCTTCTCTCTCAGATCGGTTTCCGGCTGTCATGTCGCCATGCTTCCCCGGACTACGCCTGAAGGAGGCCAGAGGCCTCCTCGTGGTTATAAAGCCTTTAGACTATGGAACGAGTACAGTCCAACGCTTTAATTTTGAAATTGGCTTGGTTTCCTCGATGGAAACCGTGTCGCCAACCTTAAACGTCTTGTTTTCATCATGTGCATGGTAGTTCTTCGAACGACGCACCGTCTTTTTCAAGAGCGGATGAGTGAAACGACGCTCTACCTTCACAACGACGGTCTTGTCCTGCTTATCGCTGACAACAACGCCCTGCAAAATGCGCTTCGGCATGGTTTATCCTCTAATAACTTACGCCGATGCCTTCGACGCCTTGCGCTTTTGGGCGGCAAGGGTCTTGGCACGGGCAATCTCACGCCGAACGATGCGAACACGGGACGTGTTTTCGAGCTGTCCTGTAGCACGCTGGAAGCGCAAGTTAAACTGCTCTTTTTTCAAATTCAGAATTTCTTCCGAAAGCTGATCAACGGTCATGACCTTAAGATCAGAGAGGCGCTGCTTGTTTGACATATTCCTCTCTCCTATTCGGCAATACGTTGGATGAAGCGGGTCTTGATCGGCAGCTTGGCAGCAGCCAGCGTGAGCGCCTGACGCGCCACATCCAGCGGAACACCGTCCAGCTCGAACATGATACGGCCGGGGGCAACGCGGCATGCCCACAATTCTGGCGCACCCTTACCTTTACCCATACGCACTTCGGTCGGCTTCTTCGAAACCGGCACGTCAGGGAAAATCCGGATCCAGACGCGGCCGGCACGCTTCATATGGCGGGTCAGGGCGCGACGGGCGGCTTCGATCTGGCGCGCGGTAACACGCTCAGGTTCCATGGCCTTCAGGCCATACTGGCCGAAATTGAGTTCGGTTCCGCCCTTCGAAGCGCCGCGGATGCGACCCTTGAAGGCTTTCCTGAACTTTGTTCGCTTTGGCTGCAACATGTTCTCAACTCTTCAATTCTTGTGCTGCAGGGCCTTAGGCCGCATCACGGGGTTCACGTTCACGACGCGGGCGGCTGCTGGCGTTGCCGGAATTATCGCTCTCAGCCTGACGCTTGTCCTGCGCCATCGGATCATGCTCAAGGATTTCGCCCTTGAAGATCCAGACCTTGATGCCGCAGGTGCCATAAGCCGTATGGGCCGTTCCGACACCGTAGTCCACATCGGCGCGCAGCGTATGCAGAGGCACGCGGCCCTCGCGATACCACTCCAGCCGGGCAATTTCGGCACCGCCGAGACGGCCGGAGCAATTGATGCGGATGCCTTCAGCGCCAAGACGAATGGCCGACTGAACAGCCCGCTTCATGGCGCGGCGGAATGCAACGCGGCGTTCCAGCTGCTGAGCGATCGAATCCGCCACCAGGGTGGCGTCGACTTCCGGCTTGCGGACTTCGACAATGTTGATCACCACTTCCGACTTCGTCAGGCCAGCAACAAGCTTACGGATCTTGTCGATGTCAGCGCCCTTCTTGCCGATGACCACGCCCGGGCGTGCCGAATGAATGGTAACGCGGCACTTCTTGTGCGGACGCTCGATTATGATCTTGGAAATGGCAGCCTGTTTCAGCGCCTTCATCAGCACTTCGCGAATCTTCATGTCTTCATGAAGAAGCTGGCCATATTCACCCTTGTTCGCGAACCAACGCGAGTCCCACGTGCGGTTGATGCCGAGACGCAGACCGATTGGATTGACTTTCTGTCCCATATGTCTCTCCTCAGGCCGACTTGGCTTCAACTTCACGAACGACGATGGTCAGGTTCGAGAACGGCTTCTCGATCCGGCTGGCCCGGCCGCGCGCACGCGGGCTGAACCGCTTGAGAACCATGGCCTTGCCGACATAGGCCTCAGCGACGACGAGATCGTCGACATCGAGGCTATGGTTGTTCTCGGCATTGGCAATGGCGCTTTCCAGCGTCTTCTTGACATCATGGGCGATACGCTTGCGCGAGAAGGTCAGGTCGGCGAGAGCGCCGGAGACCTTCTTGCCACGGATCAACTGCGCGACAAGATTCAGCTTTTGCGGGCTGATGCGCACCATGCGCAAGACAGCCTTTGCTTCATTATCCTTCAGCGCACGCGGCGTTTTAGGCTTAGACATGATTTAGCCCCTCTTCGCCTTTTTGTCCGCGGCGTGACCCGTAAAGGTCCGTGTCGGGGCGAATTCACCAAACTTGTGACCGATCATCTCTTCGGAAACCTGCACCGGCACATGCTTATGGCCGTTATGGACACCGAAGGTCAGACCAACGAACTGCGGCAAGATCGTCGAGCGACGGCTCCAGATCTTGATAACTTCCGACCGCTTCGAGCTGCTGGCTGCATCCGCCTTCTTGAGCAGATAGCCATCAACGAATGGTCCCTTCCAGATTGAACGCGACATTCGTTAACCCTTCTTCTTGCGGTCGTGACGCGACACGACGATAAAGCGCGTTGTCGACTTATTACTGCGGGTCTTCTTACCCTTGGTCGGCTTGCCCCACGGCGTAACCGGATGACGGCCACCCGAGGTGCGGCCTTCACCACCACCGTGCGGATGGTCGACCGGGTTCATGGTCACGCCGCGGTTATGCGGCTTGTGGCCGAGCCAGCGGGCGCGACCGGCCTTGCCGAGGCTGGTGTTCATGTGGTCCGGATTGGATACCGCACCGATCGTGGCGAAGCACTGGCCATGGATGAGCCGCTGCTCGCCCGAGTTGAGGCGCAGAGACACATAACCCTGATCGCGGCCGACAATCTGAGCATAAGAACCGGCAGAGCGGGCGATTGCACCGCCACGGCCGATTTTCATCTCGACGTTGTGGACGATCGTGCCGACCGGAATATTGGCCAGCGGCATGGCATTTCCCGGCTTCACGTCAACCTGGTTGCCGGAGACGACCTCGTCGCCGACGCTAAGGCGCTGCGGCGCCAGAATATAAGCCAGTTCGCCATCATTATACTTGATGAGAGCGATGAAGGCTGTGCGGTTCGGGTCATATTCCAGACGCTCCACCACAGCCGGCGCATCAAGCTTGCGGCGCTTGAAGTCGACGATGCGGTAGGTCTGCTTGTGTCCGCCGCCACGGAAGCGAACGGTCACACGACCGAGATTGTTGCGACCACCCTTGGAAGACTTTCCTTCCGTGAGGGTCTTGACCGGCTTGCCCTTGTAGAGCTCGCTGCGGTCGACGATCACCAGCTGGCGCAGGCCCGGAGTGATCGGCTTGAAAGATTTCAGTGCCATTGATCGTAATCCTTACAGGCCTGTCGTGATGTCAATCTTGTGGCCCTCGGCGAGAGTCACAACGGCTTTCTTGACATCGGATTGCTGGCCGCGGAAACCGCGGAACACCTTACGCTTACCCATGCGGATCAAGGTATTGACAGCCTTCACCTTGACGTCGAACAGCTTTTCTACAGCTGCCTTGATCTGAGGCTTGGTGGCATCCTTGCGCACGTTGAAGACGACCTGGTTGCTCTCCGAGGCCATCGTGGCCTTTTCGGTGATGACCGGCGACACTATGATGTCATAGTGACGCGAGTCCTTGGAAATGCGGGACGGATTGCTCATTTGAACCGCGCCTCCAGCGCTTCCACAGCAGCCTTCGTCAGCACCAGTTTGCTGCGACGAAGAATGTCATAAACATTGATGCCCTGCACCGGCAGCACGTCGATGTGCGGTATGTTGCGGGCAGCGAGGCTGAAACCTGCATCCACCTGCGCCCCATCGATGAACAGAGCATTGTTGATGCCGAGCGTGTTGAGATGGCCAAGCACGACCTTGGTCTTGGGCTCCGACTGGGTGTTCTCCAGCACGATCAGTTCGCCGGCCTTGACCTTGGCGGACAGGGCATGCTTGAGCGCCAGCGCACGCACGGCCTTGGGCAGATCGTGAGCATGCGAGCGGGTCACCGGTCCGAAGGCGCGGCCACCGCCGCGGAACTGCGGCGCGCGGGCAGAACCGTGACGGGCAGAGCCCGTACCCTTCTGCTTGAACATCTTCTTGCCGGTGCGCCAAACGTCGGCGCGGCCCTGCGTTTCATGTGTTCCGGCCTGACGCTTGGCCAACTGATAGCGCACCATGCGGGCGATCAGATCCTGGCGTGGCTCGAGACCAAAAATGGCATCGTTCAGTTCGACCGAACCGGCCTTCTTCCCATCGAGGGACGAGACGTCAATCTTCATCACTCGCCCTCCTTCTTCACTTCGTTATTGAGACGGAACTTGCCGGGCTGCGGCGCATCCTGAGGCAGAGCCTTCTTGACGGCGTCACGCAGATAGATCCAGCCACCGGCGGAACCGGGCACAGCGCCCTCAACCAGAACCAGTCCGCGCTCGACATCTGTCTGCACGACGCGCAGGTTCTGGGTGGTGACACGCTCCACACCGAGGTGACCGGCCATTTTCTTGTTCTTGAAGGTCTTGCCCGGATCCTGACGACCGCCGGTCGAACCATGCGAACGATGCGAAACCGAGACACCATGCGTGGCGCGCAGACCGCCAAAATTCCAACGCTTCATCGGTCCGGCAAAGCCCTTACCAATCGTGGTGCCGCTGACATCGACAAACTGACCGACAACGAAGTGATCAGCGGTGATTTCAGCACCAACCGGCAGCAGCTTGTCTTCCGGCACGCGGAATTCAGCAATCTGCATCTTGGGCTCAACCTTCGCAATGGCGAAACGGGCGCGCTCGGCGCGCGAAACGTTCTTGACTTTCGCCCGGCCAATGCCGAGCTGAACAGCCGTGTAGCCGTTCTTGTCTTGCGTCCGATGCGCGATAACTTGACAGCCATCGAGCTTCAGAACTGTCACAGGGACGTGCTCACCGGCATCCGTAAAGATGCGGGTCATTCCGACCTTCTGTGCGATAACACCTGACCGCATGGTTCTTTATCCTTCAAGGCACATTCGTTGAGAGGTGCCTGTTACAACAAAACTTAGAGCTTGATCTCGACATCGACACCGGCTGCAAGATCGAGCTTCATCAAAGCGTCGACGGTTTGCGGCGTCGGATCAACAATGTCAAGCACCCGCTTGTGAGTGCGAATTTCAAACTGCTCGCGCGACTTCTTGTCGACGTGCGGCGAGCGGTTCACAGTAAACTTCTCGATCTGCGTCGGCAGCGGGATGGGCCCACGAACCTGGGCGCCGGTGCGCTTGGCCGTAGACACGATTTCTTTCGTCGACGAATCAAGGATTCGATGATCAAAGGCCTTGAGACGTATGCGAATATTCTGAGCGTTCATAAGGTTCATCCCTCGATTGGTAGGCGGGGCGAGGACCCCGCCCAGTCAATCAGCCTCAATTATTCAATGATCGATGCGACAACGCCTGCACCAACGGTGCGGCCGCCTTCGCGGATAGCGAAGCGGAGCTTCTCTTCCATGGCGATCGGAGAAATAAGAGCCACATCCATCGAGATGTTGTCACCCGGCATCACCATTTCCGTGCCTTCCGGCAGCGTGCAGACGCCGGTCACGTCGGTGGTGCGGAAGTAGAACTGCGGACGATAGTTCGTGAAGAACGGGGTATGACGGCCACCTTCTTCCTTGGTGAGGATGTAGGCCTCAGCCTTGAACTTCGTATGCGGCTTGACCGAACCCGGCTTGCAGAGAACCTGACCACGCTCAACGTCTTCACGCTTGGTGCCGCGCAGCAGCGCGCCGATGTTGTCGCCGGCCTGACCCTGATCGAGCAGCTTGCGGAACATTTCAACGCCGGTAACGGTGGTCTTGGTGGTCGGACGCAGGCCGACGATCTCGATTTCCTCGCCAACCTTGACAATGCCGCGCTCGACACGGCCGGTCACCACGGTGCCGCGGCCAGAGATCGAGAACACGTCTTCGACCGGCATCAGGAAGGGCAGATCCAGCGGACGGGCCGGCTGCGGGATATATTCGTCAACCGTCTTCATGAGAGCCAGAATAGCGTCATGACCGATCTTCTTGTCGCCGTCGTCGAGAGCAACCTTAGCCGAACCCTTGGTGATCGGGATTTCGTCGCCAGGGAACTCGTACTTGGAGAGAAGTTCACGGATTTCCATTTCAACGAGGTCGATCAGTTCGGCGTCGTCGACAAGGTCAACCTTGTTCATGAACACAACGAGAGCAGGCACGCCGACCTGACGGGCAAGCAGGATGTGCTCGCGGGTCTGGGGCATCGGGCCGTCCGAAGCGGACACGACGAGAATAGCGCCGTCCATCTGGGCTGCGCCGGTGATCATGTTCTTCACATAGTCGGCGTGGCCGGGGCAGTCGACGTGGGCATAGTGACGGTTCGGGGTCTCATATTCGACGTGAGCGGTCGAAATGGTGATGCCGCGGGCCTTCTCTTCCGGAGCCTTGTCGATCTGGTCGTAAGCGGTGAACTTGGCGCCGCCGGCTTCTGCCAGAACCTTGGTGATCGCTGCGGTGAGCGAGGTCTTGCCGTGGTCGACGTGACCGATAGTGCCGATGTTGCAATGCGGCTTAGTGCGTTCAAACTTTTCTTTTGCCATGACAGGCTCCTCTTAAACCTAAGGGTTCAAAACTTTGAATGTTCAGTGACCGATCAAGCCGAATATTTCGCCTTGACCTTTTCCGCTTCCGCGGTCGGCACCTGCTCGTAATGATCGAACTGCATGGTGTAGTTCGCGCGGCCCTGGCTGAACGAGCGCAGGGTGTTCACGTACTGGAACATGTTGGCGAGCGGCACCATCGCATTGATGACGACCGCATTACCGCGCATGTCCTGACCCTGAACCTGACCACGACGACCCAGAAGATCGCCCATGACCGAACCGGTATAGTCTTCCGGGGTCACCACTTCCACCTTCATGATCGGCTCAAGAAGAACGGAACCGCCCTTCTGGAGTGCCTCGCGGAAAGCAGCACGCGATGCGATTTCGAAGGCGAGAACCGACGAGTCAACGTCATGGAACGCGCCATCCACCAGCGTTGCCCGGACGTCCACAACCGGGAAGCCGGCAAGAATGCCCGCACCCATGACGCTGTTGATGCCCTTTTCAACGCCCGGAATATATTCCTTCGGCACGGCGCCGCCCACGATCTTGGATTCGAAAGCGTTACCTGCACCCGGCTCATTCGGCTCGAACACAATCTTCACGCGGGCAAACTGGCCTGTACCGCCGGTCTGCTTCTTGTGCGTATAGTCGATTTCGACCTTCTTGGTGAGCTTTTCACGGTAAGCCACCTGAGGAGCGCCGATATTCGCGTCCACCTTGTAGGTGCGGCGCAAAATGTCGACCTTGATGTCAAGATGAAGTTCGCCCATTCCCTTCATGATGGTCTGACCGGACTCAGAGTCGGTCGAGACACGGAAGGACGGGTCTTCGGCAACCAGCTTGGCCAGGGCAATGCCCAGCTTTTCCTGATCAGCCTTGGACTTCGGCTCGACGGCGATTTCGATAACCGGCTCGGGGAAGATCATCTTTTCGAGGATCACGGCCTTGTTCGGATCGCAGAGCGTATCGCCGGTGCGCGTTTCTTTCAGACCAGCCAGAGCCACGATATCGCCGGCATAGGCTTCCTTGATGTCTTCGCGGTTATTGGCATGCATCAGCAACATGCGCCCGACACGCTCGCGCTTGTCCTTGGTGGAATTGAGCACGGTCGTACCCGACTCGATCTTGCCCGAATAAACGCGCGAGAAGGTGATGGTGCCGACAAACGGGTCGTCCATGATCTTGAAGGCGAGCATGGAGAAGGGCTCGTCATCGGACGGGTTGCGAACGATTTCAGCCTCTGTTTCGAAATCTATACCCTTGATCGCGCCACGATCGAGCGGCGACGGCAGATATTCGACAACGGCATCAAGAAGCGGCTGAACGCCCTTGTTCTTAAAGGCCGAACCGCAGAGAACCGGAACGAACACGCGGCCCTGCACGGCGGCGCGGATGAGGCGATGAAGCGTGGCTTCGTCCGGCTCATTGCCATCGAGATAGGCAGCCATGACATCGTCGTCGAGTTCGACGGCAGCGTCGATCAGCATGGTGCGGTATTCAGCGGCCTTATCCTTCAGGCTGGCCGGAATTTCCTCATCATGATAGTTCGCGCCCAGCGCTTCGTTTTCCCAGACCACAGCCTTCATGCGAACGAGATCGATGATGCCGGCAAAGTCGCTCTCGGAACCGATCGGCAGTTGGATGCAGACCGCACGTCCGGCAACCTTGGTCTTGATATCCTCGACGCACTTGTAAAAATCAGCGCCGATCTTGTCCATCTTGTTGACGAACACGATACGCGGAACGTTGTACTTGTCGGCCTGACGCCAGACGGTCTCGGTCTGCGGCTCAACGCCCTGGTTACCGTCGAGAACGCAGACAGCGCCATCGAGAACACGCAGGGAGCGCTCCACCTCAATGGTGAAGTCCACGTGGCCGGGGGTATCGATAATGTTAAGGCGCTTGCCCTTCCAGAACGTGGTGGTGGCAGCCGAAGTGATCGTGATGCCACGCTCCTGCTCCTGCTCCATCCAGTCCATGGTGGCAGCGCCGTCATGCACTTCGCCAATCTTGTGCGATTTGCCGGAGTAATAAAGAATACGCTCAGTCGTCGTCGTTTTACCGGCGTCGATGTGAGCCATGATACCGAAATTTCGGTAATCCTGAATCTGATGCGAGCGGGCCATGTTGAGGTCCTTAAAAAGAATTACCAGCGATAATGCGAGAAGGCGCGGTTGGCTTCCGCCATGCGGTGCGTATCTTCGCGCTTCTTAACGGCATTGCCGCGGTTATTGGCAGCATCGATCAATTCGGATGAAAGACGATCAACCATGGTCTTGTCGTTGCGGTCACGGGCAGCAGAAATCAGCCAGCGGATAGCAAGGGCCTGACGACGCTCGGTGCGCACCTCAACCGGAACCTGGTAGGTTGCACCACCAACGCGGCGTGAACGAACCTCAACGGCAGGGGCCACATTGTCGAGAGCCGCCATGAACACCTGCAGCGGGTCAGCCTTCAGCTTTGCCTCGACGTTGGCGAATGCGCCATAAACGATCGATTCAGCAACCGACTTCTTGCCATCATACATGATGGAATTCATGAACTTGGTGACAATGATGTTGCCGAACTTCGGGTCCGGAATAATTTCACGCTTTTCAGCGCTGTGACGACGTGACATCGCTTCAATCCTCTTAAATTACTTCGGACGCTTCGCGCCATATTTCGAACGGCGCTGCTTACGATCCTTGACGCCCTGCGTATCGAGAACGCCGCGAAGGATGTGATAACGCACACCCGGCAAATCCTTCACACGGCCGCCGCGGATCATCACAACCGAATGTTCCTGAAGGTTATGGCCTTCACCCGGAATATAGCCGATGACCTCGAAGCCATTGGTCAAACGCACCTTCGCCACCTTACGCAAAGCCGAGTTCGGCTTCTTCGGCGTCGTGGTGTAAACGCGTGTGCACACGCCACGCTTCTGGGGGCTTGCCTCCATGTGGCGAGCCTTTTCGCGGTAGGTCTTTGGCGCCCGCGGCTTGCGGATCAACTGACTAATCGTTGGCATCGTTTGCCCTTCTGGTGAACCGAAGTTCTGTCTTGTCTCTCCCGGGCTTTCACCCGGCTTGAATTCCTGCCGCGACACACAACACTCATAAAGCAACACGAATCCGCACCTTGGCCTTTTCACTAAAGGCTTAAAGTGCGCAAATCGCAGAGGACTGGCGAAATTCGCCAATCTTGCCTTGACTAGCTTGCGCTAGGAGTGACGTTTACCGTCATGGCTAGGGCCAACAGCGTTTAGGACCTTTGTGTTCTGGACGAGACGTCCGGAAAGAAGAGAGCCTACAGCCTGTTGAAGTGCGCGGAACATACTGAAACCCTCCCCCCCCGTCAACCCCTTTGATGAGTCAAATCAAACTGAAATGACTCGATTTTTTAAGGTTTGCTCCCCGGCTGGCGCCGGATTGCCACGCTAAAGCGGCCTGAGCTCAGATAGAGAGGCAAATGTCTCCGATTTGGCCAAAAAAAGAGGCCGTCCGGAAGACGGCCCCGTCTCTAAATATTCTGATTCGGATTATTCCGCCGGATCGGCGGCAATCTGAACCGGCTGCTTGGACGTCTCGGCCCGCTGCTGGACGATAAGTTCGTCGCGCATGGTGGCGATGCGGCGCAGCTTCGACATGGCTGCACCCGTGCCTGCCGGGATGAGACGACCGACAATGACGTTTTCCTTCAGCCCTTCCAGCGTATCCATTTTGCCATTGACCGCAGCCTCGGTAAGGACGCGGGTGGTTTCCTGGAACGAGGCAGCCGAGATGAACGACTTGGTCTGCAGCGACGCCTTGGTGATGCCGAGGAGAACAGGCGTTCCCACGGCGGGGCGCTTGTGCTCTTCCAGAAGCTTCTGATTGATCGCATCCATTTCGATACGGTCGATCTGCTCGCCGCTCAGCAGGTCGCTGTCGCCGGCATCCGAGATTTCCACCTTCTGCAGCATCTGGCGGACAATCACCTCAATGTGCTTGTCGTTGATGCCCACGCCCTGCAGGCGGTAGACTTCCTGAATCTCGTTGACGAGATAGGCCGCCAGTTCCTCGACACCCTTGATCGCAAGAATGTCGTGCGGAGCCGGATTGCCGTCGACGATGTAATCGCCCTTCTCCACCACGTCGCCGTCCTGCAGATGGATGTGCTTGCCCTTCGGAATGAAATATTCCACCGGATCCAGCCCGTCCTCATGCGGTTCGATGGTGATGCGCGTCTTGCTCTTGTAGTCCTTGCCGAACTTAACCGTACCGGAGATTTCCGCGATGATCGCGTGATCCTTCGGACGACGGGCTTCGAACAATTCCGCCACACGCGGCAGACCGCCGGTGATGTCGCGGGTCTTGGCGCTTTCCATCGAAATACGGGCAATGATATCGCCCGCGTTGACATGCGCGCCCTGCTCGAACGAGATGATCGACTCGACAGGCAGGAGATAGCGCGCATCGCCGCCGCGCGGCAGCTTTGCCACCTTGCCGTCCTTGCCCTTGACGACAAGAGCCGGCTTGAGGCTGCTGGAGCGCTGGCTCATGCGCCAGTCGATGACGACGCGCTTGGCGATACCGGTGGCCTCGTCGATGGCTTCCGAAATCGACGCGCCCTCAACGAGATCCTCGAAGCCGATGGTGCCTTCAACTTCCGTCATGATCGGACGGGTATAGGGGTCCCATTCGGCCAGACGCTGACCGCGCTTGACCTGATCGCCCTCGTCGACCTTGAGGCGCGCGCCATATTGCACGCGGTGCACGGCGCGGTCCTGTCCGTCGGCGCCGACAATGACCACAGCAACGTTACGCGCCATGACCATGAGGTCGCCATCAGAGTTACGGGCCAGATTGCGGTTGCGGATCTTGACCGTACCTTCGAAGTTCGACTCGATGAAGGACGAATCGGCAATCTGCGCCGCACCGCCGATGTGGAAGGTGCGCATGGTGAGCTGGGTTCCCGGCTCGCCGATCGACTGTGCTGCGATGACGC
Organism: Methylocystis sp. sgz306128; assembly: GCF_056032725.1. Taxonomy (NCBI): domain Bacteria; kingdom Pseudomonadati; phylum Pseudomonadota; class Alphaproteobacteria; order Hyphomicrobiales; family Methylocystaceae; genus Methylocystis; species Methylocystis sp. sgz306128. Next base: position 158,028 of record NZ_JBVYWO010000003.1, read on the forward strand.
CGACGGCCTCACCCATGTTGACCGGCGTTCCGCGAGCAAGATCGCGGCCATAGCACTTGGCGCAGACACCGTTCGGCGCTTCACAGGTGAGAACCGAGCGGATCTTCACCTCCTGAATGCCGGCAGCATTGATGCGGTCAATATGCCATTCCTGAATCATCTCCCCGGCTGCAACAATCACGCTTCCGTCGAGCGATTTGAGATCCTCGGCTGCAGTTCTGCCCAGAATGCGGATGGCCAGAGACGCAACAACCTGACCCGCGTCGATGATCGCGCGCATCCGGATGCCGCCCTGCGAGCCGCAATCTTCGGTCGAGATAATCGCATCCTGCGCCACGTCGACGAGGCGGCGGGTGAGGTAACCGGAGTTCGCGGTTTTCAGCGCCGTATCGGCAAGACCCTTACGGGCACCGTGGGTCGAGTTGAAATATTCGAGAACCGAAAGACCTTCCTTGAAGTTGGAAATGATCGGCGTCTCGATGATTTCGCCCGACGGCTTGGCCATAAGGCCACGCATGGCCGCAAGCTGCTTCATCTGGGCCGGCGAACCGCGGGCTCCCGAATGGCTCATCATGTAAATCGAGTTAATCTGGCGATCCTTGCCATTCTCGTCCTTCTTGACGGACGAGATGCGGATCATCATTTCCTCGGCGAGCTTGTCCGAGCACTTGGCCCAGGCATCCACGACTTTGTTGTACTTCTCGCCCTGGGTGATGAGACCGTCGTTGTACTGCTGCTCATATTCCTTGGCGAGCGCCGTTGTGTCGGCGATGATCTTCGGCTTGGTCTCCGGCACAACCATGTCGTCCTTGCCGAACGAAATACCGGCCTTGAACGCCTCGCGGAAGCCAAGCGCCATGATCCGGTCGCAGAAGATAACCGTCTCCTTCTGACCGCAGTTACGGTAAACCGTATCGATCATGTTGGAGATTTCCTTCTTCGTCATCAGCTTGTTGACGACATCGAAGGGGATCTTGTTGTGCTCAGGAATGAGCTGGCCCAGCAACATGCGGCCCGGCGTGGTGTCGAAGATTTTCGCCACGCGGTTGCCAGCAGCATCATAGGTCCAGGCGCGGCCCTTGATGCGGGTGTGCAACGTCACTTCCTTGGCCGCGATTGCGGCTTCAATTTCGTTGATATTGCTGAAAATGCCGGCCAGCGGCATTTTCGTCACCGGATCGACGCGGTACTGCCCGATGTCGCCGTCGCGCATCAGCGTGAGATAATAAAGCCCAAGCACGATGTCCTGGCTCGGCACAATGATCGGCTGGCCGTTGGCGGGATGCAGGATGTTGTTGGTCGACATCATCAGCACGCGCGCCTCAAGCTGCGCTTCCAGCGACAGCGGCACATGCACGGCCATCTGGTCGCCGTCGAAGTCGGCGTTGAAGGCCGAACAGACGAGCGGATGCAGGCGGATCGCCTTGCCTTCGATCAGCACCGGCTCGAAAGCCTGAATGCCAAGACGATGCAGGGTCGGCGCGCGGTTCAGCATCACCGGATGTTCGCGGATGACCTCGTCGAGGATATCCCAGACCTCCGGCTTTTCCTTCTCCACCAGCTTCTTGGCCTGTTTCACGGTCGAAGACAGACCCTTGGCATCGAGACGCGAATAGATGAACGGCTTGAACAGTTCGAGCGCCATCTTCTTCGGCAGGCCGCATTGATGCAATTTGAGCTCCGGACCCACCACGATGACCGAGCGGCCGGAATAATCCACGCGCTTGCCGAGCAGGTTCTGACGGAAACGGCCCTGCTTGCCCTTGAGCATGTCTGCGAGAGACTTGAGCGGACGCTTATTGGCGCCCGTGATGACACGGCCGCGGCGGCCGTTATCGAACAGCGCGTCAACCGATTCCTGCAGCATGCGCTTTTCGTTGCGGATGATGATATCCGGCGCACGCAGCTCGATCAGCCTTTTCAGGCGGTTGTTGCGGTTGATCACACGACGGTAGAGATCATTCAGGTCGGATGTGGCGAAGCGGCCGCCATCGAGCGGCACCAGCGGACGCAGATCCGGCGGAATGACGGGCACCTCGGTCAGGATCATCCATTCCGGCTTATTGCCAGACTGCATGAAAGCCTCGATGATCTTCAGGCGCTTGGCCAGCTTTTTCGGCTTGAGATCGGTGGTGGATTCAGCAATCTCGATACGCAGTTCAGCCGCAATCTTGGCCAGGTCCATCGAGCGCAAAATCTCGCGGATGGCTTCGGCGCCAATCATGGCCACGAAGGAATCCTGACCATATTCGTCCTGGGCGCGCAGATATTCGTCTTCCGACAGCAACTGGCGGGTCTTGAGCGGCGTCAGGTTCGGATCGATGACGATATAGGATTCGAAATAGAGAATGCGCTCCAGATCTTTCAGCGTCATATCGAGCAGAAGACCGATGCGCGACGGCAGGCTCTTGAGGAACCAGATATGCGCAACCGGGGCGGCAAGCGAAATGTGGCCCATGCGCTCGCGCCGCACGCGGGACAGCGTTACTTCAACGCCGCACTTCTCGCAGATAACGCCCTTATATTTCATGCGCTTGTACTTGCCGCACAAGCACTCGTAATCCTTGATCGGGCCAAAGATGCGGGCGCAGAACAGGCCGTCCCGCTCCGGCTTGAAGGTGCGGTAATTGATCGTTTCCGGCTTCTTGATTTCGCCGAACGACCAGGAAAGGATCTTTTCAGGGCTTGCGATACCGATCTGGATCGCATCGAACGCCTGAGGCAGAGCCACCGGATTGAAGAGATTCATAACCTCTTTATTCATAACCATCTCCTAAAGCTGGGGCGCGCCGCGCCACCATGGCCGGAAAAGCACTGTGGGGCAGTTCCCTGCCCCGAACAAAATCTGGGGGCGGACCCGAAAGCCCGCCCGGACCGCATTACTCCGCAGCTTCAGCCGACGGTGTCTCCGGCAGCGGCTTGGCGTGCGAGACCAGTTCGACATTGAGGCCGAGCGAGCGCATTTCCTTGACGAGAACGTTGAAGCTCTCCGGAATACCGGATTCGAACGTGTCCTCTCCGCGCACGATCGCCTCGTAAACCTTGGTGCGGCCCGCCACGTCGTCCGACTTGACGGTGAGCATTTCCTGCAAGGTATAGGCCGCGCCATAAGCTTCCAGCGCCCAGACTTCCATTTCGCCGAAGCGCTGGCCGCCGAACTGTGCCTTGCCGCCCAAAGGCTGCTGGGTCACGAGGCTGTAGGGGCCGATGGAACGGGCATGGATCTTGTCGTCGACAAGGTGATGCAGCTTCAGCATGTAGATATAGCCCACGGTCACCTGACGGTCGAACGTGTCGCCGGTGCGTCCGTCATAGAGCGTCGACTGACCGGAGGAAGCCAGACCTGCCATTTCCAGCATCTCGACAATGTCCTTCTCGCGCGCACCGTCGAAAACGGGGGTTGCGATCGGCACACCGCGACGCAGGTTCTGGCTCAGTTCGGCAATGCCCTCATCCGACAGCGACTTGACGGTTTCGTTCTCGCCATAGATCTGCTGCAGCTTCAGCTTGAGCGGCGCGATAGCCTCTCCTGCGGACGCAGCATCGGCCTTGATCGCCTTCATGTAAGCGTCGTAAGCCTCGCCCACCTGCCGGCCAAGGCCTGCACAGGCCCAGCCCAGATGTGTTTCGAGAATCTGACCGACATTCATGCGGCTTGGCACGCCGAGCGGATTGAGCACGATATCGACAGGGGTGCCATCCGCGAGGAACGGCATGTCTTCCTGAGGCACGATGCGCGAAACCACACCCTTATTGCCATGGCGGCCGGCCATCTTGTCGCCCGGCTGGATCTTGCGCTTCACCGCGACAAAGACCTTGACCATCTTCATCACGCCGGGCGGCAGTTCATCGCCGCGCTGCAGCTTTTCGACCTTGTCCATGAAGCGGTTTTCAAGCGCCTTCTTAGACTCGTCATATTGCTTGCGCATGGCCTCGATTTCGCCCATCGCCTGATCGTTCTCGATAGCGAAAACCCACCATTGCGAACGCGGATAATCCGCCATCAGGGCACGGCTGAGCACCGTATCCTTCTTGAAGCCCTTCGGCCCGGCCACTGCGGTTTTGCCTTCGAGCACATCAGCGAGACGCGCATAGACGTTGCGGTCAAGAATGGCCAGTTCGTCGTCGCGGTCCTTGGCAAGACGCTCGATTTCCTCACGCTCGATCGCCTGAGCGCGCTCATCCTTGTCGACGCCGTGCCGGTTGAACACGCGCACCTCAACGATGGTGCCCTGCACACCCGGCGGCACGCGCAGGCTGGTGTCGCGCACGTCCGAAGCCTTCTCGCCGAAAATGGCGCGCAGCAGCTTTTCTTCCGGGGTCATCGGGCTTTCGCCCTTCGGCGTGATCTTGCCGACCAGAATGTCGCCTGCCTGCACTTCGGCACCGATGTAAACGATACCGGCTTCGTCTAGATTCTTCAGCGCCTCTTCCGAGACGTTCGGAATATCGCGGGTGATTTCCTCCGGGCCAAGCTTGGTGTCGCGCGCCATCACCTCGAATTCCTCGATATGGATCGAGGTGAACACGTCTTCCTTGACGATTTTCTCGTTGAGGAGGATCGAGTCTTCAAAGTTATAGCCGTTCCAGGGCATGAACGCGACCAGCACGTTACGGCCAAGGGCAAGATCGCCAAGATCGGTCGACGGACCGTCAGCGATGATGTCGCCCTTCTGCACGAAATCGCCCACGCGAACGAGCGGCTTCTGGTTGATGCAGGTTGACTGGTTCGAGCGCTGATATTTCATCAGACGGTAGATATCGACGCCCGGCTTGGCCGGATCCATCTCTTCCGTAGCGCGGATGACGATACGCGTCGCATCCACCTGATCGACAACGCCGGTGCGGCGGGCGGAAATCGCCGCGCCCGAATCGCGGGCCACGACAGATTCCATGCCGGTGCCGACCAGCGGCGCATCGGCGCGCACAAGCGGCACAGCCTGACGCTGCATGTTGGAGCCCATGAGCGCGCGGTTGGCGTCGTCGTTCTCAAGGAACGGAATCAGCGCCGCAGCAACGGACACAAGCTGCTTGGGCGAAACGTCCATGTAATCGACACGGTCGCGCGGCACCATCACCACATCGCCGGCATGACGGCAAACGACCAGATCGTCCGCCAGAACGCCATTGGCATCGACGGAAACATTGGCCTGAGCGACGGAATATTTCTGCTCTTCCATGGCGGAGAGATAAGCCACCTCATCCGTGACATGGCCATCGCGCACGCGCCGGTACGGCGCTTCGATGAAGCCATATTTATTGACGCGGGCGAAGGTCGCAAGGCTGTTGATCAGGCCGATGTTCGGGCCTTCCGGCGTCTCGATCGGGCAGATGCGGCCATAATGGGTCGGATGCACGTCGCGCACTTCGAAGCCGGCACGCTCGCGCGTCAGACCGCCCGGGCCAAGCGCCGAGAGACGGCGCTTATGCGTGATCTCGGACAGCGGGTTGGTCTGATCCATGAACTGCGACAGCTGCGACGAACCGAAGAATTCGCGCACGGCGGCTGCGGCAGGCTTCGCGTTGATAAGATCCTGCGGCATCGTATTGTCGATCTCGACCGACGACATGCGCTCCTTGATGGCACGTTCCATACGCAGCAGGCCAAGACGATACTGATTTTCCATCAGTTCGCCGACCGAGCGCACGCGGCGATTGCCGAGATGGTCGATATCGTCGATCTCGCCACGGCCGTCACGCAGATCGACCAGCGCCTTCACAACAGCGAGAATGTCGTCCTTGCGCAGAACCCGCATCGTATCCTCGACCTGGAGGTCGAGACGCATGTTCATCTTGACGCGGCCCACAGCCGAAAGATCGTAACGCTCAGAGTCAAAGAACAACGACTGGAACATGGCCTCAGCCGAGTCGATGGTCGGCGGTTCGCCGGGGCGCATGACACGGTAAATGTCGAACAGCGCATCCTCACGCGAGGAATTCTTGTCCACATTCAGCGTGTTGCGGATATAGGGACCGACGTTGATATGGTCGATGTCCAGAACCGGAATTTCCTCGAAACCGGTCTCCACGAGGAAGGCCAGCGTCTTGGCCGTGATTTCGTCTCCGGCTTCAGCATAAATTTCGCCCGTCTGCGGGCTGTAGAGGTCCTGCGCGATATACTGACCATAAAGATCGTCGTCGCTGACGCGCAGAGCCTTGACGCCGCGCTCGGCCAGCAGACGCGCCGCACGCGCGGTCAGCTTCTTGCCGTTCTCGATGACCACTTCGCCGGTGTCGGCATCAACCATGTCGACGGACGCCTTGACACCCTTCATGCGCTCGGCGTCGTATGGCATGCGCCAGCCGGCTTCCGCGTCATAATTCTGGCGGGTGTAGGTGACGGTCTTGTAGAAGGTCGAGAGAATTTCCTCGCCGTCCATGCCCAGCGCATACAGCAGCGAAGTCACAGGTATCTTGCGGCGGCGATCGATGCGCGCATAGACGATGTCCTTCGCGTCGAACTCGATATCGAGCCAGGAACCGCGATAGGGGATAATGCGCGCAGCGAACAGAAGCTTGCCCGACGAATGGGTCTTGCCCTTGTCGTGGTCGAAGAACACGCCCGGCGAACGGTGCATCTGGCTGACGATGACACGCTCCGTGCCATTGACGATGAACGTGCCGTTGGACGTCATGAAGGGCATGTCGCCCATGTAGACATCCTGCTCCTTGATGTCCTTGACCGACTTGGCGCCGGTATCCGGATCCACATCGAACACGATCAGGCGCAAAGTCACCTTCAGCGGCGCGGCAAAGGTCATGCCGCGCTGACGGCACTCGTCCACGTCATATTTAGGCGCCTCAAATTCATATTTGACGAATTCAAGCAGGGAATTCCCCGCGAAATCGCCAATCGGAAACACGGACTTGAATACGGACTGCAGACCCTCGTCAGATGGGCGGCCGCCTGCGGGCTCCTTCACCATCAGAAACTGATCATAGGATGCCTTCTGAACCTCGATAAGGTTCGGCATCTCGGCCACCTCACGGATGTGACCAAAAAACTTACGGACACGTTTACGGCCGGTGAACGTTTGCGCCATCGTCGCTCCTCGCACCTTCAAATCTCAACGGCGGACCAAAATGGTCTCACGCCGGATCGCAGCATTGCCGCGCGGGGATCAGCCCCTGTTTGCCCTTTGGCACCCGGTTTGCCAGAGGCAATCCGGAAGACGTGAACGGCCCCGAACCTTTTCGGGACCGTTCGCTTGAAACTCAGCACCCGCAAAGCTTGCGGGCCGGAGAACTCACTTGAGCTCGACCTTGGCGCCAACCTTCTCAAGGGTTTCCTTGATCTTCTTGGCTTCGTCCTTGGCAACGCCTTCCTTGACGGTCTTCGGCGCAGCTTCAACCAGATCCTTGGCTTCCTTCAGGCCCAGACCGGTGATGGCGCGGACTTCCTTGATGACTTCGATCTTCTTGTCGCCGGCAGCAGCCAGAACAACGGTGAACTCGGTCTGCTCTTCAGCAGGCGCAGCAGCGGCGGCAGCGCCGGCAGGAGCAGCAACAGCAACAGCGGCTGCAGCCGAAACGCCCCACTTCTCTTCAAGAAGCTTTGCCAGTTCAGCAGCTTCCAGAACGGTCAGGGACGACAATTCATCGACGATTTTTTCAAGCTTAGACATTATTCACTTCCTTAAAGCAGTTCGGTTCGAACTTGATATTGATGATAAACAGCCCGATTAAGCCGCATCTTTGTTGGCATAAGCTCCGACAACCCGCGCCAGCTTGGCGGCGGGAGCGGTGGAGAGCTGTGCAATCTTGGTTGCCGGCGCGACAAGCAGGCCGATCAACTTCGCACGCAGTTCATCCAGAGACGGCAAGGTCGCAAGCGCCTTGACACCATCCACATTCAGAGCTGTTGCGCCCAGCGCACCGCCAAGGATAACGAACTTGTCGAATTCCTTGGCGAAGGCGGTCGCAACTTTCGGCGCCGCAACCGGATCGTCCGAATAGGCGATCAGGGTCGGTCCCTTGAGCAGGGGACCGATGGAAGCGACATCCGTGCCTTCAAGAGCGATTTTAGCGAGACGGTTCTTGGCGACCTTCACGGTTGCACCAGCTTTGGCCATCTGCTTGCGCAGATTTTGCATCTGGGCAACGGTCAGGCCGGAGTACTGCGCCACAACCACCACCGACGTTTTCTTGAAAACATCATTGAGGGTCGAGACGAGTTCTTTTTTCTCCGCTCTATCCACTTTGCTCTCTCCGGTTGACGAAATAACTTCGCCGTTTGCACATGCCAGCCCTTGCAGGCCGGCCCTCACGTGCCTGTCCCCGCGGCGAATAACTCGCCCGGAAAGATGGTTCGAACCAAACGACAGGGCTTTCGCCCCATAAACTCGCGGTCTTCCCCGTCTATGCAGACTTCGGCAGGGGAACTCCCCTAAATCCCAGATCCGAAGACCCGGAACGCCTCGATGAAATTAAGCAAATCCCTGATTTTCATCACGAATTTACATCTGCAGTCTCGGACAGGACATAGCCGGTCAGGACACGAGGTGTTCCCCCGATCCACCGGCTTATCCACCATGAAAGACAATCTTTCGAATGAACTTCCATGGAATCTCAATTTTTGCGTGGAGCAGCGAACCGCTCCACGTCGCTTTACTAGCGCGATTTTTCACCCTTGCCAAGCATTAAATGCGGCAAAAGCTATCCCGTCAGGCCTGAGCGCCAGTGACGCTGGCCACTTCCACCTTGACACCCGGACCCATCGTGGAGCTCAACGCAACACGCTGGATATAGGTGCCCTTGGAGCCGGCCGGCTTGGCCTTGGCCACGGCATCGACGAACGCCCGGATGTTTTCCTCGAGCTTGGCTTCACCGAACGACGTCTTGCCGACGCTGCCCTGGATGATACCGGCCTTCTCGACGCGGAACTCGACGGCGCCACCCTTCGAGGCAGCAACAGCAGCCTTGACGTCCATGGTGACGGTGCCGACCTTCGGGTTCGGCATCAGGCCGCGCGGGCCGAGCACCTTACCCAGACGGCCGACCAGCGGCATCATGTCCGGAGTAGCGATGCAGCGATCGAAATCGATCGTGCCGCCCTGGACGATGGTCACCAGTTCCTCAGCACCGACAACGTCGGCGCCTGCAGCCTTGGCCTCGTCGGCCTTGGCGCCGCGGGCAAACACGGCGACGCGCAGAACGCGGCCAGTGCCGTGCGGCAGATTGACGACGCCGCGCACCATCTGGTCCGCATGCTTGGGGTCGACGCCCAGATTCATGGCAATTTCGACGGTTTCGTCGAACTTTGCGCTTGCACTGGCGCGCACCAGTTTCAGGGCTTCAGCCACAGGATAAAGCTTGGTGCGATTGATGGCCTCACGGGCCTTCTTAATACGTTTTCCGACATGTGCCATGATCTTACCCCACAACCTGCAGGCCCATGGAACGGGCGGAACCCTCAATCATCGCAGCTGCAGCTTCAACGGTCGAGCAATTGAGATCGACGATCTTCTTCGAGGCGATCTCATTAATCTGGGCCTTGGTGACCTTGCCGACAAAACCGCGGCCCGGGGTCTTGGAACCCGACTGGATGCCTGCGGCCTTCTTCAGCCAGTAGGACACCGGCGGCAATTTCATTTCGAAGGTGAACGAACGGTCCTGATAAACCGTGATCACCACGGGGATCGGCGATCCCTTTTCCATCTGCGCTGTCTTGGCGTTGAACGCCTTGCAGAATTCCATAATATTGAGGCCGCGCTGACCAAGTGCCGGGCCGATTGGGGGCGATGGCTTCGCCTCGCCGGCCGGAACCTGAAGCTTCACGTAGCCCGTGATCTTCTTTGCCATGTTCTCTGCTCCAAATTTGGCCCGGCTTTCGCCGTGCCGGTTGCAGTTTGTGGTTCAACGGCTCCCCGGACTGGCTGCCCGGACCATCTCCCACATTTCATGCGGGGACCATCCCCGCGTGAAAATCATTTGGTCTTTTCGACCTGTCCATATTCCAGTTCGACCGGCGTTGCACGTCCGAAAATGGAAACGGCCACCTTGAGGCGCGAACGGTCGGTGTCCACTTCCTCGATGATGCCGTTGAACGAAGCGAATGGCCCGTCCGAAACCTTGACCTGCTCGCCGATTTCGAAATGAATGGCGCTCTTGGGGTGATCGACGCCCTCTGCGATCTGCCCTTTGATGCGATTGGCCTCAGCCTCGGAAATGCGCATCGGCTTATTGTCCGCGCCGAGGAACCCGGTCACTTTCGGCTGGCTCTTGATCAGATGGAACACATCGTCGGTCAGGTCGCATTTGACCAGCACATAGCCCGGAAACAGCTTGCGCTCGGTTGCGACCTTGCGGCCGCGGCGCACCTCGATAACCTGCTCGGTCGGCACGAGGATTTCCTCGAATTTTTCGCTCAGTCCGCGCTGGGCAGCCTGCTCCTTGAGGCTGTCCGCCACCTTCTTTTCGAAGTTGGAATAGGCGTGGACGATATACCAGCTCATGCTCATGATTGGCCAAGCCCCAGAATAAAGCTGAGAGCCAGGTGAATCACCTGGTCGACAGTCAGGAAGAACAGGCTGGCCAATATCACCATGATCAGCACCATGGCGGTCGTCACCAGCGTTTCACGGCGGGTCGGCCAGGTCACCTTGCGTCCCTCGGCCCGCACTTCCGACAAGAATTCGAACGGATTTACCATCTGCCCAATCTCGGTTGCGGCCCGGTTCAAAAGCCGGACCAAAAAACAGGGCGCGGAACCGAACGGTCACGCGCCTGATGAAGGGCGTATACTCCAGCTTGGGCCAATTGCAAAGAAAAAAATTACCCGAAACTTCAATTCGCGCGGGCAGCGCCAATGGCAATTTCAGCGGATGAGCCAAAACCGGGCGCGGCATCACTGGCGACATCATTATCTATGCTGCGATCAAACCCGTCCATGCGCCAATCAACTGCGTCCAGCAGCGCCCGAACCTGAGTCTGGAGATCCATACAGGCAATAATCCTGGCCTTTCTGTCAAAGAACACCTCGACCACACCATCCCAAATCGAGGCCCCGGCCGCACCCGCCGCCTGCACGGGCCTGCGCCTCCCGCGCTCGATGGAGCGCAGCCTTGCAACAACAAAGCCGACAGTGACCCCGCTGTCATGCACGATGAGCACGCGGGCATGCCGGGGATCTATATTGACGGTCTGGCCCATCATCACCGCAAGATCGAACAAAGGCACCACCGCGCCGCGATGCTGGATCATGCCGACATGATCCATTCGCGCCTGCTCCATGCGCAATATACCGTGTCCATAGGGCAAAATTTCAGAAATCTGGCCAAGCGGCGATGCATATTCGCCACCCGCAGCATAAAGAATATAGGGCTCACCGGCTACATCAGCCGCCTCAGCCATGCCGGCCTCTGTGGCATCATCCGGCCTGTCATGCGCCAGACGCGCCAGCGCCGCCAGAGACGCGTGATTCAGGAGACCATCCGTTTCAAATATAAAGTGCTGCGCGCCATCCGGCCGCATGATAGCGCCCATGAGCAAAGCGTGGCTCGCTGTGGCGAGAACCGGCACCGGATGTATCTCATCCGAAGGCACCCGCACAATCTCGCACACCTCGTCGATTGCGAGACCAAGAGCGCCGTTTTCCGGATATTTCAGCACCAGAACGCTGGTTTGCGCGGCAGGAGGAATCTCGCGAAACCCAAGGAGGCTCTGAAAATCCACCACCGGAATCTCCTTGCCATGAAAATCGATAACGCCAAGGCAAATGTCCGATTGAAGAGCGCTTGGCTTCAGGGCGGTGCTGGCAGTCGCAGCGCCGACAATATCGACCGGCATTCCAAAGCCAAGCTTGCCGCAACGAAAAAGAAGAATAGGCTCCGAATTCGCATTTGCTCCTTCATCGCCAATATCCGGCCGTTCGGACACCATAGGCACTCCCGGCAGTTGAGCAATGCGCCCCGGGTCAAGCAGGACGAATGTCTGGCCTTGATGCTCGAAACTATGGGTCGGCAGCTCGGCACCGGAGCAGCCAGACCATTTCAGTTCATCAAGCCGCTTCGCCGGCAGAGTGGCGATCCCGCAAACAGCATCGACGCAAAGGCCAAGCACGCACCCGTTGTGACGCATGACCACGATGACAGGCCCGGAACGCAAATCGGAAACCGTGTTCAGGATCTTGGCCAGATCGAGCACCGGAATCGCCAGTCCTCGCAATTGCAGCGAACCTTTCAGAAAAGGCGCGGCGCCGGCAAACGCCGCCAGCCTCTTCGGATGAGACACAACTTCGAGGATATTCAAGGCCGGCAGGGCCATGAACAACGCGCCGATCCGCATCAATCCCAAGGTTTGCATCTTTATGCCTCAAGCCCTGCTGGCAACGGTCAAATCCTCAATCAATCTCACGACATGCTGCGAGACCGCCTGTTGAGACTGAGTTGAATTGGCGATATCCCTGATCGACTCGGTCGTTTTGCAAATGCTGGCGACGATACGTTCGAACGCCAGTTTTGCATGCTGCGAACGGTCGCTGCCCTGATTGACCCGCAGAACCGATTCCTCAATCAGCTTGGTGATATTGAGAGCCGCCTCGGAACTGCGCTCGGCCAGACGGCGCACCTCCGCCGAAACCACTGAAAAGCCGACGCCGTTCTCGCCAGCGCGCGCCGCCTCAATTGCCGCGTTGAAGGCAAGCAGATTGGTCTGGCTGGCGATCTCGCCAATCACTTTCACGATTTCAGATATTTCATTCGACGATTTCTGAATAAGGTCGATGGAAATGATCGCATTCTGAAGCGCCTCCTGCCCGACTTCGGCGCTGTTCTGCGTCTCACTCGCCAGACTGTTGGCAACATCGGCAACGCGGGTCACTTCATCAATCGACCCGGTCATTTCGGTGACAACGGACATCATCTCCGACATCTTGTCATTGAGCTTCTGTTCCAGTTCAACCTGCTGGGTAATGTCATAGGCATATTTAACTATTTTTATGGGCTCCCCCTTCAAATCAAGGATCGGGCCATAGCTCGCCTGGATGAACACACTCCGGTTGAACTTGCCGATGCGATGAAATCTGCCTGAATGAAACTCGCCGCGATTAAGCCTTATCCAGAAATCGCGGTATTCTTCGGTCTTGATGTAATCGCCGGGGCAGAAAATGCTGTGATGCTGCCCGACAACTTCTCGCGCGGAATAGCCCATGATCCGCAGAAAATTCTCATTGGCTCTCAGCACATGGCCTTCGAGATCAAATTCGACGACGGCCTGGCTGCGTTCTATCGCATTGATCCGCCCCTCCATTTCAACATGACGTAACTTGCTGGCCGTTATATCGGCTGCAAATTTCACAATTTTGCATAATTTGCCGCCTTGATCGAAAACCGGATTGTAACTGGCCTGAATCCAGACCTCGCGGCCATCGCGGCCAATGCGGCAATAGACGCCCGAGTCGAATTCTCCGCGGCTCAGTTTTTCCCAGAAAGCGCGATAGGCATCGGTGTTCGTGTAAGCCGGATCGCAAAATATGCGATGGTGCTTGCCGGCTATTTCCTTCGGAGAATAGCCCATCAACGCCAGAAAATTGGCGTTTTCATCCAGAACATTCCCGTTCGGATCAAATTCGGCTACGGCCTGCGAGCGATAGATCGCCCGTATCTTGCCTTCAAAATCATTGGCCGAATTCCTGACCCGTGTCAGGTCCGAGGCGGCGAGAATAACCTTCCGCACCCGGCCCGATCCATCAAATATGGGCATGTGGGTCGCATTCAGCCACAGATCCTGCCCCTCCCGGCCCAGAAGCCGCACTTCGCCGGATTCGGCCTCGCCGCGCATCAGTTTGGTCCAGAAGCGGCGGAATGCGGGCGTCCGCGTCGCGGCAGACTCATGCAAAATGCGAAAATCCTGCCCGACGAGTTCATCCGGCTGATAGCCGCTCCACTCGAGAAAATTGGAATTGGCCGATGTGATCAACCCCTCTGATGAAATTTCGACAAAGCCCAGAGTATGATCGGCAACTTTCGCGCGCTCCCGCGATGCATGACGGTCGCAATCCGCCAGAGCTGCTTCCGCAACGAGAAAGAACACATGGTCGCCATTCCTGCCCGGAATCAGATGTCCGGGCATAACCCAAAGCTGTTCGCTGCCAACCGGGCGCATCGTCAGGGCAAGCTCCGCGAGCCGGCCGGACATGACTGTCCGCCAGGCAAGATCAAATTGCGGCTCCGGCCGTTCGATGACAGCATCCACTTGCTTTAATGACGCGCCGCTGTCCAGACCGGCGAGTGTCAATGAAAGACGATTGGCATATGCCAGTTGCGCGGACGGCGCCTCAAAAACAAACACAAGATGCGTACGTTCAACAAGATCGGACAGAATCTCGCCCGAAAGGCCGGCGCGCACGGCTCCCGCACCCAACACGTCAATCATCGACACACTCATCGAATAAACCCCACGGATAGATGTCGGATCCAATCACGGCAGCAAGAGCATTCTGCGGGGAGACTGCCAACCACCCCGGGAAAGAGGCACCCTGCGGCTAAAATTCCTTCCAGTCACCGCTATCGGAACCATTGGCCACCTTGGCGGCCGGACGCTTCGGCGGCGGCGCCTGCGGTGCTTCAGCCGGTTTTTGAAAAGCGTGCGGAGCAACATTTTCCAGTTCGCGGCGCAATTTGACAGGATCGGCGCCCTTCTGCTCGGTAAATCTGAATTGCTTCATGACATCCTGCAACTGCTTGGTCTCGCGCAACAGCGAATGGCTTGCGGCGGTGGATTCCTCCACCAGCGCTGCGTTCTGCTGCGTGGCCACATCCATGGCGCCAATAGCTGTATTGACCTCGTCGAGCCCGATGGACTGATCCTTGGCTCCGGCAGCTATATTGTTGACAACACTATTGATCTCTGCCACCTGCCGCATGATGAGTTCGAGCGATTTTCCCGTCTCGGCGACAAGCTTGACGCCCTGCTCGACCTGCTGCGTCGATGTCGAAATGAGGCCTTTGATCTCCTTGGCGGCATCCGCAGACCTCTGCGCCAAACCGCGCACTTCTGAGGCAACGACCGCAAAGCCGCGTCCGGCATCGCCTGCACGGGCGGCCTCGACGCCGGCATTCAGGGCCAGCAGGTTGGTCTGAAAGGCAATCTCGTCAATGATGCCGATAATCTGGCTGATCTGCTGGGCTGATTTGGCAATGGCATCCATCGCCGAGACGGCCTGCCGGACGATGGTCGTGCTCTTTTTGGCATTTTCGTCGGCGGCGACAACGATCTTCTGCGCGTTATGCGCCCCTTCAGCCGCATTCTTGGCGGTGCTGGTGATCTGCGTCAGAGCCGCGGCCGATTGCTCGAGGCTTGCCGCCTGCTGCTCGGTGCGACGCGCCAGATCGTCGGCTGCAGAGGTGATTTCGCTCGCCTCGCCATGCATGGCGTGCATTCCGCGTGAAACGCCCTCAATCGCACGTTCCATTTCGCTGATCGCGTCATTGAAATCCTTCTGCAACTGGGCGAAGGCTTCCGGCATGTCGCCGTCCAGACGGAAAGTCAGGTCTTTTGCCGCCAGCCGGGAGAGACCAACTGCGGTTTTAGCTACCGCCTTCTCCGCTTCCACCTTGACTTTGTTTTGCGCCTCCTCCGCCTTTCTGCGCTGCTCGTCGAGCGTTTCAAGGTAAACCGAAATGGCGAAATCCATATCCAGCAAGGCTGCCTTCACCAATACTGAGATGGAACTCGCCGCCGCCTCGGGAGAAAGCCGCGAAAGACTCATCCGGCTGGGCCACAAATGCCTGACCACGGCGTGAATCAACTGCTCCAGAACCAGCGCATAGCCGCCGATATACCATCGCGGCTCCAGCCCGATCCGCGCATGAGTCTTGCCGACGCGCAAAATGCCATCCACGTAGGACTGATCAAACTGGGCAGACGAAATGATGCCCCAGTGCTTTTCCTGCAGGCTCTGCGCTGCAGACATGTGACGGTCATCACTGAAGAATTTCCGGGTCGCCGGAGTCGTCCGAACCCTGCCATAAAAAACCTCAAGCGCGGGACCGATGGATTTCATGACGACCGGATTCAAAGCCGCGAGCTTTTGCAGAGCCTTTCCGTCCATCGCCATGAAATTCAGGCGCTCTGACAGTTCTATCTTGCTTTTTTCTTCTTCGATCATCTGTCCAACCCCTTTGGTTCGGATAAGACCGGCTTTCGGGCAACACTCCGGGCGCGCCCTGAACGCGGTTCAATGCAGATGTGAAAGTAGAAACCGAAACTTGCGCGAAGCTTATTTCGTTAAAAATTTAGATTAAAATGAAAAATTTATCGCTTGGTTTTAAAAAAATACTTCAAATTTAATAATATGAAAGTAATTATATTTTAATATTTAAATTTTCCAGACACATTGCTTGCAATCAGATGCACTGCTTGGAAGAGGCACATACGCATCGCCCGCAGGCGGAAGGATCAGCGCGTCAAGCCTATCAGTACGGCAGAACCGGCGTCGAGACTTTGATGCCAGAGCGAGACTTTTATGTAAGAGAATGGCCTGTGAAAATGGCAGGGGCGGAGAGACTCGAACTCTGAAGAACTATTTTATACACATTGATTTTATTGAATAAACTTGAACACCGTCATCAGGTTTGTAGTGGCTCATATTTTTTTAGCGTTTTTTCCAAGCCTGCTACAGACTCACGCGATTAGAGATGGCGGCATAGCGATCCTTGCTTGACGATTCAGTCCACTTGTTGCACAAAACATAGTATTGTGACGCTTTAACTGCCATGGTGTTTGATTGGTTCAGAAGTATCGAAAAATTTTGAGATTATTCGCGTTTCTGGCTCTTGCCCCACTTTCGCCAGCACATGCGAACGATCCCTGCAAAGCGCTTGTTCTTCACGACGTTGCTGCCGTCGAAAATCCAAGTTCAATACTTAAACTTGGTGAATATGATGACGCTATAACCCAATACCGTCTTGATAAAGCATCCGGCGAGGGCGTGTATTGCTCACACGGTGGCTATTGCTATCCAGTGGAATTAGTCATTGATGGGAAAAAAATTCAGGCTTTACAGCTTACAAACTGTAAAGTGACTAAAATAACAGATGACAGTGACGCCAATTCCTCATTTTTTTCAGTTGATCCAATCCGGGAATCCTTTTCTAAGCCTGAATTGAGGTCGTATGATTTAGAGAACAAGCTCGTGGACATGGGGCTTTGTGGTGCTTGCGCCGGCAATATTGCTGATGTTTACGTAAGAATGCCAAAATCTAAATGTGCAAAATTAGTAAGAAGCGCTTTAGAAGGTAATCCAGAAGCCACTAAGACTCTTAAGAGCGATCCAAGTTATTGTGATCCTTATGGCAGAGAAACGCCATCGCCTGACATCGTTGCGTCAACTTCTCCGCGAGCTGAGGCATTAATTCCCGATTCTAAGTCTGCTGGTGCGTTAATCGATCGCTCAAAATCTTCTGAAAATTTCGCTAAGGACAAAGAAATTATAAACAGCATTTTAGTTAGGTGCACTTATAACTACGATATTTTGTACAAAGCTAATAGGATTGCTGGAGATACTCCATATGTTCGCAATGCAATGGACACTGCGAAACTTTGTGAGACTGAGCTTAGATCAAAGCTAAAGTCTACTTCAGACAGTCTCAGACAAGCTTATGCTCGAGATAATTCGAAATCTGATGCAATACGTGATTGGTATATTGCGTTTAATGATGCGTTAAATTCAATGAGAGCTAAACCATATCAAGCTTTGAGCATTGGCGAGCAGGCTTTGTTTTTGTCTGATAATCTTTTGACAAAACTTCAATACTAATTACATTTCCCAAATTATAACTCAAATAATGCAAGCTCCGGAATGGTTTTCATATTCGTTTTTTTGTTCGAACGCATTCTGCCCCCCCCTTGGGCCAATCTGATTTTTTCTAGGACTTCGCTTTACTGATCAGGGCCTAATTCGTGTTGATTTTTTTACATCGAAGGGCGTGCGAAAATAAATGTGTCGCTTTCAGTTCGGGCTCACGTCTGCACGGGCTGAAAGTCATACTGAACCGCATCGCCACCATCACAATCATTATCGCCGTTGGCTGAATGGATTTGAATCAATTCATCGTTAGTTAGATCACGAATAACAATCTCCGTTAGCTCTGCGAGATTTCCCAGTTGATCCAAGCCAAGAGCGCCTTGACAAGTTCGGTCGTGCCAACGATTCCCACTCAGTTCTTTCTGGACTGCGAGGCGCGTGGAATATCGACCGCGCGTAAAATCAAGATTCCGAATCTTGCCGGCCACTTCCAAACCTGCCTCTGTAGTGAAATTTGTAATGACAGAACGGGGAGAAGCGATCGATCTGCAATATCTTGATTGATTTCAGAAATACAAGATGGCAGGGGCGGAGAGACTCGAACTCTCAACCCTCGGTTTTGGAGACCGATACTCTAGCCGATTGAGCTACACCCCTGCATGCCGTCAGGCCAAGCCTGTTTGCAACATCTTAATGTAAATTGCAAGGGCAAAACATGGTCTTTTCCGCTACCTCAGAGCGGCGTCACGCGCACAGCCGAACCATAAGCCAGCACTTCCGTAATACCCGCCATGATGTCGTTCGCGTCATATCGCATGGCCAGAATTGCGTTCGCGCCGAGTTCTTCGGCATGGAGTTCCATGAGATGCGTGGCCTCGGCGCGCGCCCGCTCCGCCAGCGAAATATAGACCGAGAGCCGCCCGCCGAAAAAAGCCTGTATCGCCCCGCCGAAATTGCCGACCACGCTGCGCGAGCGCACTGTAACACCGCGGACAAGGCCGAGATACCGTTCGACGCGATAGCCCGCCAGTTCGTTCATGGTGGTGATGATCATGCTTCCCTCCGGGCCAGACTGCCCCGATACAAACCGTTCCCGCGGCGCAAAACCGCAGCGGGCGCATGGAACTGGAGCGGGTGAAGGGAATCGAACCCTCGTATTCAGCTTGGAAGGCTGCTGCTCTACCATTGAGCTACACCCGCGCCTTTTCTGGGTAACACAGATCGCGCGAACAATAAATGGTGGAGGAGGTAGGACTCGAACCTACGAAGGCGCTAGCCAGGGGATTTACAGTCCCCCCCCTTTGCCGCTCGGGACACTCCTCCATTTGCCAATGCGTCAGCAACTGGACTTCAGCAAGTCGGCAATGGCTGAAGCGCCGCGTTTATCTTGTCTTGCCGCGCATATGTCAACCGAAAAAAGCAGCCCTCCTGTTTTAATTCGGCAAGACTGGCCAATTGCGCCGGAAAGCGAGGCATGAGATGAAGACAACACATCAAAGAAGGATCATATCTTGACGCGCAAAACCGGCTCCCACGACCGCAAAGGCGGATTTTCCGGAAAAAGGCCCTCAGGCCCGCCACCGCGCGAAACCGGCCCGGGACGCGCCTCTCAGCCCGCCTTTCAAAGGGGCATGACCTCCGCGCAGGCCCGCACGAAGGATATGGCTCTCATTTTTGGCTATCACTCGGTACGGGAGGCCCTGCGCTCGAAGCGCCGCAAGCTGGTGCGGCTTTTTGCAACCGACTCGGCGGCCGAGAAACTCGCCGCCGATATTGCGGCGCGGGGCGTCGAACTGCGGATTGTCCCCGGCGAGGAAATTTCCATCCGGCTCCCGCGTGATTCGGTGCATCAGGGCCTGCTGCTTGAAGCGCGCCCTCTGGAGCCCATCGACCTTTCCGAACTCAGCCGCACGGGGATTGTGCTTGTTCTCGATCAGGTCACGGACCCTCATAATGTCGGCGCCATATTGCGCACGGCAGCTGCCTTCAATGTTGAGGCAATCGTGACAACCGAGCGCCATTCGCCGGAAATGACCGGAATTCTGGCTAAAAGCGCATCGGGCGGCCTTGAACATGTGGCCATCGCCAGTGTCGTCAATCTCGCCCGCGCCCTCGAAGAACTGGGCGACATGGGCTACCAGCGCGTCGGCCTAGACTCCGACGGGCCCGCAGATCTGGCGCAGACCGACCTGCAAGCGCCGGTCGCACTGGTTCTCGGCGCGGAAGGCAAGGGATTGCGCCGGCTCAGCCGCGAGAAATGCGATGTTCTGGCCCGCCTCGATATGCCCGGCGCGATAAAAAGCCTGAATGTGTCCAATGCCTGCGCGGTAGCGCTGAGTCTCGTCTCGCAAAAGCTCCGGGCACACTGAAAATGTCTTTGGCCGCGCCGCGCAGCACCCACGTTACAGCCTGCCCCGCACCGCGCTCATAGACGAAGGTTTCATCGACGCTTACCCCTCTCCTCCGCTAGAATATAAGCATTGAGGAAATCGCGGACGGCTATTTACCGGCCGGACGCCAACGAACCAATAACATGTGGGGAACATGCCGATGGTTCGGGAAAAATGCGGCGCGAAGCCGCAGGAGAGGGAGAGAACATGAGCACGATTGCAGCCAAGGGCGTGGCACGCCCGATGACCGGCGAAGAAAGGAAAGTTATTTTTGCTTCTTCGCTCGGCACCGTTTTCGAATGGTACGATTTTTACCTTTACGGGTCGCTGGCAGCCATTATCGGCGCCAACTTCTTCAGCAAGTTCGACACAAGAACCCAGGGCATCTTCGCCCTTCTGGCCTTTGCCGCCGGCTTTCTTGTTCGCCCCTTCGGCGCGCTGGTCTTCGGGCGTGTCGGCGATATTGTCGGCCGCAAATATACGTTTCTCGTCACCATTCTGATCATGGGCCTTTCGACCTTTATCGTGGGTCTGCTGCCGGGCTATGATTCGATCGGCTTCTGGGCACCGACAATCCTGATCGGCCTGCGCCTGCTGCAAGGTCTGGCTCTTGGCGGTGAATATGGCGGCGCCGCCACTTATGTCGCCGAACATGCCCCGCATGGCCGTCGCGGCTTCTATACCTCATGGATCCAGACCACTGCGACGCTTGGCCTCTTCCTGTCCCTGCTGGTGATTCTCGTAACCCGCTCGATCACGGGTGAAAAGGCCTTTGCGGAATTCTTCTGGCGCGTGCCGTTCTGGGTGTCCGTCGCCCTTCTGGCCGTCTCTCTCTGGATTCGCCTTCAGCTGAGCGAATCGCCGGCCTTTCAGAAAATGAAAGACGAGGGAACAACCTCCAAAGCGCCGATAACGGAAGCTTTCGGGAACTGGTCCAACGCCAAGATTGCCATTCTCGCGCTGGTCGGCCTTGTCGCCGGACAGGCGGCTGTCTGGTACACCGGCCAGTTCTATGTGCTGTTCTTCCTGCAGGCGATCCTGAAGGTTGACGGCGTCACCGCAAACCTGCTCGTTGCCTGGGCTCTGGCGCTGGGCACCTTGTTCTTCGTGTTTTTCGGCTGGCTTTCCGACAAGATCGGTCGCAAGCCGGTGATCCTGTCGGGCTGCCTCATCAGCGCGATCTGTCTGTTTCCGGTATTCCACCAGATCACTGCCATTGCCAATCCGGATCTCGACAAGGCCATCAATACCGTCAAGGTGACCGTCGTCGCCGATCCGGCTGAATGCGGCTCGCTGTTCAATCCTGTCGGCACCCGCGTCTACACAACCTCGTGCGATCTTGCCCGCGACCTGCTGGCAAAAAGCTCCGTGCGCTACAGCACGCAGCCCGGCCCTGCCGGACAGCTGGCTGTCGTGAAAGTGGGCGAAACGGCGATCAACGCCTATGACAAGACCAAGCTTGAGGGCGATGCCGTCAAGGCTGTTCCGGCTGCATTTACCAAGGATGTGACCACTGCGCTGTATGCAGCAGGCTATCCCAAGGCTGGTGACCCGAATATCCTCAAGATGAACGGCTTGTTCGACATAGCCCGTCCGCAAACTTCAGCAGTTATCGGCCTGTTGTTCGTACTCATCATCTTCGTGACGATGGTTTACGGGCCAATGGCCGCAGCCCTTGTCGAACTGTTCCCGACCCGCATCCGCTACACGTCCATGTCCCTGCCCTATCACATCGGCAATGGCTGGATCGGCGGATTGCTGCCGGCAACTGCTTTCGCCATGGTGGCCTCCACGGGCGACATCTACTATGGCCTCTGGTATCCGGTGGCCTTCGCGCTGCTGACCGCTATTGTCGGGCTGATCTTCATTCCTGAAACCAAAGACCGCGACATATTCTCGAATAACTAGCGGAGGTTACATCATATCTGCCCCGCGCTCCGGCGCGGGGTTTTTTATTGCGTGAATGATCAGGAAGTCTGGAGCGGCGCCAGCCGACGTACCTGGGCGGCGACGAGATGCTCCATGCGGCGCAGATCAGATGGGTGAATGTTCATGACATTCTCAACCCATATGTCGGTGATATCCATCATTTCATCGATTTCGAGCGGGTGAATGCGTTCCCGCACCTTTTTGACAGAGCAAAGCACATCGTAGCGACGCGTGTCGCTGATAAAGCGCCGCGCCTCGTCCCTGCCCCGTCCATCTTCAGCAAGGACATCGACGAGGCCCATGTCAAACAGTTCGGACGCTGAATAGATCTTGCCTGAAAGGATCATCCTCTCGGCGCGCACCGCATCAAGCTTGCGCCGCAGAAAGCTGAAAGCACCCATTCCCGGAAAAGTATTGAACAATATCTCGGGCATGCCCATGCGAGCGCCGCGTTCCGCCACAACAAAATCGTGACTGATAACGGACTCAAACCCGCCGCCCAGAGCATCGCCCTGTACAAGCGCCAGAGTGAGCGCTCGCGTACCCCAGCCCACGCAATTGTTGTGGATCATCCGGACACAGGCATGCGCATAATACAAAAGCGCCTCGCGGTCCCGCCTGCGAACACAATCGACAAAAAAAGGCAGATCGCCGCCAAAATTGTATATTCCCGGCAGCGCAGAGGACGTGACACAAAATCTGACGGGCAACGGATCCGTTTCGACACTCCGGCGGGCGACTGCCGCCTGTGCCAAAGTCAGTTGCTGCACGAAGCTTGCTGTTGCGCGCACCGGCGCCGTGGGACGCACCGTCAACCAGGCTGTCTGCGACTGGCTCTCATAGATCAGTTCAAAATCAGGAAAAGTATTGCAATCCTGTATGAATTGATGCCTGGAAAAGTCTGTCAAAAGATTAGCCAATTTTAACCCGGTTGTATCATAGAGTATTTATTGCGTTATTACGCAATGCCTGGAAATATAAACCTCCAAAGCGGACATATCAGCTTTTATAAAAACAATATTAAATTTCAATATAATTCACCAGCATTAGCTTTATGTTTATCGATATCAGGCTATTTTCCAACATTAATGCCATAATCAAGCTGGAAATCGCTTCATCACACTGGACCATTAATGCAGCTGCTGAACAACCTCCGAAAAGACCTGACAGCGAAAATCGCAAAGAGGCTCCCCATCCCTAACAGGCTCGGAAACAGGGAATATGAGATTGCCTATAACCGGCTGTGCTTCTGTCTTGTCTTCGGCATTCTTTTTTATACAGATGTCTTTGTAAATACGGGCATTTCCCCTGTCATGACAGGACAATTGCGCCTGATCCATTTTTGTTATTCGGCGCTTTCACTGACAATCTTTGCACATATTGTCATATGGAAGAGTGAGTATACGTTCAGAAAAGTTCTCGGAATTTTCATTGATATCGCCACCATTACCGCCTGTCTTGCGGTCGGCGGTGAATATTTCACAGCCGGATACGCGCTTTACCTGTGGGTTATTTTTGGAAACGGGCTGAGATTTGGCAATTTCTACCTGCTGATCGGCATGGGGCTCAGCCTCGCCGGGCTGCTGACCGCAAATTTCATCAACCCGTTCTGGCAGGCGCATCCCTATATCGTTGCCGGCCTTGTCAGCGGACTGATCATGATTCCGCTCTACGCCGCGCGCCTTGTCCGGCAACTCTCCGCGGCTCTGAACAAAGCCGAAGAGGCCAATAAGGCCAAAAGCCTGTTCATAGCCTCGGTCAGCCACGAACTGCGCACACCGCTCACCTCAATCATCGGATTGAGCGAATTGTTGCAGAGCACCAGCCTGTCGAGCGAACAGGACAATATGGTTCGCACCGTTTCCTCGGCCAGCCGCTCGCTTCTGCGCATGATCAATTCCATCCTCAACATCGCCAAGGCAGAGACCAGCGCGCAGGGTGTGCTGTCGGAAAAAGTCGACCTATATCAACTGGTCTCGGATATCCGCGCCATGCTCAGCGTACAGGCCACGCGGCGCGAAACGCGGCTTGTGGTGGAAATCAACAATGATGTGCCGCAATTTGTGCAGGCCAATTTCCGCCATCTGGAGGAAATTCTGCTCAATCTTATCGGCAACGCCGTCAAATTCACGTCGCGCGGCTCGGTGCGCGTGCTGCTGACAATTCCTGCGCGCGATGGCGCACGGCTTCGGCTGCGCTGCGACATATATGATACCGGCATCGGCATCGCACCGGAGCAGCAAAGCCGGATTTTTGAACGCTTCACACAGGCCAACGACGCGATTCTTTCACAATTCGGCGGCAGCGGGCTGGGGCTTGCCATCACCAAACAACTGGTCGAACTGCATGGCGGAACCATAGGCGTCAACAGCGCCCTGCATCAGGGCAGTCATTTCTGGTTTGAAATCAATGTGGCGGCGCTCGATGAGCGCGGTATATCTTCGCAGTTCCGGCCGCCTACCGACATCATATACCCCGACATCTCTCTGGAAACATCGCCGCCGCGCGCTCTGAAAATTTTAATCGCCGAGGACAACCAGACCAACCAGAAGATCATGGCCAAGCTCATCGCCCTTGCCGGCCACGATGTCACTGCCGTCGACAATGGGGAAAAAGCGCTCGATGCGCTGCTGGGTTCTACCTTCGATGTGGCGCTGCTTGACGTCAATATGCCTGAATTGTCCGGCATCGAGGCGGCCAATTTCTATCAGCTTTCGTCAGGCAACGCGCGTGAAACGCCGATCATAGCGCTGACGGCCGACACATCCGAACAAACGCGCCGCAAATGCCTCGAAGCGGGCATGAAAGCCGTATGCACCAAGCCCATCGAGACCGAACGCCTGCTCGCCATTATCAATCAGGTCGCGCATTCCTATCCGGTTGCGCCGCCAGCAGCCGTACAGAAAGCCGGGGCCGCGCCGCAAATCAGAAAAGCCGACCATTTTGATCCGGCGCCTCTGGCCAATCTCGCCCGGTTGGGCGGAGAGGAATTCTGCTCCGAGATCATCGCTCAATTCATCGAAGAAAGCGCCACGCTGGCGAAAGCGATGAAGCTGGCCATAGCGGAAGGCGATCTTGCTGCCTTCAACGCAGCCTGCCATGCCTTGCAAAGCTGTTCGGGAAATATCGGCGCGACCCGCCTTGTCGACCTTCTGCTCACGTGGCAGGGGCTCGACGACAGCGAGCTGATCCGGCTTGGCGCGGAAATCATGCGAACGCTGCAAAGTGAAATGGAAATGGTGCGCACTTTGCTGGTTAACAGATCCTACACCGCCAGTTACGCTGCTGCCGGTTCCCTCATATGATGCTGCACATCTCGTCAAAGCTGAGGCGCGGCAGGCGCGGGTGCAGGCGCGAAGCATCGCCATAGCCGAGATTGACCAGAAAATTGGCCTTTATCGCCGTTCCAGAAAAAAATTCCGCATTCACCCCTGCCTCGCTGAAACCTGACATCGGCCCCGCATCGAGACCAAGACTGCGCGCTGCAAGAATAAAAAATCCGGCCTGAATCGTGCCGTTGCGCAGCGCCGTGACGCGAACTTCATCCTCCGTGCCCTCGAACCAGGGGCGCGCGTCCTCGTGCGGATAAAGCTTCGGCAAATTGGACGCAAAATCCATGTCATAGGCCAGTATGGCCGTAACAGGCGCCGCCATGGTCTTGTTGACATTGCCGCGCGCGAGATGTGGCCTTAACCGCGCCTTGGCCTCGGGACTTTTAACAAAGGCGACGCGCATCGGCATGCAATTGGCCGAAGTTGGCGCATATTTCACCAGTTCATGCAGGTCGCGCAATGTCGTGTCCTCCACAGCGCGCGGCAAAAAATAACTGAACGTCCGCCCCTCGGTAAACAGGCGCGCCATCTGCTCGGCGCCAATCTTGTCCATGATGATACCCCCTCGCGGCAGTCCGCCGCTCCGCAGCAGCGATTGCAGGCCAGACACGCCATTTCATCTCGCCATATGGCACTTTCAATTGCGATTTCAACCAAGCGCACTATGCTGATGGCAAAATGAACGGGAGCACACATCAGTATGAGCTTGAATGGGGGGAAGAAGGGTAAATTTCAATCCATCGCGTTCCTGTCGTCCGGTACACCGGAGGCCGATGCCGCGCTGGAAGAATGTATCGCGCTCTACGGCAATCACGAACCGATGGACGCCGATGTCATAGTGGCGCTGGGCGGCGACGGGCTGATGCTTCAGGTTCTGCACCGCTTCATGGGCATGGCCAAGCCGATCTACGGACTCAATCGCGGCTCGGTCGGCTTTCTCATGAACGAATACCATCCGGAAAACCTGCGCGAGCGGCTGGAACGTGCTGAAAGCTCGATCATCCATCCGCTGATCATGGCGGCGACTCTGTCAAATGGCTCACGTCACACGGCACGCGCAATCAATGAAGTGTCGCTGCTGCGCCAATCCTATCAGGCTGCCAAACTGCGCATCAGCGTCGATGGCAAAGAGCGATTGGGTGAACTCGTGGCGGACGGGCTGCTGCTGTCGACGCCCGCAGGGTCAACCGCCTACAATCTGAGCGCGAACGGGCCTATCCTGCCGCTCAATACGCCGCTGATGGCGCTCACGCCAATTTCCGCCTTCCGTCCGCGCCGCTGGCGCGGCGCACTGTTGCCTGACAGGGTGAAAGTGGTGATCGATGTTCTGGAGGCGGATAAGCGCCCGGTGGCCGCCGTAGCCGATCACTTTGAAATGAAAGGCGTCACGCGGGTTGAGATTGTCATGGATCACAACACCAATCTCATTCTTTTGCATGACCCGGGACATTCCCTCGACGAGAGAATTCTGGCGGAGCAATTTGGCTACTGAACAGGGGCACCGTCAGGCCGCAACAAGAAGTTCGGCATTCCGGGCGATATAGAGACCATCCACCTCAGTCATGTCGGTTGGTGATTCCAGTGCGGCCGCAACAGCCGCATAGCTCATGGCTTCAAGATGGACCTGACGCAAACTCTCCGCCATCAGATCATTCGAACGCTGGCGCGCCGCCCGTAGCGCAGCATCGGTCGCCAGGGAACGCAGCAGATTGAGCAATGCGTCTGGCAGCGCATCGGCCCGCGCGCATGAGCGCAGCACATGATCGGCAAGAGAGTGAACCTGCCGCGCGTCCGGCACGTCGCAGCCCAGCGCCAGCCGGAAAGACAAAGCGGAGCAAAACGCCGTGCTGAGCGATGGCGGCAGGCCAGAACGCCGGATCAGCGCCGCAAAACCGGCTCCCCCTGCCTCCGACATCAGAACCGCGACGCGCTCCGGCCGTTCGTTGGCGAGCACGGCAAGTGCACAGCGGAAAAAATCCAGCGAACCGGTGAGAATGGCCCGGAGCAACATGCTCGAATTCAACGCCGCCAGATCACGCAGATACTGAATAAATTCAATCAGAGTCTTATCGTCCTGATGCAGGGACGCCTGCACGGCGATCGATTCGCGCGCCTCGGTGCACAGCTTTTGTATACGCGGCTCCGGCATCCATCCGCGCCTGCGCACCAGTGCCGAGAGCGCCCCTGCGGTGGCTGCAACCAGCTCATATCGCAGGCAGGGCGTAAAAGAAGGCCGCGCAAGCAGAGCCTCGCGCAGTGCCCCGTCGTTGTGGCGCATCAGCAGCCGGCGCACCGTCAGGCTGCTGAGCTGCGCGCTTGTGTTGCGCACGAGGGCCTGCGCTGCGTCATAACCGCCCTGTTCGGCAATGGCCGCGCTGACCGCTTCGCCAAGATTGCGCCGCAAAGCGATGGCGCACAGCGACAGATTATCGGCCAGAGGCACAAGCGACAGCAGGTCCCTTTCATCGAGAACCGGAGACCGCGCAAGAATGAAACAAGACACTTCGCCCTGATCTGCGGCCAAGCTACGCACGATGTGATGAGGTGCATCCGGTGCATCCGCAAAGGCAAACGACAGCGCGCGGCGCACTTCCGGCGAAGCATCGTCCAGCAACGCAGTCAAAATTACCGTCAGTTCGGCACGTTCGTCCGGCGTAGCGCGAACATGAAGCAAGGTTCGCGCCAGCATTCCTGCTGCTTGCGCGCGCATTACTGAAGACGCCGCGCGCAGTTCAACAAGAATTTCATGCGTCATCATGGGGATCACTCAGAATAGACCACCCATGAATCTGCAAAAATATAGTTTATATTGTATTAAATTTAAATAACAGCAAATAATAAAAGAATTTATTCCGCTTTATTTCGGTCTTATGATCGAAAACATGGCGTTGGCCACGGCATAATCCGAATAGCCGCAACGGGCTATAGGCGCGGCCTTGGCGGTTTCAAAGCGGCCGTTTTCGATAAAGCGGTCATCGATATAAACCCCGACCACCTGCCCCATCACCAGAAAATTATGGGTCGCATCGCCATTGATATCCTTGAGCTGGATAATCTGGGTCAGCCTGCATTCCAGCGCAGCCGGCGTATTAGCGACCCGCGGCGGCCGCACCAGCCGCGAAGGCGTCGTGGCAAGCCCGGCATGGTCGAATTCACTCGTGCCACGCGGCAGGGTTGCGCCGGAGAGGTTCATTTCGTGACGCAGGTCATAACTCGCCATGTTCCAGGTGAATTCTCCGGTTTCCTCGATAAAGGCCACGGAATCCTTGCGCCCCTCGCTGGAAAAGCCGATCAGCGGCGGCGAACCCGAAAATGCATTGAAAAAACTATAAGGCGCGAGGTTGAGGTCGCCGTTCTGCGAGCAGGACGAGATCCAGCCGATCGGACGCGGCGCAACAATAGCCTTGAACGGATCATGCGGCAGCAGGTCGCGATCACGCTCATTCTGGGCATAAAACATGGAAACTCCCGTTAGAAATAACTTATCTTCTGCGCCATGTCTGGCCGCGCCCGATCCGCAGGTTCTACGTCCGACGAGCCGATATGGATGAACCCGGCAACCTTTTCGTCCGCGCCAATGCCCAGCGCCGCCAAAGCTTCGGGCGCATAGGCCACCCAGTCGGTCAGCCATGCCGTGCGAAAGCCCATGGCCGTCGCGGCGATGGTCAGATTCATGCACACGGCACCGGCGCCGAGCTGTTGTTCCCAGACAGGAATCTTGACATGCGGCGCGGCTGTGGAAACTACCGCCACGACGAGGGGAGCCAGCAGGAACCGGCGTCTCTCCACATCCAGCCGGTCGGCGTCCGCTTCCGGGTGCTGGCGCGCATAAACCTCCGCCAGCGCCGCTCCGGCGCGAGCGCGCCCCTCGCCCTGGAAGACAATAAAGCGCCATGGCGCCAGCTTGCCATGATCGGGCACCCGGGCCGCCAATGTCAGAATTTTCTCGAGCTGAGCCGCATCGGGTCCGGGCGCACGCATCTCGAGCGGCTTGACCGAGCGCCGCCGCCCGAGATGATCCAGAATCTCATTCATGAATGCATTTAACCTCAATATGCCAGCGTCTTACCAGAAAGTGCCTTGATCTTGACCATTTTCTCGGCCAGAACCTTTGCCGTCATCTCTTGAGAAGACCGGCCTGCGCCGCATTTTCCAACTCATTCTGATTGAACACATGCCGCCGAGACCGGTCTCTCGTCAAGATCAACAAGCGCCTTTGCCGGGCTGGAGCACACAATGCGTGATCCTGTCCACGACAATTGTCGTACTGTTTGGCATAGCCGCCGATGCAATATGGCTGTTGCATGGCGATGTCGTGCCCTGGGACGCCAAAAACCACTTCTATCCGATGTTCCGTTTTCTTGGCGAGCAGCTCGCAAACGGCGAACTGCCGTTCTGGAATCCCTATCATTTCGCCGGACATCCCTCCGCCGCCGACCCGCAATCGCTGGTATTCTCGCCAACAATGGTGCTTTTTGCGCTATTGGCGCCGAAGGCTTCGATGCAGGTTTTCGATGCCGTGATCATGGCGCATCTTATCTTTGGCGGTCTCGGGACGCTGGCTCTGTTCCGCCAGCGGAACTGGGCGGCGCCCGGCGCCGTTCTGGCGGCCATGATCTACATGATTGGCGGATCGGCCTCGGCCCGGTTGCAGCACACGGGCATGATCCTGTCTTACAGCTTCTTTCCATTCTGCTGGTATTTCATGGTCAGAGCCTTGCGCGAAAAATCCTATGGCGCGGGCTTGGCTTTCAGCCTTCTGGCGGCGCTGATGGCGCAGGGGCGCGATCAGGTGGCGTTTCTGTTCTGTCTGTGGCTGATCGCGGCGCTGGCATGGGAGATCACGCAAGCCGCGCGTCCGCTCGCTTTTTTGCGCAGCCGCATCTGGCTCATTCTCCTGATGGGTTTTGCCGGTCTGGCGCTTCTTGCGATTCCCTGCCTGCTCACATTGCAATTTCTGGCACAATCCAACCGCCCTTCTTTCGCCTATGGCGTGGCGGCGGAAGGCTCGCTGTCTGTTGTCAATTTTCTCACGCTGGCCATTCCGAATTTCTTCGGCACGCTTGACTGGAACTACGATTACTGGGGCCCAGGCTATGCGACAATGCCCAACGGGGACTGGACGGACCGCGCGATCAACTATCTCTTCATCGGCTCCTTTCCGACGCTGCTGCTGCTCTGGATCGGCCTTGCCCGCCGGCACATCTTCGATCGCGACCTGCGGCTGATCCTCTGGATTTGCATTTGCACGATTTTTTACGCACTGGGCCGAGAAACTCCCGCCTTCGAATGGATATTCGATCATGTTCCCGGCGTTGCCCTCTATCGCCGACCGGCTGACGCCACATTCGCCATGAACATGTGTTTCGCCCTGATGGCAGGCTATTTTGCCAATCTTGTCGCCAAAAACCAGATCCCGCCCGCACCCAAAGGGCTCTGGACAAGGGCATGGCCCGCGCTCGCGGCTATTCTGGTCGTGTCCATCATCGGGCTGGCTCTGGATTTTGCCTTCACGCAGCATCATTTCGCATCTTCGCTCGACGCTTTGATTCGCGGCTCGGCGGTCATGATTTTTATTGTGGCGACTGTTGTCTGGGGGCTTGGCACGCGCCACGCGCGGCTGATGGTTTTCGTGCTTGTAGGTGTCACTGGCGCAGAATTGCTGATGCGTAATGCAGCCTCCTCCGTCGACGCCGAGCCCGCGCATTTTTACGCGCCCTATGACCGGCTGCCCGCCGACCAGCAGCAGGGACTCGACATGCTGCGGGCGGCCATCAATGCCGCGCATGACAGGGGCGAATTCCCCCGGGTCGAGATCATCGGTCTTTCGGGAGCCTGGATGAACGCCTCTATGGTGTTTGGTCTTGAGGACACTGTCGGCTATAATCCGCTGCGCATCGCCGATTATGAGCGTGCGGTCGGCCCCGGCGACAATGCGGGGGATATTTCCCTGCGTCATTTTCCGGAAAATTTCCGCGGCTACCAGTCAAAGCTCGCCCGCCTTCTCGGCCTCGAGTATCTTGTTCTCGGCGAGCCCCTTCCGAAGCTGCCGCGCCATGTGCCGCGCCCGGTTGCAACCCTGATGTACAGCACCAAGGGCATGTATATTTATAGGCTGCGGCCGCCCTGCCCACGCGCTTATCTTGCCACCGAGTCGCTGCCAATCGACAGCGAGGCTATCGCCGATGGCGAGGCCCTGCCGGATTTCGACGTCAGCCGCACCGCACTCATCGACAAGAGCGACATAAACCTTTTGCACAGCCACTACACCGCCGCCGCAACAGCTTCCGCCGCCAATACCAATGTTCGTATCAGCGCCTATCACGCCAATTCGGTTACGCTCGTTGTTGACACGGATAAGGCTGGCATACTTGTTCTGCACGATATCTACTATCCCGGATGGGAGGTTAGCGTCGACAATGAACCCATGCCTTTGCTGCGAACCAATGTCCTGTTTCGCGGTGTCGAGATTGCTGCCGGCCATCATATTGTGCGCTTCGACTACCGCCCCCTCTCCGTCAAAAATCTTGTCGCGGCGTTACGCGCGCTGCTGAAACAGCACGCGCATTTGACGTGACGGCAAAGATCGGTTCAATCAGATCATGAAGCAAACTCGAACAACCCGCCTCGCAACATCGATCTGCGCCGCCCTTGCGGTGCTGCTGGGTGTCTTTGCCGGCCTTCAGACAGCTTTGGCCCAGTCCACGCCCAATCTGATCCTCAGCGCAACGCTTGGAAACAATCCGACGCCGATCAGCTCAAATCTGCACTGGCGGATTTTCAGGGGCCAGCTGGATAACGACAATTCCGTCGATCTCGTTACGGAATCCACCGATCCCGCCCCGTCCTTTTCGCTGCCCGGCGGCACCTATACCGTACATGTGGCCTTCGGCCTCGCGGAGGCCAGCAAAATCGTCACCATCGACAGCAGCCCCGTCAATCAGCGGATCAGCATAAACGCCGGGGCCATGATGATCACGCCGGTGCTTGGCAGCAACAAACTGCCCGCAAACCGGGTATCCATGTCAATTTATGTGCCCGAGCGAAACAATGCGGAGGGCAAGCTCATCGTCCCGGACGCAAAACCTGGCGAATTGATTCCGCTGCCGGAAGGGCGCTATCACGTCAAATCGGTGTATCTCGACACAGTCGGCGTCGGGGCGCTTGACGCCACTCCCGGCACGCCGCTCACAACCAATTCCGTTGTCGAAGCCGATCTTTCCGTCACGGCAGGCAAAATCACGGACGCCACGCTGCATCACCATGCCGCCACCATCACCCTCAAGCTTGTGAACAAGCCCGGCGGCGAAGCCCTCGCCAATACCAACTTTACGGTACTCACCCCCGGCGGCGACACCATTCGCGAACTGGTGGGCGCCTTCCCGTCACTTGTTCTGGCTGAGGGCGATTACATTGCCATTGCCAGACACAATTCCAAGACCTATCAGGCGGAATTTCAGGTGCAAACCAATTATGATCGCGATATTGAAGTTCTGACCAAACAGGAGTGAGCGATGCAAACCTTCTTTGTCGAGATCAAATGCGCGCTCGGCCGCACCTATGAAGTCGCCAATGCTCTGGCGGAAGCGGAGATCGCCTCGGAAATATATTCCATTGCCGGGCAATTCGACATATTGGCGAAATTCTATGTGCCGAAGGAAGAAGATATCGGCCATTTCGTCGGCAAGCACGTTCAGGTCATTCCCGGCATCGTCGATACCCGCACCATCATAACATTCAAGGCTTTCTGATATTCGGTCGCTGGCGTCCTGATCGGGCTTTGATCGCACCAGCCCGGCCGGACCTTCGCGGCAGTGGTCGCCTGAATAAAAACGCCGCCCTGAGGGCGGCGATTTTCTGAGGCGACAGTGCGGCGCGGCCGGATCAGGATTGCCGCAGGTTCTTGATGTTCTCCTCGCTGCTTTTGAGGGCGAAATTCAACATCTCATTATCCCGGGCCTCGTCGTCGACAACTTCATCGACGATAACCGAGGTCTTTTGCGTATCGCTCTTTTTGAGCTGGATGATCTTGCTCTGCAACTGCGAGCGATCCTTGCGGGCAGTCTGCAATGCACCTTCGATAAAGGCCTTGCTGTTACGCTCCGCAGCCAGATCATCGGCCAGTTTCTTGATCTGCTCGCTCATCTTTTCGATCTCGCGGCCGTGGATCTCCTCGATCTGGCTGGTGCGTTCCTGCAGCAGACGGATGCGCTCTGCTGCCTGCTCGTTGAGCGACTGCTTTTCCTGCACCTGCGCCAGCAATTCGTCGGCCCTGTCAATGAGCGTGCTGCGCGATTGTTCAAGTTCGAGCACTTTCGCCAGCGCCTTCTTGTGCTCATTGCGCAATTCCACCATCGCAGTCTCGGCGGCCTTGTAGCGCCGGACGGTTTCGTCAAAGGCGAGACGCTCGTCCAACATGCGGCGCGCTTCATCCCTGGCCTGCTCGAGCAGATGTTCCGTGAGCTTGAGCCTTGAATTCATACCCTCGATTTTCAAATTGGCGGCGGCAAGGTCGGTATCGCGCGCGCCTTCAACCGTACGCAGATTATCCTGCAATTTGCCTATTTCACTATTGGCGCGGTGCAGATGGCTTTCGATCTCAACGATTCGTGCCCGGGACTGCTCGGCCTCGCCCTGCGCCTCAAGAAAATTGCGGCGCGTCTGAGTCAGGGCGACATTCAGATCTTCATTGGCTTTCGAGATCTTCAACCGCTCTTCCGTCTCGAACAGGAGTTTTTCGCGTGCGATGCGCCGATCCTCGCTGGCCTCCGTATAGGATTTGTCCAGCACCTTGATCCGTTGCGACAGCCGCTGAATTTCCTGCTCCGCGCTGGCAATCTCCGATTTGCGCGAGGAAAGCTCCTGCTCGCAATCGCGCAGGCGGGCCATCGTCTCTTTCGATTCGCTCTGCGTCGCGCGCAATTGTGTCTCAATCGCCGCGTAGCGCTTTTCCAGCGTGGACTTTGCTGAATATATCGCATTCACCTCATTTTCGAGGACAGAACGCGCATGTGTGAGCGCCGCAATTTCCTCGCGCGCCGTCTTATGCTGTTCCGTTTCCTTCGCAAGCATGTGCGAGACGTCCTGAAGCGCCTTGCTTTTTTCCTGAAGGCCCGAGGCGATCATGCCGAATTCACGAAAAAGCTCTTCAATTTCATTGGAGGCCGAGCGAAACATGCCCAGAGTTGAAACGACTGTCTCGCAGCGCGCGCGCAACCCCTCATGGTGCCCGCCCAAAGCACGGATTGCCACATTCACGTCTTCAGCGACGGTTGCATGCATCGCAGAAGCTGCACTGACCGGCACATTCTCGGACGAGTTGCCAGAAACAAGATAACGCGGACGAGATTTGTCAGAAAAGTTTCGCCTATTCATCCAGCTTAACATGGCACCCTCAATGTTGTAAAAGCTTAACAAATAATTATTATCAACGATTACAGCATAAATCTATACGGTATTTACTTAATTTACGTAATGTATTATTGAGATTGCAATTATAATTAACGGCGAATACAACGCCCGTGACCCGACATGATTTAAAACGCCGTGAAAAAGCGATATGGATCATTCGGTCAGAAAGAAGGAGCAAAAGCCACAACCAGCGGACTTTGCTTGCCTTTATCATGGAACCTAGTGTAGTGAATCGGCATATCTAAGGTTTAAAAAGACAGAAAAAGCCGATTTAATCCACGAATATGGAGGGACTCGTGAAATATATTCTACTGATCATTCCGTGCATCGCAGCACTGGCCACGCCGATTTACAATAGCGTGGACCCTCGCCTGTTCGGATTTCCGTTCTTTTATTGGTACAATCTTCTGCTTGTGCCATTTTCAGTCGCCTTCATATATGCCGCGAGCAAGACCGGAGCCTCGAAGTGATTGACCATCTCAATTGGACAGCAACGATCATTTTCGTTGGCTTCTTTGCATTTGTCACCGTCCTGGGCTTTATTGCCTCCAGCTGGAAGGCCGGTGACCTGACCCAGATCAACGAATGGGGCCTCGGCGGCCGCCAGTTCGGGTCATGGATCACATGGTTCCTGCTCGGCGGGGACCTCTACACCGCTTACACGGTCATTGCCGTGCCAGCACTGGTTTATGCCATTGGCGCTTATGGCTTTTTCGCTGTGCCATATACGGTTATCGTATATCCGCTGATCTTCCTTATCATGCCGCGGCTGTGGAATGTATCGGCGCGCAAGGGCTATGTCACAGCCGGCGACTTCGTCTATGGGCGCTATGGCAACAAAGGGCTGGAACTGGCGATTGCCGTCACCGGTCTTCTGGCCACGATGCCCTATATCGCTCTGCAATTGGTGGGTATGGAAAAAGTCATCCAGGCTCTCGGCTTCCAGGGAGAGGGTTGGGAATCCCACATTCCGCTGACCATCGCCTTTGTTATCCTGGCGCTTTACACCTATAAGAGCGGCCTGCGCGCACCGGCCATGATCGCCTTTGTCAAGGACATCATGATCTATGTCTTCGTCGTGGCGGCGGTCATCATCATTCCTTATCAACTGGGCGGATTTGGCGCCATTTTCGATGCAGCCGATAAGGTCTATGCTGCCAAGGTTGCTGCAGCGGCAGCGGCAACACCTCCAACCAAACTTGCGGCGGGCATCACTCTGACGCAGGCGCAGATCATGCCGTTCATCACGCTGGCGATCGGCTCGGCTATGGCGCTGTTCATGTATCCGCATTCGCTGACCGGCGTGCTTTCGGCCTCGTCGGCCCATGCGATACGGCGCAATGCAATGACGCTGCCGGCCTACTCGCTGGTGCTTGGCCTGATCGCTCTTCTCGGCATCATGGCTCATGCCGCCGGCATCAAGGTGAGCAATCCGGGCGATGTCGTACCGCAGCTGTTCCTTAAAATGTTCCCGAACTGGTTTGTTGGCTTCTCCTTCGCCGCCATCGCCATCGGAGCGCTTGTTCCCGCAGCCGTGATGTCGATTGGCGCAGCCAATACATTCACGCGCAATGTCTGGCGGCCTTTCGTCAACAGCAACATGAGCGCGGAGCAGGAATCGGGCATTGCCAAGTTCATCTCGCTCGTCGTCAAGGTGGGGGCGCTTGCATTCATTTTCTTCATGCCAACCCAATATGCAATTGACTTCCAGTTGCTTGGGGGCGTGGCGATGATTCAGATCTTCCCTGCGATGGTTTTCGGCCTTTATACCCGCCGCATCCACGGCACCCCCCTGCTTATCGGCTGGATAGCCGGTATGGCGCTTGGGTTCTTCCTGGCTTATGCGCCGCCGAAGTGGATTCCTGTCTGGCCGACACCGCTCGGATTCTCGGTCTATATCGGCTTCTTCTCGGTTATAGTGAATACGCTCGTATCGGTGGCCCTGTCTTTCATACTGCCGAATACCGGCAAGGATGAAACCGTGCCACATGATTTCGAGGACGATCCGAAGCTGCATAAGGCACCGCATCTGCACGAACCAGAGCCCATTCTCTGACATCAGATACAATCAATCAGAGAGCGCCCTCACCGGCGCTCTCTTGCTTTGTGCGGCAATTTATGAAGGATTCGACATCATCGTCGGATCATGAGGTTACCATGAGCACGCAGGAAAGCTTTCGTATCAGCCGCACATTCAGGGCGCCGCCTGCCCTTGTCTGGGAATGCTGGACCCAGCCCAACCGCATCGCCGCCTGGCTGGGTCCGAAAGGCGGCCGCGCCACCATGCTGGCCCATGACCTCCAGGTCGGCGGCAGCGCTTTGTTCAGCATGGAAATGGACGGCATGCCCAAACATTGGGGCAAATTCGTTTATCGCGATATTTCAGAAGACCGGCTCGTCTGGGAACATTCCTTCGCCGATGAAAAAGGCCATGTTGCCCGCAATCCCTGGCAGGCCAACTGGCCTTTGAAATTGCAGACGACAGTCACGTTCAAGCCCGTGCCGGATGGAACGCTTGTGTCTCTAGAATGGACGCCGATCAATCCAACACCGGACGAAAGCGCCGCTTTCGTCGCCGGCATGGACAGTATGAGCATGGGCTGGGGCGGCAGTTTCGATCAGCTGGAAGATTATCTTTCGACATTCGACGAGGATGACGAATAGAGCCTAGCTGGTTTCTGTCGCTGTCATGTGTTTGCCCTCTGCTTTTGAAAGAGGGTGAGGCAATTCCTCGCCTCGCAGCACGCTTTCGCCGCGAACCCTCCCGTCATGACCGGGCTTGTTCCGGCCATCCACCTCATACGCGGGCTTGGCCCGCGTATGACATGGCAAGGGAGCGCACTCCGGGGCGGAAACCCTCAGCGCCGCAGATCAGGCGGCGTTGCTTCCTGCCTGAAGGCAGTCAGCGCCTCATCCAGCGTCATGTTGACCTGTGCCTGCGAACCAAGCCGGCGGATAGACACCGTGCGCTCCTGCGCCTCCTTCTTGCCCAGCACCACCATGGCCGGAATCTTGGCCAGAGAATGCTCGCGTACCTTATAGCCGACCTTCTCGTTGCGCAGGTCCGCCTCAACCTTCAGCCCGGCCTTGCGCAGAAGCGAGACCACCTCCAAAGCATAATCGTCTGCATCCTGCGTGATTGTGGCCACGACAATCTGCACCGGCGCCAGCCAGAGCGGGAAATGCCCGGCATAATGTTCGATAAGAATGCCGGTGAAACGCTCCATAGAGCCGCAGATGGCGCGGTGCACCATCACGGGCGTCTGCTTGGTGCTGTTGGCGTCGATATAGAACGCGCCAAACCGCTCTGGCAGGTTGAAATCGACCTGCGTCGTGCCGCATTGCCAGTCCCGACCGATGGCGTCGCGCAGCACATATTCGAACTTCGGCCCATAAAACGCACCCTCGCCGGGGTTCAGTTCGATAGACACTATGTCGCCGTTGCGGGTCTTGATCTCCTCGAGCACCTTCATCATGACGTCTTCGGCATGATCCCACATGGCATCGGTGCCGACGCGCTTTTCAGGGCGGGTCGAGAGCTTGACCACGATCTTGTCAAAGCCGAAATCCTTGTAGACCGAGAGAATCAGATCGTTGATCTTGAGGCATTCCTCGGCAAGCTGGCTTTCGAGACAGAAAATATGGGCATCATCCTGCGTGAAGGCACGCACGCGCATCACGCCATGCAGCGCTCCCGAGGGCTCATAGCGATGCACCATGCCAAATTCCGCGAAGCGCACCGGCAGTTCGCGATAAGAGCGCAAGCCATGCTTGAATATCTGCACATGGCCGGGGCAGTTCATCGGCTTGAGAGCATAGATACGCTCGTCCTCGGCATCGGCATCGTCGCCGGCCGGGCGCGCCATGAACATGTTTTCCTTGTACCAGCCCCAATGGCCCGAAGTCTCCCACAGGCCCTTGTCCAGCACCTGCGGCGCATTCACTTCTTGATAGTCGGCGGCAAGGCGGCGGCGCATATAGGCGATCAGCGTCTGGAACAAAGTCCAGCCCTTGGGGTGCCAGAAAACGGTGCCCGGCCCTTCCTCCTGAAAATGGAAAAGATCCATTTCGCGGGCCAGCTTGCGATGGTCGCGTTTTTCCGCCTCTTCGAGGCGCAGCAGATAGGCGTCGAGCTCCTCCTGCCGAGCAAAAGCGGTGGCATAAATGCGCGAGAGCATCGGTTTGGTCGAGTCGCCGCGCCAATAGGCGCCCGCCACCTTCATCAGCTTGAAGGCTGAACCGATCTTGCCGACAGAGGTCATGTGCGGGCCGCGGCAGAGGTCGAGCCACTCGCCCTGTTTGTAGATTTTCAGGGATTGGTCGGCCGGAATGGCGTCCACCAGCTCCACCTTGAAGGCCTCGCCCTTCTTCTCGAAATAGTTCTTGGCATCGTCGCGGCTCCATTCCTCCTTGGTGAAGGCAGCATCGCGGGCGATAATCTCGCGCATCTTCTTTTCGATGGCCGGAAATTCATCCGGCGTGAACGGCGTAGCGCGATAGAAATCGTAATAGAAGCCATTTTCGATCACCGGGCCGATGGTGACCTGCGTACCGGGATAGAGGCTCTGCACGGCTTCCGCGAGAACATGGGCGCAATCATGCCGGATGAGTTCCAGCGCGCGCGGGTCTTCGCGGTTGAGAAATTCGATTTTGGTGTCGCGATCGACAGGATCGGCCAGATCGCTCAGCGCACCGTCCAGCGTCATGGCCACGGTGCGCTTGGCCAGCGAGGGCGAAATGCTTCTGGCAATTTCGATGCCGGTAATTCCGGGCTCGTAGGCGCGCTTGTTGCCATCCGGAAAAGTAACGTGAATCATAATATCCTCCTGGCTCACTCGCTAAAACCAATCAGCGTAAGCATGTTGATAAGCTGCGCATAAATGTTTGAAGACGTGCGCGCTGGCGTGTATGAAGGCTGCCGGGGGAAATTTCAAGCCTATCCTTGCTTTGAGGGCCGCGCAAAAGCCATGATCGCAAGCCATAGCCCTCATATCATCAGGAATTTTCCCGCGTGCGACTGATACTTATCATCATTGGCATTATCGGCGCAGGCGTTGCTGCCTTTTTCGGAGCGCGGTTTCTGGCAGAGCGGGCCAGCCCTCCGCCCCGGCCCGCACCTGTCGTCATGGAAAAGCCGGAGCCGCCTGCGCCCACGCCGCCGGCCAATGTCATGATGCAGGCATCGGGCAAGCTCGACGAAATCATCAGGAGCACGCCGGAGTTTTCCGCCTTCTATGCCAATTTCAAGGCGAATTATCCGATTGATTTTGAGAGATTCTATTCGAAGGAAAGTCAGATTTTCGTCAATGGCGCCGTATCGTCCGAAACAGTTTTGCTGG
Organism: Methylocystis sp. sgz306128; assembly: GCF_056032725.1. Taxonomy (NCBI): domain Bacteria; kingdom Pseudomonadati; phylum Pseudomonadota; class Alphaproteobacteria; order Hyphomicrobiales; family Methylocystaceae; genus Methylocystis; species Methylocystis sp. sgz306128. The sequence goes on from NZ_JBVYWO010000003.1 coordinate 198,175, forward strand.
ACGCGGTGGATATATTGCGCAAATCGCGCGGCATGATGGCGGCAAAAGCGGCTCCTTCGGCCATTGACCGCATTTTCGGGGTTCAGGCGCGGGTGATGAATCTGCTTGGCCAGCAGGAGCCCCGCCTGTGCGACCACTTCCTTTTTGGCGGCGATGCGCCTGCCTTCGCCGATTTTGCCCGCGCCAACCGCGCCATAATCGGTGAAATGGCCAATGCCGGTCTCGATGCCATCATCGACGGCGAAAAAAGCAAAATGGACCGGCAGCCGCCCGGCGACGCCGAATTTGCGCAGCTGGAGCAGCGTCTGACACAGGCGGGGCTAAGCAAGGCGGAAATTTCCGCCCTTCTTGACGGCCAGATGCCGGAAAAGCCGATGGAACCCGCCCGTGTTTGTGTGATCGGCGGCCTTTATTATGCCGCTCTGGCTGCCCTTCCTGCTTCCGCCAGATACAGCATCTATGCGCTGGCGCTGGAATCCATGGCACAATAGCGTTGGTAGAATGGCTTTGGCGCAGCCTGGCGTGACGCGCGGTCAGTCTGGCTCCACCTGATCGCAGACCAGCGGACCACGCCATTTGCCATAGGCCAGCGGGCGATACCAATGCGCGCCTTCGGGCAGATTCTGCGGCACGGGATCATAGCCCGCCGTTCCCCAGGGGTTGCAGCGGCAGATACGGGCAAACCCCATCCAGCCGCCCGCCCACAGCCCATGACGGCGGATGGCCTCGTCGGTATAGTCAGAGCAGGTGGGCAGATGCCGGCATTGCCGGCCGATCAGACCCGACAGGGTCAGCTGATAGGCCCGGATAAGCCAATGGGCGGCAAGGCGCCCGGGAGAGCCGCGATTCACGCTGCCGCCGTCTGTTTGGCCATGGCTTTTTCCGCAGCCTCCACAACGGCATCGAAGGTGAGCAATGTCGAGGCGTGGCGGGCCTTGAAATCGCGCACAGGCTCGAAAGCCTGTAATTCCGCCCATTTTCCGGTGGGCGGCGGGCCGTTCTCCTTCAGCATGGCGCGCATCTGGTCACGCACCTGCCGCAATTCGTCAAGCGAACTTCCAATGACATGCCGTGCCATGAAAGACGATGAAGCCTGCCCCAGCGCGCAGGCGCGCACCTCATGCGCAAAATCCGAGACGACGTCGCCCTGCATCTTCACATCCACCGTAACGGTGGAGCCGCATAATTTGGAATGGCCTGTCGCCGTCCCTTCAGCATCGGGCAACCGGCCAAGCCTCGGAATATTGGCCGCCAGCTCAAGGATGGTGCGCGAATAAATTTCATTGAGCATGACGATCCTCTGAAAAAACACTTTCCTTTTGCTATATAATCCTGCATTCGGCAGATGACGAGGGGTCGTATCGTGTCAAGAAGAATGAAACTGATCCAGTTAGTTTCATCCTGCGTAAATGATCTCAGTTGAATGAAGATGAAAGGGAGGCTCCACATGGATGCCGTGGTCAAGTCCTTCATAAATAAAGAGAGCCTCAAGCCCGTCCAACGACCCAGCCGCGAAGAAGCGGAAGCGGCGGTGCGCACATTGATCCGCTGGGCCGGCGATGACCCGCAGCGGGAAGGATTGCTGGATACCCCGCGCCGCGTGACCAAGGCATTCGGTGAGTTCTTCGGCGGATATCAGGATGATGCTGCCGAGGTACTGAAAAAAGTGTTCCATGATGTCGGCGATTACAACGACATGGTGCTGGTGAAGGATATTCCTTTCTCCTCCCATTGCGAGCACCACATGGTGCCCTTCGTCGGCAAGGCGCATATCGCCTATTTTCCATCGAATGGCGTAGTCGGCCTGTCCAAGCTGGCACGTGTGGTCGAGATTTTTGCCCGCCGCCTGCAGACACAGGAAACCATGACAAGCCAGATCGTCAATGCCATCGACGAGGCGCTCAAACCGCGCGGCATCGCCGTGCTGATTGAGGCTGAACACATGTGCATGTCGATGCGCGGCGTGCAAAAGCAGGGCGCAGTCACGCTCACCAGCGGCTTCACCGGCATTTTTCAGGAGACACCGGCTGAGCAGGTGCGCTTCATGACCATGCTGCGCATGGGCGGACGGTAAGCATTTTATTATTGCCGGCTACAGAATGGCCGTTGCACATAAAATGTGCCGCGCTGGACAGTAATTCTGACCGCCTTTCTGCATTCTAATTGTCTTGGCATCATGCGCGGGCTCGACCCGCGTATCCACGTGGATGGCCGGATCAAATCCGGCCATGACGGCCTCAGGGAAAGGCCGGGCTGAGCAAAGGATGAGCGCAAATTTCAGTTTGGCCTTGGTACAAAAAAAGTGCATAACCCGCACATGTGGACCAGTTCAACGCCATTTGCCCCACCCTCGACAAAGCAAGCCCTTGAAGAGGGCGCGGCTTTCACCCCCAAATTTGACGCCGACGGGCTGATCACCTGCGTGACGGTAGAGCACGCCACAGGCGAAATTCTCATGCTGGCGCATATGAATGCCGAGGCGCTGAGCAAGACGCTGGAAACCGGCATCGTGCATTATTGGTCACGCTCGCGCCAGACACTCTGGCGCAAGGGCGATACATCTGGCCAGGTGCAGACGCTCATGGAATTGCGCACAGATTGCGATCAGGACGCGCTGATCGCGCGGGTACGCGTGGGCGGCGACGGCAAAGCCTGCCACACGGGCCGCAAATCCTGCTTCTACCGCCGCATCGAGATGAGTGAAAACGGGCCAAAGCTCATTCTGGATACCCCGGCCCCGCCGCCCTCACGCTGAGGCGATATATTCGCGCAGGGCCTGACGCTCGCTCTCGATCTCCTCAAGGCGGTATTTGACCACGTCGCCGATGGAAATAAGCCCATTGAGGCGGCCATTTTTAATGATCGGAACATGACGGAAGCGCCCTGAGGTCATCTCTTCCATGACGCTGTTGACGCTGGTCTCTTCCGTTGCCGTGATGACCTTGGTCGTCATATGTGCGGAAACAGGATCGCGCAGGCATACAGCGCCGACGCGCGCGAGCGCCTTGACAATATCGCGCTCGGAGAGGATTCCCAAAACCTCGCCGTTCACACCGGCCACAACAAGCGCGCCGATCTTCTTTTCGGAGAGAAGGTTCACGGCGTCCGCCAAAATCGTCTGGGGGAGCACGGTTGTGACCAGACGGCCCTTGACCGCCAAAATACGGGCAACAGTCATGTCGACCTCCTGATGTTTCCTGCCTTCCCCTGGTTTCTGCCGACCAAGCAGGAAGGACAGACAGGATGCGCTGAATTGAATTTTCCCGCAAGGCTCCTTTTATGTCCGGAAGCGGTCGAACAGCGGAAACAGCACGAACCCAGCCAGAAATCCGCCGATATGCGCTTCCCAGGCGATGGGCGCATCCGATAACCCGAACGACGTTGAACCCACGCCGAAGACAAGATTGACGCCAAACCAGACAAGCAGGAACGTCATCGCCCGCGAATCCGAAAGAACGGCGCGCAGCAGCGGTGCCGGCAGCCTGTAAGGCGCATTGCGGGTGAGAAAATAGACGCCTGATGCCCCGCCAAGCGGCGCACCCGGCGCGAAAGCAAAGCGCAGCGCCGCCCCCATGCAGCCCGAAACCGCCGCCGATGCACCGATGACCGGCTCGGCCGAAAGCGGATGAACCATGAAATGCGCCCCCGCCCCGGCTATTGCCGTCACGCAGAAAAAGACCAGGAAAGGCACAGTGCCAAACCGGCGCGCAACCGCCGCGCCAAAGGACATCAGCCAGAGGCTGTTGAGCAGCACATGCGCCCAGCTTCCATGGAGAAAAGCATAGCTCAGCACCGTCCAGGGCTCCGGCGCCCCATCCCCCAGAAAAAAGCCGGCCAGAGCAGCATCGCGTGTGTTCTGTGCCGAGGAGAGGTCCTGCATCAATGTCGCCAGCGCATTCGGATCAAACCAACCCGTCAAGCGTGCGGGGATGAAGCCGAACAGGCGGATCATATCCATATTGACCTGATCGCCCAGCTGATCCTGAAGCAAAAAAATGCCTATGCACAGGGCGATCAGCACCACAACAACCGTGGGAATGTTGAAAGCCGGTTGAGAACGGCGAATCTCGGACAAATTTTTCTCCAAAAAAAAGAGGGCCAGTGACGACCCTCTTTGAAACTATCGGGTAAAATTCGACATGACAACGCTGGATCCGTCGCACGCCGGAATGTTGTTCTACTCTCACCTGCCGCCGCTGGAGATCGGTGGCCTGTTCAGATACTGGAGCCCCTGAACTGTCCGCCATTTGCGGCAAAGACTCAATCCGCAAATACAATTAAGGTTAATGCGCTTTACTCTTCATTAACCAAGCTGCGGTCGGCAAACCGGCATCGCATCTGCATCTTGCCTGTCCATACGGCGAATACGGGACGAATTGTCTCAGATTCGCACAACCGACCCGGACAAGAGAGGCAGGATTCCCAAAATGAGACATTCGATCACCAAGGAACTGTTCGCCTACTGGAATGTGCTGCGCGCCAAGCGCTCGGCGCCAGAACGGCGCGACATCGACCCCGATGTCATTCGCTCGCTGCTGGCCGATACGTTTATTCTAGAGGCCGATGACGATCAGAACTTTATGTTCCGCCTGTCGGGGACGCGCACCAACGCTCTGTTCGACCGGGATTTACGCCAGTCAGCTTTTGCCGACCTCTGGCACGCCGACGATAGAGCCCGAATTTCGGATCTGCTTCATAGCGTCTGTGACGAGATGAAGCCGCTGACGGCGGGAGCGGAGGCTCAGTTCGGCGGACAGATTGTCGGTCTGGAATTATTGATTTTGCCGCTGCGCCATAACGGGCGCACCCATTCGCGCCTGCTTGGCTGCCTCTCGCCGATGCACCAACCGCCATCGCCCGGCGAAACCGTTCTCTCCGCACCAAGGCTTGTCAGCCATCGCTTCATTACCCCGGCGCAGATTCCGGTTTTTACCCAACGCGCCCTGCAAACCCCACGCGAAAGACTGCCGTTTTTTGAACGGCGACACCTGCCGCTTGCCCCTCATATGCCGCGGCCGCGCGTATGGAAGCACTTACGCGTCTATGAAGGCGGACGCTGAACCCGGACCGGAATCTCCCATCCGGAAAGCCTACGACGCGAAAAATTTCAGATTTTTTTGGTCCGGGCCGCCAAAATTAACCATGAGGCGCCCGGTTACGGTGAACAAAGTGTTTCGCTAAAATGAATCGAAAATTTGAGTAAAATCCGAGCCAATGAAAAAGCACAATATAATCAGGAATTTAAGAGAAATCATCAAGCTGCGAAAGATTAATTTTAACACCCCGTTATGCCTTACAAAACATGAAAAGCTCTTTATAAGATCATGTAAAATTTGAGTTTTTTGCTTGAAAGAGCAGAAAATCATCTCTGGCAAGGTGATCCCTGAAAGCAAACGGGGATCGACATGTTTTCCAAGGTGCTCACAATTAGTCTGATGGTTCTGGGTCTGGCGCAGATGGCAGGTCTTGCCGAAGCAAAAACCTTCAGGAGCACCTATGCGCCGGTTGGCGAGCCAACCTCCGTTCCTTATGGCTGGGTGGATTTCTGTCACCGCCGCCCGGAGGAATGCGCGGTTGAGCCCCTGCCCGCCCTCGATATCAACCTCACCAGCGCCGCACTCAACGAACTGATCCGCATCAATGCGCAGGTCAATGCCTATATCCAGCCGGTCAGCAACCTCGAACATTGGGGCACATTGCTCGACCACTGGGATTACCCGACGGACGGCAAGGGCGACTGCAAGATCTATGCGCTCTACAAGCGCAAGTTGCTGATGGACGAGGGATTTCCGCGTCAGGCGTTGCTGATGACGGTGGTGCGCGACCTGCAAGGCAATGGCCATGCCGTGCTCACCGTCAAAACCAGCAAGGGCGACTTCATTCTCGACAATCTGGTTGAGGATATGCGCGCCTGGAATGATACCGGCTATACGTTCATCAAGCGCCAGTCGCAGGAAAATCCGAATATCTGGCTGTCCGAAGGCGATGTTGTCGGAACGCAGGCCAGCGCTTCCAACAACTGACAGCCCAGCCCTCTCGCTTTCCGCCGCTGATTACCCCACCTGCCGCAGGCCGTGTTTGTGCCGCTTCGCATTCGCGACATAATGCGCCGCAGAGGCCTTCAGCCGCGCGACGGCGCTGGCATCCAGCTGGCGCACGGCCTTTGCCGGCGAGCCGACAATGAGCGAGTTCGGCGGGAATTCCTTGCCCTCTGTCACCAGCGCATGGGCGCCGACAAGACAGCCGTCGCCAATTCTGGCGCCGTTGAGCACCACAGCGCCCATGCCGATGAGGACACCTTCACCCAATGTGCAGCCATGCAGAATCACGCCATGGCCGATGGTGCAATCGGCACCGATGGTCAGCGGAAAGCCCATATCCGTGTGCAGAATGCAGCCTTCCTGAATATTGCTGCGCGCGCCGACGCTGATCTTTTCATTATCGCCGCGCAAGGTGGCTCCGAACCACACGCTCGCCTCCTCGCCCAGCGCCACATTGCCAATGAGATTGGCGTCGGGCGCAACCCAGTGCGAGGCATCGGCGGGCAGTTGCGGCGCAATGCCGTCAAGAGCGTAGATGGGCATGAAAATCCTCAGATTTCTTCAAGGTCAAGATCGAGAATGGCCATCTGAAACGTGAAGCTCTTCAGCTTCGGATCGTCGGCGGAAATGATGCCGAGAAATTCGTCGCCATTGTTCAGTTCGACGGAATCAACCTTCTTGCCGCGCGCCATGATCTTGAGCGCGTCATTCTCAAACAGCAGCCGCAGATAGGACTGAAGCGCCGCGCGATCCACGGGAATTTTCATATCCATCGAGAAGGACCGGTCGCCATCCTCATCATCGACGACGATCGTACCCAGACGCCGTTCGCCGATGAATACGCCAGCCGCCTCGGCATTTTTGGGGTCCGGGATGACAACCAGCCCGGGGTGGCCAAAGCTTTTGCGCAGGAACTTCTGCAGCTTGGGAATTTCGTGCTTTTTCACGCGTTCATCTCCTCAGTGATTTGCCGAGGTTTTAGCGCGTGTGCCAGCGCTTGGCGAGAGCGATTTAAGGCTCAAGCTTTTCTGCCAACAACTGATCCATGGTCCGCGCAGGCTCGGCACATCCGGCTGCGCCGACAACACGCGCCGGCACGCCCGCCACCGTGGTATTATGCGGCACATTGGCCAGCACGACCGATCCGGAGGCGACGCGGGCGCAGCGCCCGATTTCGATATTGCCCAGCACCTTGGCGCCTGCGCCAATGAGCACGCCGCGGCGGATCTTCGGATGACGATCGCCGATTTCCTTGCCGGTGCCGCCCAGAGTAACGCCCTGCAGCAGCGAGACATCGTCCTCGATCACGCAGGTCTCGCCGATGACGATGCCGGTGGCATGATCAAAAAACAGCCCTTTGCCGAATTGCGCCGCCGGATTGATATCAACCTGAAACACCTCAGAAGCGCGGCTCTGCAGGTAAAGCGCAAAATCCTTCCGCCCGGCCGCACGCAGCGCATGAGCAAGGCGGTGCGTCTGGATGGCATGAAAGCCCTTGAAATAGAGGATCGGCTCGATCAGACGGTTGCAGGCCGGATCGCGGTCGACGACGGCCATCAGATCGGCGCGGAAGGCTTCGCCGAACCAGCGATCCTTGGCTACAAATTCATTGTAGACCTGCCGGATAAGCTCGGCCGGAACCTCCTGATGCGACAGGCGCTGCGACAGGCGGTGAATGACAATCCCCTCAAGGCTGTCCTGATTAAGCACAGTGGACATGATGAAGCCGGCAAGCTCCGGCTCGGCCTTGATCAGGTCCTCGGCTTCCTGCCGGACACGTGCTAGAACAGGGTCATTCTTGCCCAATCCTACGACCTTGCCGCCGAAACTGGCAGGCGCCCTCTGATGCGACATGGAACACTCCGAGTTTTTTTCGATCCTAGCATAGATAGGTCAGCCGGGCCAGTTGTGCCAGATAGGTCAAAAGATCAAACTGAAGGAGGCTGGGCAGAAGGCACGGGCTGGCTATACTCAGACCTGCAACCAAAGGAGTCGCCGTGTCCGAAAAGCTCCAGACGAGTATCGCCGACGGCATCGGCACTATAGAGATCAACAACGAGGCGCGGCGCAATGCCTTCGATCTTGCCATGTGGAAGGCCCTGCCGCTTCTGGTGGAAAAGCTCGACGCCGACAGACATGTCCGCCTTATCGTGCTGCGCGGCACCGGACGCGCCGCCTTCTGCTCCGGCGCCGATATCAGCGAGTTTTCGACGTTGCGCGCCACGGCGGCCGGCGGCAGAGCCTATGAACAGGCCAATGAAGATGCCTTTGCCGCGCTGGCAGGCTGCACCAAGCCGACGCTCGCCGCCATGCGCGGCTTCTGCATGGGCGGCGGCATTGGGCTCGCCGCAAGCTGCGATATCCGCATCGCCGAAGCGGGTACGGCCTTCGCCATTCCGGCGGCGCGGCTTGGTGTCGGCTATCCGCCCCGCGCCATGGCGATGATCGTCGCCGCGCTGGGCATGCAGGCCACTATGGATCTTTTTGCAACGGCGCGCCGCTTTGAAACGGAAGAGGCCCTGCGGCTCGGCTTTCTGGCCCGGGTTTTCTCCGCTTCGGATTTCGACTCCGGCCTCAGGACCATCAGCCAAACCATTGCCGCCAATGCCCCTTTGACAATCAGCGCGGCCAAGGCCGCCATCCGCCACGCCGCCCGCCTGGCGGGCGCACCGGATTTTGAAACCTGCGAAAAACTGGCGGCGGATTGCTTCAACAGCGCCGATTATATCGAAGGCCGGACAGCCTTTCTGGAAAAACGCCCCCCGCGCTTTACCGGAAATTAAAGCCGCCATGCTATCCTGTCTTTAGTCGCCAAGCGCTCCCGGCCTGAGCCACGCAAGTTGAATCATTTTACGAAGCATCTGATTCAACGCGCGAAGTGGCTCACTTTCCTGATGAATTCCCTGCCGCAGGTGATTCATATGACTCATGAATCCGGCATACCCTAAGGTAAAGCTTTACGTTAGGGACGGCGCGCAAGAAAGGCCAGAACACCCGCCTTGTAAACCTTGTCGCCCACGGCGAGGTTGTGGTCCCTGCCCGGTATGGGCAGAAATTCGGCATGCGGCAGAACCGCGACAAGCTTGTCCCCATCGCCCGCCACTTTGTCGGTTGTGCCAATAGCGACCAGCGTGGGCGGGGTGAGGCGCGCCGCGCGCGGCAGGCCCAGCGCCTGCCGCGAGCCGCGGATGCAGGCGGCCAACGCCCTGAGATCGCTCTTCGTGCTCTCGGCGAATTTGCGGAACATGAGTTGCGTCGGTTCGGTGACATCAGCGATATTCGGCGCTTCCAGCGCCTCGGCGATACGCGTCGAAAGCCCGCCGCCCTCGATGAGATAATGCCCCAGTCCGCCAAGGATAAGACTGCGGATGCGCTCGGGATGCGCCGCTGTGAGGAAGGCGCTGATCCGCGCGCCCATCGAATAGCCCATGACGTCGAAGTAGCCGATCCCCAGATGATCCATCAGCGCCAGCGCATCCCCGGCCATATTCTCGGTGGAATAGGCGTCCGGCTCATAGATCTTGTCGCTCTGGCCATGGCCACGGTTGTCGATGGCGATCACCCGCCGCCCGTCCTCGGTGAGTACTTTGACCCAGAGAGTGGCCGCCCAGTTGACATTATAGTTAGAGGCAAAGCCATGAATAAGCAGGATGGGCTCGCCTCTGTCCCGGCCGACCGGCGCCGCATCGAGATAGGCAAGGCGGATGCCGTTATGGTTGAAATGCTGCATTATGATTCTCTTTCAGGTTCGGGTATTTTAGCCGCGAACCACGGTGAATGACAAACCGGCGCCGAAAGCCGGAACACAGGTGCGCCTCATCAAATTTTCGTCACCCTCGCGAATTTGCCCAAACAGGCTCTATATTGGTTTCATTCATCAGGGAGCCCGACATGACGAAAATCGAAAAATCCGAAACCGAATGGAAAGCCGAACTCGACGACATGGCCTTCTGCGTGCTGCGCGAACATGCCACCGAGCGCCCCGGCACCAGCCCGCTGCTGCATGAACACCGCAACGGCACATTCCTGTGCGCCGGATGCGGCAACCCGCTTTACCCCTCGACAACCAAATTTGAATCGGGAAGCGGCTGGCCCAGCTTCTGGGACCCGCTGCCCGGCGCCGTCAAAAGCTCCATTGACCGCAGCCATGGCATGGTGCGCACGGAAGTGCATTGCGCCAACTGCAACGGCCATCTCGGCCATGTTTTCGAGGATGGCCCCGCCCCGACCGGCCTGCGCTATTGCATGAATGGCGCGGCCATGAGATTTGTGCCGCAAGACTAACCGAAGTCATTATCCTTCCCCCTCTCCTCGCCCTGAGGTTGCCGAAGGGTGAGGCAGAGGATTAGAGAAGGGCAATCAAACCCAAATGAACAAGATCGTCTGCATGAAATGGGGAACGAAGTTTCCCCCTTCCTATGTCAATGTGCTCTATGCCGCCGTAAAGCGGCACATGCGCCGGCCTTTTGAATTCATCTGCTTCACCGACGATCCCACCGGCCTCGCAAAAGGCATCCATATCCGGGAACTGCCCTCGCTCGGCCTGCCGGAACACAAGAAATCCAAGGGCGGGTGGCCCAAGCTCGCCATGTTCAAGCGCGGCCTGTTCGAGCCCGACGACCTTGTCATGGTGCTTGATGTCGATATTCTCGTCATGGACGATCTCGACGCCTTTTTCGAGCGGGCCGAGAAACTCGGCGGCCTGCATATATTGCGGGAGTGGAACATCTGGCCGCTCGATTACCTGCCAGCGACGCTGCGCCCCAAGCGGCATGGCCAGAGCTCGGTGTTTCTGTTCCGTCCGCGGGAGCAATATCACCTGCTCGAGGATTTTCTCGCCGACCCGGAAGGCACCTATAAAAAGGCCAGCAACGACCAGAAATATATCGGCTGGTATGCGCATGCGCCGCATTATCTGCCGGAAAACTGGACCGTGAGCTTTAAGCGTCATTGTCTGCATTCATGGCCGCTGAACCGCGTCTTCAGGCAGGTAAAAGAGCCCAGAGGCGTCAAGATTGTGGTGTTTCATGGTTATCCCCATCCCGATGATCTTGTCCGCGACGACAATTCCCGCTGGGGCACTCGGATGAAATTCGGTTACGGGCCGGTGCAATGGGTCAAGGACTATTGGCAGCGGGGCATCCGCGAAACACAGGATGCAGCCGGATAGGCCCGTGCGCGCGAGCCGCCGGGCTACGCGCGCCGCAAGACAGGATGCTCTGTCCTTCCCCCTTCCCACGCCCGGCCTTTTCCCCTAAAACGAGCGCATGAGCCAAGAAAACACCCCCGCAAAAATCATAACCGCCGCCATTCTCGTGATCGGCGATGAAATCCTGTCCGGCCGCACCAAGGACAAAAACATCGGCTATATCGCCGAATATTGCACCAATATCGGCATCGACGTGAAGGAAGTGCGCGTCGTGCCTGATGACGAGGCCGAGATCGTGCCTGCGCTCAACGCGCTGCGCACACGCTATGGCTATGTTTTCACCACCGGCGGCATCGGCCCGACGCATGACGACATCACCGCCGATTGCGTGGCGCGGGCGTTTGGCGTCGCTATCGGCGAAGACCCGCGCGCCATTGCCCTGATGCTGGAGCGCTACAAACCGGAGGACCTCACCGAGGCGCGCCGCCGCATGGCCCGCATCCCCGAGGGCGCGGACCTGATTCTCAACCCCATTTCCAAGGCGCCGGGCTTCCGCATCGGCAATGTCATTGTCATGGCCGGCGTGCCGATGGTGATGCAGGCCATGCTGGACAATGTCGCCCCCACGCTCGACACCGGCGTCAAAATGCTCTCGCGCGCCATCGAGACGAATGGCGTGCCAGAGGGCATTTACGGCACGCCCCTTGGCGAAATTGCCGCAAAACATCCCGGCCTTTCGATCGGCTCTTATCCCTCGTTCCGCGACGGCGTCTTCTCGGCGCAGATCGTCGTGCGCGGACGCGATGTCGCAGCCATCGAGGCAGGCCTTGCCGATATCCGCGCCATGCTGCAAAAGCTGCAGGCAGATCGTAATCCGCTATAATTCAGGAAGACCGATGTCCGAACCGCTCAACCAGAAAGCCTTTCCCGTTTCCTGGGATCAGTTCCACCGCGACGCCCGCGCCCTAGCCTGGCGGCTTTCCGCCAGCGGGCCCTTCGACGCCATTGTCTGCATCACCCGCGGCGGTCTTGTGCCTGCGGCCATCGTCGCGCGTGAACTCGGCATCCGGATGATCGAGACGGTCTGCATCGCCTCTTATCATGATTACAAGAACCAATCCGGGCTGCAGGTCATCAAGGGCATTGCGGACGCAGCCGCCGGGGTCAACCATCAGGGCGGCAAGGTGCTGGTGGTGGATGATCTCGTCGATACCGGCGGCACCTTCCGGGTGGTGCGCGAAATGCTGCCGAACGCCCATTATGCCACCGTTTATGCCAAGCCGCTTGGCCGCCCTCTGGTTGACACGTTCATCACAGAGGTCAGCCAGGACACATGGATCTATTTTCCGTGGGACATGGGCCTGTCATTCCAGCCGCCCATTGCACGGGACAGCCTCGGATGACAGCACCTCCCCGCGTCATTCAGATGGGCGAGGCGCCGGGCGTCCGCTTTGGCATCACCGAACAGCAGCTTCACGATCTGGTGCATGGCTTTTATGCCAAAATCCGCGCCGACGAGATGCTGGGGCCGATCTTCGATGCTGAAATTGCCGACTGGACACCGCATCTCGCCAAAATGTGCGATTTCTGGTCCTCGGTCATTCTGATGAGCGGGCGCTATCATGGCCGCCCCGTACCGGCACATCTCAAAATTCCCGGGTTGGACGCACCGCATTTTGCCCATTGGCTCGACCTGTTCCGCCAGACAGCGCATGAACAATTCGCGGATGGTGCCGCCAATCTGCTGATTGACCGGGCGGAGCGCATTGCTCAATCCCTGCAACTCATGATTTCGTTCAAGAAGGGTGAATTGCCGCCGCAAACCAGGCTCAGTTGAAATGGGTCTTGCCGAGCCAGCGCAGACAGGCTAATCGGAAGTGGCATGGCCCAGCCAATGCGGACGTGGCGAAATTGGTAGACGCAAGAGACTTAAAATCTCTCGCCGCAAGGTGTACGGGTTCGATTCCCGTCGTCCGCACCATTTAAACACCAGCAGAATCTCTGATCTTAAGCAAAGCATTGCCTGCAACTGCGCTTCGGCCTGTATATTTTACGATTATTCAGATAGTCGCTCATGACTATTCACGCCAATTCATGTTATATCATGAATATAATTTATAAATCTTGAGATTCCCTTGTAGTAAAAGGTTCAGCCTGATCCGATCCGGCCTGCCGGCCCGGGCTTCAGCCCCATACGGGGAGTCCCCAACCTGAAGGTTCGCAATGGCCACACCCATCGTGCCGCGCAGTTCAAACATGATGGAACTGGTGCTTGGCGCTTTGAAACGCCTGAAACGTCCCGCGACCAGCCAGGAGATCGATGCCCTCGCCATCGAACAGATGCGCGCATCTCCGTCCGGCGCGGAGTTCGCAGACGCCGACAGGCCCGGTCTTGAGTTTGATCTGTCCGCGGCGCGCTCGCTGCTGCGCGCCGCCAATCTCATCGCTTTGCAGGCACGTGGTCTCTGGGCGCTGACGCCGGACGGGTTCAGGGCGCTCAGCCTGCCTGAAGGCGGTCTGGAACCACTGGTGGCACAGAGGGCGCGGACAGCCCATTTGCCGGCGCCGCAGGACACTGGCGTTTCCGCGCCCGTCCTGCCGCTCTGGCAGGGGCAATTGCTCGACGCCATTCTGGCCATGACGCCGGATGCTTTCGAGCGGCTCTGCCAGCGCATCCTGCGCGCCAGCAATTTCATCCGGGTTGAAATTACCGGGCGCAGCGGCGATGACGGCATTGACGGGATCGGCATTATCCGGGTCAATCTTGTCTCGTTTCATGTGATGTTTCAGTGCAAGCGCTGGCGTCAGCCTGTCGGCGCGCCTGAACTGCGGGATTTTCGCGGCGCTCTGACCGGCCGCGCCGAAAAAGGCTTGTTTTTCACGACCTCAAGCTTCACCCCGGCCGCGCTGCGTGAGGCAGGCCGGCCCGGCGCGCCGCCCATAGACCTTGTCGACGGCGAGGCGCTCTGTCATCTGCTGAAAGAATTGCGTCTTGGCGTGAATGTCCAGATTATCGAAGACATCAGCGTCGAACCCGGCTTTTTTGCCCTGATCTGATCATACGGCCCGTGAATAGCGGGCCTCGGGCGAGGCATAGGCATCGAACGCATGCGCGGCAATGCGCACGAACGGCCGCCCCTCCGGCGTCATTTCCACGCGGCTGCCCTCGACACGCACAAGCCCTTCCGCGGCAAGGGCGCCAAGCCGGTCAAATGCACCGGCAAGATCGCTGGACGGCGCAACTTCGCCGACATCGACGGCAAAATTGCACATCAACCGCTCAATCAATGCGCTGCGGATCTTGTCATCTTGCGAAAAGGCGTGGCCGCGGCAGGTGGCAAAACGACCTTCGCCGATCTGCTTCTGATAAAGCCCGGTCGACGGCTCGTTCTGGGCGTAGCCCTGCGGCAGGGTGCTGATGGCCGAAGCGCCGAAACCGATGATGGCATCGGCGGCATCTGTCGTATAGCCCTGAAAATTGCGATGCAGAATGCCCGCCTCGGCGGCGGCGCACAGATTATCGTCCGGTCTGGCGAAATGATCCATGCCGATGGCGGCATATCCCGCCTCGATCAGCATCCGGCTCACGGCTTCGGCCTGATCAAGCCGGGTCGCCGTGTCCGGCAAGGCCGATTCGTCGATCAGACGCTGATGCTTCTTCATCCAGGGCACATGGGCATAGCCGAAAACAGACACGCGATCCGGGTTCAGCCGCACGGTCTGGCGGATATTTTCCGCCTGATGCGCCAATGTCTGATGCGGCAATCCGTAAATCAGGTCCGCATTGATCTTTGTGATGCCCGCAGCGCGCAGCAGGCCGAAAGCCCGCGCCACGACATCGAACGGCTGAACGCGGCCGATCGCCTTCTGCACATCCTCATTGAAATCCTGAATGCCGAAGCTGGCCCGGTTGACGCCGGTGGCAGCCAGAGCGGCGGCAAATTCTGGCGTCAGCGTTCTCGGATCAAGCTCAATCGCGTGATGCGCGAGGCCGGAAAGATCGAAGCGCTCGTTCAGCCGCTGCCAGATAAAGGCGAAATTCTCAGGGCCGAGCATCGAGGGCGTCCCGCCGCCCCAGTGAATATCTGTCACGCGATGCGCGCCGCTGGCGGCGGCGACAAGATCGATTTCATCGAGGAGATACCCGGTGTAAACGTCAACCGGCGCCATTTTTTTGGCAACGCGCGTGGTGCAGCCGCAATAATGGCACATGGACACGCAGAACGGCACATGGAAATACAGCGAGAGCCTGTTGTCAGCCGCAAGCTCGCCCAGCCATTGCCGCATTCGGGCAGCCTTCACTGCAGCGCTGAAATGCGGCGCGGTCGGATAGGATGTGTAGCGGGGCACATTGAGGCTGGCAAAGCGGAGACGGTCAATCATAGGTCGTGCATAATGGCGCGCAGCGCTTCGCACATTGATCTGGCGCAAAATTCAGGCCGAATACAGCCAGTCGTAACGCTGCTGCAAACGCTCAGTGCCCATCATGCGCATGACGGTGTCCCGTGCAAAGGCCGCCGGGCCGGAGAGGTGATAGATCCGGGCCTGATTGCGCGCTTCCAGCTGGACGCGCGCCACGCGCGGCGCGCGGGCGTCCTCATAGGCGCGCAATGCAGACGCCAGAGGCCCGCCCCGGCCAAGCTGCAATGCAAGCTCGGCAGCATCCTCGATGGCCTGGCTGGCCCCCTGCGCCAGAAACGGCAGCATGGGATGCGCCGCATCGCCAAGCAAGGTCACCGGCCCGTCGCCCCAGCGCGGGCTGGGGTCACGGTCAAACAATTGCCAGCGCCGCCATTCCGGCACGGCTGTCAGCAAGGCGCGGGCCGCGGTGTTCCATCCGGTAAAAGCGGCGTGCAGACGCGCCGGATCCGCCAGCTCGGACCAGCTGTTGCCGATCTTCTCCTCGCCAGCCTCGACAATCGCCACGATGTTCATCACGCTGCCGCCGCGCAGCGGATAATGCACCAGATGCGTCTTCGGGCCGAGCCAGAGTGCGGTCTCATTGTTTTGCAGGGTTTTTGGCACGGCAGCCCAGGGCAGCAGCGCCCGCCAGGCGTGCTGACCCGTATAGCGCGGCGCGCCCGGCACGTTAAGCCGTGCCCGGACCACCGAATGCAGCCCGTCAGCGCCAATCAGCAGATCGCCGCGCCGCATCACACGCAGCAATCCCTGCTGGACGGCCAGCACCACCTCGCCGCCGTCCAGCGCAAAGCCGCGCAGTTCGTTACCGGCGTGGATGGCAATGCGCGAATCGCGCCGTGCGGCCTGAAGCAAGATATTCTGCAGATCTGCACGATGAATCGTATAGCTCGGCGCGCCCCAGCGGCGCACCGCGGCCTCGCCCAGCGGCAATTGGCTCAGCAGCGCGCCATCACGGCCACGCCGCACAACGACACGCTGCGGCACGGTTGCGGCCGCGGCAACGGCCTCAAGAACACCAAGCCGGCCAAGCACGCGGGTGGCATTGGGCGAAATCTGGATGCCCGCGCCCACTTCCTCGATATCCGGCGCGCGTTCGAAGACATCGACACGCATACCGGTTCTGGCCAGCGCCAGCGCCGCGCTCAAGCCGCCAATGCCTGCGCCCGCTATGAGCGCAGAGGCGCTCACGCTTCAATCAGCTCGCATTCGGCGGGATCGGAATGGCCATGCAGCGATTCGCGATAGACATAATGCGTCGAGCAATAGGGACAGATGGCCTCGTTATCATGGCCGATATCGATGAAAATATGCGGATGATCGAAAGGCGGCAAAGCACCGACGCACATGAATTCGCGCGCGCCGACGGCAATCTGCGCCAGCCCCGGCTGATTGTGGAAATGCGGAATCTTATGATCGGCCATAGCTGCCCCATACGTTCTGAACTGCGGCGCACCATAATCAAAGCCGGCCGCTTTGGGTAGGGGGAAATTGGGTCTGACTCAAATCGCGGATACGCGCGTCAGGCCCGCGCATGACGGCTTGTTCTGCAAGACATCGCCAAACGCGTCATGGCCGGACTTGATCCGGCCATCCACGGGCTTCGCGCAGCGGCACCTTCTGGCCAGACCTGATACGCCACATGCCCAATTTCGCATTGCCTCTCACGCAATTAGATAGGCTACCCCATTGAGCCTGCGCGTCATTGCAGCCTATCATACGCGCGAATGAGGTGACCCTTGCGCTATAATATTCTCAATGTGATCGGGCAGGCGTTCAAAGGCCAGCAGGACTGGAAACCCGCCTGGCGGGACCCCGAGCCTAAGGCCGAATATGATGCAATTATTGTGGGCGGCGGCGGGCATGGCCTCGCTACGGCCTATTATCTGGCCAAGAACCACGGCCTGAGCAATATTGCCGTTCTCGAAAAGGGCTGGATCGGCTCCGGCAATGTCGGGCGCAACACCACCATTGTGCGCTCCAATTACCGCGAACCGGGCAATGTGCCCTTCTATGAACATTCCCTGAAGCTCTGGGAAGGGCTGGAGCAGGACATCAATTTCAACGCCATGGTCAGCCAGCGCGGCGTGCTCAACGTTGTGCATAACGATGCGCAGCGCGATGCCGCGATCCGCCGTGGCAATTCCATGCGCCTGCATGGCGTCGACGGAGAATATCTCGACCGCGAGGCCCTGCGCAAAATGGTGCCGCATATAGATTACGACAATGCACGCTTTCCGGTTGTCGGCGCGCTGCTGCAGCGCCGCGGCGGCACGGTGCGGCACGATGCCGTGGCCTGGGGCTATGCCCGGGCTGCAGACCAGCGCGGCGTCGACATCGTGCAAAATTGCGAGGTCACCGGCATACGCACGGAGCATGGCCATGTCGTGGGCGTCGAGACGTCGCGCGGGTTTATCAAATCAAAAAAGGTCGGGCTCGCCTGCGCCGGCAACACCAGCCGCGTCGCCGCGCTCGCAGGGCTGCGGCTGCCGATCGAGAGCCATGTGCTGCAGGCTTTTGTCACCGAGGGCATCAAGCCTCTGATCGATCAGGTCATCACTTTCGGTGCCGGCCATTTCTATATCAGCCAGTCCGACAAAGGCGGCCTTGTCTTCGGCGGCTCGATCGACGGCTATAATTCCTACGCCCAGCGCGGCAACATGCCCACCGTCGAAGAAGTGATGGAGGAAGGCGTGGCTCTGTTCCCGCTTCTGGGACGCTTGCGGGTGCTGCGCTCATGGGGCGGCATCATGGACATGTCGATGGATGGCTCGCCGATCATCGACAAGACCGACATTGCCGGCCTCTATCTCAACTGCGGCTGGTGCTATGGCGGCTTCAAGGCCACGCCCGCCTCGGGATGGTGTTTCGCCCATACAATCGCCCATGACGCGCCGCATGAATTCAACGCCGCGCTCCGGCTCAACCGGTTCGAGACCGGCTATCTCGTCGACGAGCATGGCGTCGGCCCGCAACCCAACCTGCATTGAGGCAAAATGCGCATCACCTGTCCGCATTGCGGCCCCCGCACGAACGAAGAATTCGCCTATCTCGGCGATGCCAGTCTGGCCGGACGGCCGGACGGCACCGGTTTAGAGAACATGAAAGGCTGGCATGACTATGTGCATATCCGCCCCAACCCGCCGGGCGAGCACCGTGAATTATGGTATCACGCCAGCGGGTGCCGCGCCTGGATCGTGGTGACGCGCAACGTCTCCACCCACATGATCTCCGGCACCGAGCTTGCTGAGGCGCTTGAAGGATGAAAGCCAATATGCGTTGTAATATCAAGCCGGAGCCTTCCATGCCCCTCACCCCAACCCTCTCCCCGCAGGCGGGGCGAGGGCGCAACGTCTGCACCGCCCCCTCTGCCTGCGCGCGGGGCGAGGCCTGGAGCGAGGGGCTTTACCCATCACATGCGGAGCGCACGCCATGAGCCAGCCCTTCCGCACCGCGCACGGCGGCCTTATCGACCGCAGCGCCAGCCTGAATTTCACTTTCGACGGCAAAACCTATGCCGGGCATCCGGGGGATACGCTCGCCTCGGCGCTGCTGGCCAATGGCATACGGCTGATGGGCCGCTCGTTCAAATATCACCGCCCGCGCGGCGTGCTCTCCGCCGGCTTTGAAGAACCGAATGCGCTCGTTGAATTGCGGCAGGGCGCGCGGCGTGAGCCCAATACGCGCGCCACAACCGCCGAGCTTTATGACGGGCTGGAGGCCCGGAGCCAGAACCGCTGGCCATCGCTCGCCTTCGATGTGCTCGGCATTAATTCTCTCGCGGCGCCGATCTTTGCGGCAGGCTTTTACTACAAGACCTTCATGTGGCCGGCTGCCCTGTGGGAAAAGCTCTATGAACCGCTGATCCGCCGCGCGGCAGGCCTTGGCCGCGCTTCGGGCCTGCCCGACCCCGACCATTACGACAAAGTCACGCATCATTGCGACATTCTGGTAATCGGCTCCGGCCCCTCTGGCCTTGCCGCAGCCCTGAGTGCGGCGCGCAGCGGCGCGCGCGTTACGCTGGCAGAGGAGGATTTTGCCTTCGGCGGGCGCATTCTGAGCGAAAACTATGATTTTGGCGGACAAACGGGTCAGGAATGGCTGGAGCAGACGCTCACGGAACTGAAAAGCCTCAGGAATGTCACACTCCTGAAGCGCACCTGCGTCTTCGGCGTTTATGATCACGGCACCTATGCCGCAATTGAACGGGTCAATGATCACGTCGCCACGCCGCCGCAATTCGCGCCGCGCCAGCGCCTGTGGCGCATCATCGCGCGCCGGAGCATATTGGCGGCAGGCGCGATAGAGCGCCCGCTGGTGTTCGGCGACAATGACCGCCCGAACGTGATGCTCGCCAATGCGGCGCGCACCTATGCCACACGCCTCGGCGTGAAAGCCGGAACACGCGCCGTTATCTTCGGCAATAATGACGATGCGTTCCGGACGCTCGAGAGCCTGCACGCGGCGGGGATCGGAATTGCCGCTTATGTCGAGACGCGGGATCCCTCAGACCGGTTGAAAGCCCTTGCCCGGCAGGCAGGCGCGGAGGTGATCTGCGGGGTCGTGGCGCAGGCCCGAGGCAAGCTCGGCGTCTCCGGCGCGCTCATCCGCGAGGCCGGAGGCCGCGAACGGACCATCGATTGCGACCTGATCGCCATGTCCGGCGGCTGGAACGCGTCCGTGCATCTGACCTCGCACCTTGGCGGCAAGCCGCAATGGAACGAGGAAAAAAGCGCTTTCCTGCCCGGAACCCTGCCGCCCGGCATGTCTGTCGCGGGCGCGGCCAACGGCGATATGTCGCTCGCCGGATGCCTGAGCGCAGGCGCGCAGGCCGGCGCGCAAGCTGCGCGAGACTGTGGCTTTGCCGGAGTGCCGTTGCCCCTGCCGCCGGTCGCGGACGAATCCGTCGCCGTCACTGCCTTCTGGCAGGTGAAGAATGCGCCCGGCAAGGCTTTCGTCGATTTCCAGAACGATGTCGGCGCAGCGGACATTGAACTGAGCCATCGCGAGGGCTACCGCTCGGTCGAGCATCTGAAGCGCTACACCACCCTGGGCATGGCCACCGATCAGGGCAAGACGGCCAATGTCAATGGCCTTGCCCTGATGGCGCAGATAAGCCGCAAAACCATCGAACAGACCGGAACCACGCGCTTCCGCCCGCCCTACTCGCCCGTATCCATCGGCGCGCTGGCCGGCATTCACACCGGAAGGGACTTCCGCCCCACCCGCAGGACGGCAGGCCATGACTGGGCCGTGGAACAGGGCGCGGTGTTCATGGAAGCGGGCCTGTGGCTGCGGGCGCAATATTTCCCCGACAGGGGCGACAAGAGCTGGCTGGACGCCTGCAACCGCGAAGTTCTGGCCGTGCGCGCCAGTGTCGGTGTCGCCGATGTCTCGACGCTGGGCAAGATCGACATTCAGGGCAAGGATGCGGCCAGATTTCTCGATCTCGTCTATTGCAACACCTTCTCGACGCTGCCCATCGGCCGGGTGCGTTACGGCCTGATGCTGCGCGAGGACGGATTCGTCATGGATGACGGAACCACGGCGCGTCTGGGCGAAAATCATTATTTCATGACGACCACCACCGCCAATGCGGTGAAGGTGATGCAGCATCTTGATTTCTGCGCGCAGGTGCTCTGGCCGCATCTCGATGTCACGCTCATCTCAGCGACGGAACATTGGGCGCAATATTCCATTGCCGGGCCGAATGCCCGGAAGGTCGTCGCGGCGCTGGTTTCGCAGGACATATCAAACGAGGCCTTCCCCTATATGGCCTGCGGCGAAGTCACCATTGGCAATATCAGCGGGCGGCTCTACCGCATTTCCTTCTCCGGCGAACTGGCCTATGAAATCGGCGTGCCTGCGCAATATGGCGACAGCCTTATCCGTGCCATCATGGCCGCGGGCGCCGAATATGACATCCGTCCCTATGGTATCGAGGCGCTCAATGTCATGCGCATCGAGAAGGGCCATGTCGGCGGCGGCGAACTCAACGGCCAGACAACCGCAGCCGACCTTGGTCTGGGCAGGATGATGGCCATGAAAAAGGACTTCATCGGCCGTGTGCTCAGCCACCGCCCCGCTCTGGTGGCGACTGGCCGGCCAATGCTCGTCGGCCTGCGGCCTGTTGATAAAAGCGCCAGCTTCGCCGCTGGCGCCCATCTGCTCGAGGAGCGCGTCGCCAATATTGCTGCCAATGACCTTGGCCATGTGACTTCGGCGGGTTATTCGCCCAATCTGAAGCATCACATCGGCCTTGCATTGCTGAAAGACGGCGCGCAGCGCATGGGCACGCGCATACGCGCCTATGACCCCATCCGCGGGCAGGAAACACTTGTCGAAGTCTGTTCTGCGCATTTCATCGATCCGGAAGGGAGCCGCCTGCGTGCTTGATTTTTCTCCCCGTCCCGCCCTTGCGCTTGCACCCGGCCACCATGGCCGCCCTGGCGAGGCGGGCGTCGTCATCAAGGAAATGAACGGCCTGGCGCTGGTCTCCATTCTGGCTTTCAAAGGGCAGCAAGACAGCTTGCGCAGCCAATACCGGGCCAGCCTCGGCCTTGATCTGCCGCTCACTCCCTGCCGCGCCGAAAAAGACGGACTGTGCCTGTACTGGGCAGGGCCGCGTCAATGGCTGGCCACCGGCGCGGATGCCGCGTTGCTGCAACAACTCGCCACGCCCCATGCCGCGCTTGTCGACCAGAGCGGCGGCCGGGCCATCGTCGAAATCAGCGGGCCAAATGTGCGCGAAGTTCTGCGCAAAGGCGTAACCATCGACATCGATCCTGCCGTGCTTAAAACCGGAGAAGTGGCCCTCACCGGCATATCTCATATCAGCGCACTGCTCTGCCGCACCGGCGACGACTCATTCCTCATGGCGGTGCCGCGCTCCCTTGCTGGAAGTTTCTGGCACTGGCTGAGCGTGTCGTCGGCTGAATATGGCTATGAGGTGATTTAGACCTGTTTCCATCAAACCGGAAAATGCTCTATCAAGAGCCATGCGCATCAATTCATGGCTCAATATCGACGAAGCGGAACTGGACGAACGGTTCATCCGCGCCTCCGGGCCGGGCGGACAGAATGTCAACAAAGTTGAAACAGCGGTTCAGTTGCGTTTTGATGCCGCGCATACGCCTGCGCTGCCCGATCACATCCGCGCCCGGCTGATCCGGCTTGCGGGCCACCGCGCCACCAGGGATGGCCTGATCACCATCACCGCGCAGCGCTTCCGCACACAGGAACACAACCGGCAGGATGCGCGCGACAAACTCACCGAGCTGATATTGAAGGCGCTGGAACCACCGCCGCCACCTCGCAAGGCCACCAAGCCGACCTACGGCTCGCGGCTGCGGCGCCTTGAAAGCAAGAAGGCGCGCGGCGCCATCAAAAGCCTGCGTGTCGGCAAGCCCTCCGAGGATTAATCCACCTGCAAGGGGCCGGGCAAGGCCTCTTCGGCAAGCTTCAGCAGCCGGTCCTCGTGATACCGGAAAAATATCGCAAAGGCCACGACGCCGAGAACGCCCAATATCAGCGCCGCAACGCCGAACGGCCCCTTGATATGCTCGAAACTCTGGCCGAGCCAATAAGCGCCGAAGCCGTAAATGCTGGCCCAGATCACGCCGCCAAGCGCGTTGAAGAACAAAAACCGCTCCCAGTGGAAGTGATTGGCCCCAGCCAGCAAAGCAGCAAAAGTGCGCAGCAGGGCGACAAACCGCCCAAAAAACACAATGGCGCTGCCAAACCGCAGAAACAGATATTGGCCAAGGCGCAGCCGCGCTGGCGTGAGATGAATTTTCGAGCCGTGCCGGATCAATATAGGCAGGCCAAGCTCGCGCCCGATCCAATAACCGATATTGTCGCCGATAATCGCACCCGCCGCCGCCGCGCCCACAATCCAGTAAACATGGATATTGCCGGTGGCGCCGGCATAGAGCGCCGCGCTCACCACCATTGTCTCGCCCGGAAGCGGCACGCCCGCACTCTCCAGCATCACCACAACCATAACCGCCCAGGGGCCGAACTGAGCGAGAAGATGGTGAAAACTCGGGTGGAACAGCCAATCCAGCATAAAGGAAACCTTGTCGTTATTCAGCGCATATAGCGCAACAATCATGGCACAGAGACGACGGAACCTTGTCCGGAATACATTTATTTCAAAGGAATTACGCCTGTTCCTGAGCTCGCATCAATGGCTTGCGCCTGCGTCATTCTGATGACATCACGCGGGCTGATGACATCAACCTGCGCCTCTATTCCGGCGCCGGCCAGAATATCGCGCACATGCGGCACCGAATCCCACAATTCCTCCGAACTCGACTCGAAATGCGCCACGATACACTGATCGAAGACATAGGATTTGGCAAAAGGCGCAAGCGCTTCACGCACGAGCTGATGCCGGATTCGTTGTCTGCGCGCAGCGCCATCCCGTTCTGATTGTGCTTTTGGCCTGATCCGCAGCAGCCGATCCGACGCGCTTTGCCCCTGCCGTTCAGATTGCACCATGCTGGCGCAAAACAACTGCCGCTCCCGGAACGCGGGGGAATAGGCCGAAAGTTCCACGCCGGAGACGATGGCGCGGCGCCCTGCCTCGTTGATCTGATAAGCATAGTGCACTTCGCTGGCCAAACCATCAAATGAACCGGCATGGGCGCAGCGGCAACACACATATTCTATCAGCGCCGCCTCTGTATCACCGCAGGTGCAGGCCGCCTTGCCCGCGCCGCACGGACAAACCGAACGAAGCCTGAGCGCGGGCGTGCCGCAAGCCGGACACACCCGGAGACGCTCATGCGCACAGCGATCAACGAGTCCAAGCTCCGCCAGTTCCTCGGCCAAAACCGGGGCATCCGAAGTAAGTCCACCGGCAAAAAGCTCTGTCGGGCCACCGGCATCAAAGACAGGCGGCAAGGAAAACCCGGGCATCAACGCCGTTTCGCGCGTCATCATGCGTGCGAGCAGCCAGACGCGCTCATCGCCGCTCTCAAAATAGCCGGCCGGGAGAGCCGCCACGCGCGCCACCAGTGGCACAAGGGCAGGCAGCGCCTGCGCCAGAGACCCTGCATCGCCTGCCCGAACATCCGCCCAGTCAAGCGATATGCGGCTGGCATCGATCACCGGAACGACGGCAGCGCGCGCTGGCGGCATGATCCGGCCAAGCTCGTCCCAGCCCGCCGGATCCAGCAAGACGATGATGTCGGCCAGCGGCTCCGACTGCTGCATCTGACTGCGCCGCGGCAGCATCAGCACACGCAAAGGAAGATGTTCCGCCAGTGTCATTATGTATCCGCAGATGAATTGGGCCTGTAGCGGCCAATAATGACTATATCGCGCCATATATTTTATTAACGCCGCACATGAGGCGTGAACGGACTGCCGGAGTATTTTCTGTTTTGACAAGCAAGCTCATGCATCGTTCTCAGTTCGCCCAAGAATGGCTGCAAGGAGGCTCACAGGCCCTGATCGGCCCGACCGGGCGAACCGGACTGCCTAGATGAGGCGCAGCCCTTTGAGGCTGGCATGTCCCTGCCTCCCGACGATGATGTGGTCATGGACGATGATGCCGAGCGGACGGGCAATATCGATCAGTTCCAGCGTCAGCTTGACATCGGCGGTGGAAGGCGACGGATCGCCGGAGGGATGATTATGCACCAGCACCAGCGCGGTTGCAGCCAGTTCGAGCGCCCGGCGGATCACCTCGCGCGGATAGACCGGCGTATGGTCAACCGTGCCGCGCCCCTGCACCTCATCGGCGATCAGGCCGTTTTTCTTGTCAAGGAACAGGCACCGGAACTCTTCCCTGTCGGCAAAAGCCATGGTTGCGCGGCAATGATCGATCACTTCCGACCATGACCCGAGCGTCGGACGCGCCTTCAGACGCCCTTTCGTCACGCGCTGAACCGCAGCTTCGATCAGTTTCAGGTCTGAGGCGACAGATTCGCCCACCCCGCTCACTTCCATCAGCAGATCAAGCGGCGCGGCCACAACCTCGGCAAAAGAGCCAAAGCGGTTGACGAGATCCTTGGACATTTTCTTGATATCGCGCCGCGGCACCGAACGGAAAAGAAAAAGCTCCAGCAATTCATAATCCGGCAGGCTGGTGGCCCCATGCTCCGTAAACCGCTCGCGCAGGCGCTGGCGGTGGCCGAGATAATGCGGCGCCTCCGAAAAGCCTTTCGCGGATTTGGCCGCCATGCGGTCTGTCCGGTCAGGCGTTGTAAGGCGGCTGATGCAGGCCGCGCGGCGAGAGCGTGAATATTTCGACGCCGGTCTCCGTGACACCCACAGTATGCTCAAACTGCGCCGAGAGCGAACGATCCCGCGTGACCGCCGTCCAGCCGTCGGACAGAATTTTAACTGCCGGCCGGCCAAGATTGATCATCGGCTCAATGGTGAAGATCATACCGGGCTTGAGGACGGGCCCCTCGCCCCTGCGCCCATAATGCAGAATATTCGGCTCATCGTGGAACAGTTGCCCGAGGCCGTGACCACAAAAATCACGCACCACCGAACAACGCTCACCTTCGGCATAGGCCTGGATAGCGGCACCGATATCGCCTGTCGTCGCACCGGGCTTGACTTCGTTGATCCCGATCATCAGCGCTTCATAGGTGACCTCGACAAGCCGCGCGGCCCGGCGGGGCACTTCGCCGACAAGATACATGCGGCTGGAATCGCCGTGCCAGCCGTCAACGATCAGCGTGATGTCGATATTGACGATATCCCCCTCGCGCAGCGGCTTTTCGTCCGGAATGCCATGACAAACGACATGATTGATCGATGTGCAGATGCTCTTGCGAAACCCGCGATAATTGAGCGGCGCCGGATAAGCCTGATGGTCCATCGCAAATTCAAAGGCGGCCTTGTCGAGCGCAGCGGTTGAAACGCCCGGCTTGACAAGGTCAACCATAAGATCAAGCGCCTCGGCGGCCAGCGCTCCCGCCTTGCGCATCGCGGCAAAGGCCTCCGGCCCGTGCAACTTGATCACGCCGCTTTTACGCGCGGGGAAGGCCTGAGCATCAGCATAAGTCATGAAAAGATCCTGCATTGATCTCTGAATTTAAGCACGAAGCGCCTTCCACACAAGATGCCGGACGGCGAAGGCGCAAAATTGAAACAAACCCGCTAATCGTCCTCGCCGAACCGGTTGGCCACCAGAGCGGCAAGCGCATCGATCACCCGCTCCGCATCGACGCCGGTTGCAGCCACGGTAATCGTTGAGCCCTGTCCCGCGCCAAGCGTCAGGATGCCCATGATCGACGTGCCGCCCACGGTCTCTCCGCAGCGCGACACCGTGACGGCTGCATCGAACTGGTCGACGCAATTGACGAATTTGGCAGTGGCGCGCGCGTGCAGCCCCTTGCGGTTGACGATCAGCATCTCCCTGACAATCGCGCCCTCCGGCGCGACAACGGGCGGGCAATCCTCGGGAGACGGTTCGATCATCATTTCGCTCCAAGGACGTGGCTGGCGATATTGATATATTTGCGCCCTGCTTCCTGAGCCTGGGCGACGGCCTGTTCCAGCGGGCAGATATCGCGCACGGAGGCCAGCTTGATCAGCATGGGCAGATTGACACCGGCGAGCACCTCCACATGCCCGCTGCTCATCACCGAAATGGCGAGATTGGACGGCGTCCCGCCAAACATATCTGTCAGCAGCACCACGCCGGAGCCGGTGTCGACAGATTTCACCGCCATCAGAATGTCATTTCGTCGTTGCTCCATATCGTCCTCAGGACCGATGGAAACCGTTTCGAACAGTTTCTGCGGCCCGACGACATGTTCGAGCGCCAGACGAAACTCAATCGCCAGATGCCCGTGCGTTACCAACACCATACCAATCATTCAAACCAACACCGTTGGACTTTCTCCCAAGCGATAAAGAAAGCCGGAATTCGCGGACGCTATTTTGTGCACTGCCAACAGAATGGCAAGAGCAAAAGCCGCATTGCCATACAATTGCCGAAAGAATTACGCAATTTTTTCTAGAATCTTCATCAGGACTTCAAACTGTGTTTGACGCTGCCCGACAATGAGACGCTGAAATCGCAATCCCGACAGCTCAATGACATCCTGCTCATAGTGTTGCTGCGCACCATCTGTAAGGTCGATAACCAGCCGCAGCGGAACTTCCGGCGCAAAAGGCAGCATCGCAATGCCAATTCCGCGCACCTCGATCTGCCCGGCAATGGCCGGATGGCCCATGATCAGCAGGTGCGCATCGCGCCGCACAAGCTTAACGCGGTCATCGCCGATGAGCCGGGCCTGCCGGCCCTGAGCGTGAGCAGCCTCAATCAGGGCGAGGGTCAGCGCGCTTTTTCCTGATTTCGATGCACCGCGCACAAGAACCCCGTGCCCGTCGATGCCAAGCGCTGAGGCATGGAGCCAGTCTTCGCTCACGATGTTGCCAGCGCAGGCAATTGCAGCACGAATCGGGCGCCCAGAATGGCGCTTTCGTCGCCCGCCGCATGCCGGTTCTGTGCAAAGATGCGGCCACGGTGCGCCTCGACGATCTGCCGCGAGATGGAGAGCCCAAGACCGGAATTCTGCCCGAAGCCCTGATTCGGCCTGTCGGTGTAGAAGCGCTCGAAAATACGTTCGAAGGCGTCGCTGGGAATGCCGGGGCCATCGTCATCGACCCAGAGCTCGACCACATCATCAAGCCGCCGCAGCGTCACGCGCACCTCGCCGCCCTGTGTCGAGAACGAACGGGCATTGTCGATCAGATTATTGAGCACCTGCCCCAGACGCGAGTCAAAGCCATTAACGACAAAAGCGCCGTCGCGTCCGGCCTGCGCGGGCTCCAGCATCAGCCGCACCTTCACACCGTCCGGCCGGTCGACGGAATTGGTTGCCGAAATCACCGCACCCAGCAATTTCGCCAGATCCACCGCCATCATGTCCGTGCGGGCCAGTTCCGCATCAAGGCGCGAGGCATCGGAAATATCGGAGATAAGCCGGTCAAGACGGCGCACGTCGTGCTGGATCACTTCGAGCAATCTGGCGCGCGACTCGTCGGTCTTGATCCGCGGCAAAGTTTCGACGGCCGAGCGCAGCGAGGTCAGCGGATTCTTGAGCTCGTGCGCCACATCGGCGGCGAAACTTTCAATCGCTTCGATACGGTTGTACAGCGTCTTGGTCATATCGCGCAATGCGCCAGACAAATGGCCGATCTCGTCGGCGCGCTCAGTGAAATCGGGAATTTCCTGCCGCGATTTGGAGCCCCGGCGCACACGCTCCGCTGCCTCGGCCAGACGGCGCATGGGTTCGGCGATCGTGCCGGCCAGAAGCAGAGACAGAACCACCATGACAATCGCGGACACCGCGAACACCCGCAGAATGGCCCACCGCTCCGAAGCGATGATCTTGTCGATGTCGCCGCCCTGCGTCGCCAGCACCAGTGCGCCCCGCACCACCCGGTAGCGCTGGATGGGTACGCCGACGGAAATGATCGTCTCGCCCCTGACATTGACCCGCACAACGGTGAGCCGCTGTCCGGCAAGGGCCGCATCCACCTCGGGCACGCCGCGCCCGTTGGTAACCTCGATATCTTCGGTAGGCGGCTCTGCCGAAGAGGCAAAATGGTGCTCAATTTCCTGCCACAACCGCATGAGCCAGAATTTTGGCAACGGCGGCGGCAGATCGACGCGCAAAATATTGCCGCGGATCGTCAGCGAACGGGAATCCAGCACCAGATCGCCGTCGCGCCCATAGATCCGGGCGCGGGTGCGTGTCGGCGAGACGAGCTTGCGCAGGACCGGGCCGATCCGCTCGGGATTGATGGAAAAAAGCAGCGCGGAATTGGGGTCCTCGCGCATTCCCGTGCTCTGGCCCGGCTGCAATTGCAGCAATTTTTCGGGATCAAGGGTGATCGAATTGGTCTCGACGGTGGCGGAAGCGGCCACCGCGGCGGCAATGATCTCCGCCTGAGTCAGCAAACTTTGCGAACGCGCATCGATCAGGCCTTCGCGAAACTGGTTGAGATAGAGAAATCCCGCCAGCAGCGCCACCAGCCCGCCGAGGTTAAGCACCACGATGCGACGCGAAAGGGACGACGACATACGCCGGTTGAGCGCGCGAAGAAACCGCCGGAAACGCAGGCTCGTTTCCCGGCGCATGCGCAGGAGCGAAGTGTCGTCTGTCAATTTGTCCACTGTGACCGGACTAAGCCTCTCCGAACCGGTATCCGACGCCGTAAAGGGTTTCAATCATGTCGAAATCGGGATCAACAACATGGAATTTCTTGCGCAGGCGCTTGATGTGGCTGTCGATCGTGCGGTCATCGACGTAAACCTGATCGTCATAGGCCGCATCCATCAGCGCATTGCGGCTCTTGACCACGCCCGGACGCTGCGCCAGCGCCTGAAGGATCAGAAATTCCGTAACGGTCAGGGTGACGTTCTCGCCTTTCCAGGTGCAGGCGTGGCGGTCGGGATCCATCTTGAGCTGGCCGCGCTCCAGTATTTTGCTTTCGGATTCCTTGCTCGGCGAAGCATCCCGCGGGTTGGCGCGGCGCAGAATCGCCTTGACGCGCTCCACCAGCAGACGCTGCGAAAACGGCTTGTGAATGAAGTCGTCCGCGCCCATCTTCAGGCCGAACAATTCGTCGATCTCCTCATCCTTGGAGGTGAGAAAAATCACTGGCAGGTCAGATTTCTGCCGCAGACGACGCAGCAGTTCCATGCCATCCATGCGCGGCATCTTGATATCGAAAATCGCCAGATCCGGCGGATTGGCGCGCAGGCCCTCCAGCGCGGCGACGCCATCGGTATAAGTTTGTATGCGATAGCCCTCGGCCTCAAGCGACAGCGCCACTGAAGTGAGAATATTGCGGTCATCATCTACGAGAGCAATGGTTGCCATGCTTTATCTTGCCTTAAGTGGTTCATATATGAGAGGACTATAGCTGAATTGATGCAGATACCAAACGGCCAAAATATGGCCATGCCATGAACAAAATGCCAGACCCGGACCGAATTTCCCTGATAAATGAAGCCAAAACGCTTCTGCATCTGCCCAGAAGCGGCGCCCTGGCAACGCTGCGCCACGGGTTGCCCTTTACCTCGCTGGTCACCTTCGCGCCGGATTTCGACGGAAGCCCCATATTTCTTCTCTCGAAACTTGCCATTCACACGCAAAACCTCGCCGCCGACCCCAATTGTTCGCTGCTTCTCGCCAGCACCGGCAAAGGCGATCCGCTGGCCCACCCGCGCCTGACAGTTTCCGGCAAGGCCCTTCCCGATACTTCCGGGCATCTGCGCGCCCGCTTTCTCGCCCGCCAGCCCAAGGCTGCGCTCTATGCCGGTTTCGCCGATTTCGGCTTTTACCGGCTCGAAGTGCGCGACCTTCATCTTAACGGCGGCTTCGCCCGTGCCGCAGATTTTACGCCGGACGAGATTCTGTGCCCTCCTGATAATCTGGAAATCTATGCCCGGCGCGCCGAAGAACTGATGGCCGAGATCAAAGACAAGTACGCCAAAGAACTGCGGCAAAAGATCGCACAAAACACCCATTCAGCCGCAAAAAACTGGCAGATCAGCGGCCTTGATCCCGAGGGCATCGATCTCATTTGCGGCGAGGACGCCATGCGCATTCCCCTCGCGCTTCGTGAGATCGATAACATCGATCCTGAATTCATTCTTAAAGCGGTTTACAACAGGAATGCCAGTTAAATCTATGTAATGAATGAAATTTTTTACTGGCATGTAAATTAATATCAGCACGCTGATCCGATTTTGACAGCCTGCCTGCGTCTGCGCATATCGTCGAATTGCGGCCGCAGGCACCATTCTTTAGTGAAGATGGGCACCGTCCGCCGCGCGTGGTTCGCGCGCAACCCATTCGCCGTTTATTCCGGCATCGAAGGAGAGGCTATGCAGCAGATTGGCCCGTTCAATCCCAAATTCAGCATCGAAGCTTCAGGTCTGACAGAAGCCGCCGCTGCGATTTACAATCTGGAAGCTGCAGCGCTCATCGACCGCGCGATTGCCGGTGGCGAGGGACTGCTGGCGCGTGGCGGCGCGCTGGTCGCCGAAACGGGCGCGCATACCGGGCGCTCCCCGAAGGACAAGTTCATCGTGCGCGACGAACTGACCATCGGCAAGGTCTGGTGGGAAAACAACGGCGCGCTGTCTGTAGAGCAGTTTGACCGTCTGCATGCCGACTTTCTTGATCATGTGCGGGGCAAGAGCCTTTATGTGCAGGATCTTTACGGCGGCGCGGACCCTGCCAACCGTATCAGGGCGCGTGTTGTCACGGAATATGCCTGGCATTCGCTGTTCATCCGCAACCTGCTGATCCGCCCCACGGCGGAGGAACTGGCCAGCTTCGTCGCCGATCTGACGATCATCGATCTGCCCTCGTTCAAAGCCGAACCGAAGCGCCACGGCTGCCGCTCGGAAACCGTCATCGCCTGCGATTTCACGCGCAAGATCGTGCTGATTGGCGGCACGTCCTACGCAGGCGAGATGAAAAAATCGGTCTTTACCTATCTTAATTTCGTGCTGCCGGAAGCCAGAGTCATGCCGATGCATTGTTCGGCCAATACCGACGAGGCAGGCGACACGGCCGTGTTCTTCGGCCTGTCGGGCACCGGCAAGACAACTCTGTCAGCCGATGCCTCGCGCATTCTCATCGGCGATGATGAGCATGGCTGGGGCAAGGACGGCGTCTTCAATTTCGAGGGTGGCTGCTACGCCAAAGCCGTGAAGCTCTCGCGCGAGGCGGAGCCGGAGATTTTTGCCACGACCGAGCGCTTCGGCACGGTGATGGAAAATGTCGTCATTCATCCGGTCACCCGCGAGCCGGATTTTGACGATACATCGAAGACCGAAAATACCCGCATCGCCTATCCGCTGGATTTCATTCCCAATGCCAGCATCACCGGCAGGGCCAAGCATCCGAAAAACATCGTCATGCTGACCTGCGACGCGTTCGGCGTGTTGCCGCCCATCGCCAAGCTCGACGGCGCGCAGGCCATGTATCACTTCCTGTCCGGCTACACCGCCAAGGTGGCTGGGACAGAAAAAGGCGTGACCGAGCCGCAGGCCACTTTCTCCACCTGCTTTGGCGCGCCCTTCATGCCAAGGCACCCGAGTGAATATGGCAATTTGCTGCGTGACCTGATCGCCCGGCATCATGTCGATTGCTGGCTGGTCAATACCGGATGGACCGGCGGCAAATTCGGCGTCGGTCGCCGTATGCCCATCCGGGTCACGCGCCGCCTGCTGGCTGCAGCCCTTGACGGATCACTGAACAAAGCGGACTTCCGCACCGATCCGTTCTTCGGCCTGGCTGTGCCCACCCATGTGCCGGGCGTCGAGCCGCATATCCTCAACCCGTCACGCACATGGGCCTCAAAATCCGAATTCGCCGAAACCGCGCGCCGGCTTGTCACCATGTTCCGCGAAAACTTCATCAAATTTGAAGAACATGTCGACGCCGAAGTACGCGCCGCAGCGCCCGTGACCTTGATCGCGGCGGAATGAATCGTAAATTCCGGGAACCAGAACGACCAAACCTTTCCCGCACCCGGGGCACTCGCCGGGTGCGGGGTAAGGCTCCAAGGCGCCGGCGCGGTGACTGCCCGGTGTCCCCATTTGCGCCACATCCCGCAACTAGGCTAAGCTGTCGACCAGCCAATGCCGGAGCTTTTCATGCGCGCGCCCTATGTCCTCGCCCTGCCTTTGGCGCTTGCCGCCTTGTCCGCCCGGGCAGAGGAATTGCCCCCCAGGCCCGCACATATCGATGTTTTGGGCGAGGCTGAAAAGGACTTCAGCCCGGATCAGGCCATCGTCAGTCTGGCCGTGGTCACAGAAAACCGGAGTGCGGAAACTGCGGCACAGGACAATGCCGCCGCCAGCAAACCCCTGCTCGCGGCGCTCCTCGCAAAAGGCTTAGCCGACGCGGACATATCCACCCGCAATTTCGATGTCATGCCGATCATGGAAGATGAAATCGATCCGCAGACACGGCGTCCGATCCGCCAGACCATCAAAGGCTACCGGGCCACGCACGCCATCGCGGTAAAGGTGAAGGATCTTCAGGGTCTTGGCGCTCTGATGGGGCAGATGCTTGCTTCAGGCGCAAACCGCGTGATGAGCGTGCAATTCACCCTCGCGCATGCAGATAGATATACCGATGAACTGCGCGCCGCATCCGTCGAAAATGCCCGCCACCGCGCCGAGGTCTATGCCGCCGCAGCCCATATGAAACTGGGCCGCCTGCTTTCGCTGACCCCCGAGGGCGACACAGCGCCCCGGCCCATGCGCGCGCTGGCACTTGCCAGTTCGCCGGCGCCCGATATTGCGCTCGAGCCCGGCCTCATCCACCTCAACACTACGGTGCACGCCAGCTGGGAACTGCTGCCCGGCCAATAACCTCATGCGGGGTTTTATCACCTCGCATGAAGAATGGCCTTGAGCTTTCGCGCCTCTCCGCAATGGCCCCCTATCCCCATTTCATACCGGCCTTTTCGCGCATCGCCTGCAAGGTCAGATTTGGGGAAATGATCTCAGGATCAACTTTCAGATGCAGAATGGCCGCCACCCCGCTGGCAACCGCGCGCTCATAGGCGGGGCCAAACTCCTCCGAACGCGTCACCATCTCGCCATAACCGCCGAAGGCACGCGCATAGGCGGCAAAATCGGGGTTGCGCAACTGCGTACCGGACACGCGGGCCGGATATTCGCGCTCCTGATGCATGCGGATCGTGCCATACTGGCCGTTATCCACCACAATGAAGATGGGCTTGCCGCCATATTGCACGGCAGTGGCAAACTCTTGTCCGTTCATCAGGAAACAGCCGTCCCCCGCGAAAGAGAGCACCAGCCTGTCGGGACAGACGATTGAAGCGGCAACGGCTGCAGGCACGCCATAGCCCATCGAGCCCGAGGTTGGCGCAAGCTGGGTGCCATATTCGCTGACGGCAAGATAGCGCCCCGGCCAGATGGCGTAATTGCCCGCGCCATTGGTGATGATGGCGTCTTTCGGAATACGTCCCTTGAGCCACTGGCACACCTCGCCCATGTCGACAAATCCCTGCCGGGCATGAACGGGAAAGGTGGTCGTCCATTGCAGAAAATCTTCGCGCGCACTCGCGAGATGGGCGGTCCAGACAATTTCATTCGGCGGTTGCAGCGTCTCCAGCGCGGCGGCAAAGGCGCGCGGCGTGGCATGAATGCCCAGTGCGGGGTGATAGACGCGGCCAAGCTCTTCCGCGCCGCCATGCACATGCACCAGTGTTTGCCGTGGCTGCGGAACACCAAAGAGCGTGTAGGACTGGCTCGGCATTTCTGCCATGCGCCCGCCGATGAGCAACACCAGATCGGCATCCTCGATCCGCGCCTTCAGCCTGGGATTGGGGCCGATGCCGATCTCGCCGGCGTAATTGGGATGATCCGAGGGGAACAGCATGGCGCGGCGGAAGCTGGTGGCCACCGGCAGGGCAAAACGTTCGGCAAAACGCTGCACGGACGCGCAGGCCTTGCTGCTCCAGTTGGAACCGCCAAGGATAACCATGGGGCGCTGTGCGCTCCACAACAGCTTCTGCAACTGCGCCATCTGCGTCTGGCCGGGCCATGTCTCGACCGGCTCGACGCGGGCGCAATCGGCGACATCCGACAATTCCAGCAACATATCTTCCGGCAGGCCGATCACCACGGGGCCGGGCCGGCCCTGCATGGCGACATGATAGGCGCGCGAAATGATTTCGGGTATGCGGCTCGCCTGATCGATTTCCGTGACCCATTTGGCGGTGGAGCCAAAAAAGGCGCGATAATCCATTTCCTGAAAAGCGCCGCGCTCGCGCATGCCGCGCTCGATCTGTCCGATGAACAGGATCATCGGCGTCGAGTCATGCTCGGCGATATGAATGCCGGGAGAAGCATTGGTCGCGCCCGGACCGCGCGTGACGAAGGCTATGCCGGGCCGCTCCGTCAGGCGCGCCGTGGCTTCCGCCATCATGGCGGCGCCGCCTTCCTGCCGGCAGATCGTCACTTTGATCGATGCGTCGTGCAGAGCATCCAGCACGGCGAGATAGGACTCTCCCGGCACGCAATAAACATGGCTTGCGCCCTGCGCCTCCAGACACCCCACCAAAATCTGACCGCCCGTCCGCATCTGACCTGTCATAGTTTGAACTCCTTTTTATTCTGATATGCCACGCTGCGCGAAAACGCGCTATGCCTTTGGCGATTTTGCCTCTGGCCTGATCCATAAAATCTTGAAATCGAACCAATCAACCGCGTTGAAGTGGATGCGTTCCGGCCAATTGGCGCCGGCCGTTCCATTTGTGAAATTGTGTCTTGAAATTGTCATGGCAATAGGTCAAAGCCTGAAGTCAGAAGTTGCCGCCGGTTGAAGAAATGGGTGCCGATGAATATCAAACTGCCAGCCTTTCCGGCCCTTCATCGCCAGTCTCTCCCCAATATCTGGGATGCCATTGCTCTTTGCCTGATCATCGGGCTTTTTGTCGCGATTTCCAATGGCGCCGTGGCCATCAACCAGCCATTGAAAGCGCTTGACACCTCGCCCATCGACCTTGGCTATGCACATCTGCCCTACTATGCCATGCGCACGACATTGCGCATGTTCGCAGCGCTGTTCTTCTCGTTTCTGTTCACCTTCACCTATGCGACGCTGGCCGCCAAGAGCCGCCGGGCTGAACTGGTGCTCATCCCGATTCTGGACGTCCTGCAGTCCGTGCCCGTACTGGGCTTTCTGTCCTTCACGGTGACCTTCTTTCTTGGGCTTTTCCCGGATTCGGTGCTGGGCGCCGAATGTGCTGCCGTATTCGCCATTTTCACGAGTCAGGCCTGGAACATGGCCTTCAGCTTCTACCAGTCCCTGACCACAGTCCCCAGAGATCTCGAGGAAGTGGCGCGCGGCTTCCGACTTTCGTCCTGGCAGAAATTCTGGCGGCTGGAAACGCCCTACGCCATGCCGGGTCTGGTCTGGAACATGATGATGTCCATGTCCGGCGGCTGGTTCTTCATCGTTGCCTCGGAGGCGATCACCGTTGGCGAAACCACGGTCAAGCTGCCCGGCATCGGCTCCTATATCGCCGTGGCCATTGACGAGAAAAACGTCAATGCCATCGTGGCCGCCAGCCTGATGATGCTTATTGTCATTCTGGCCTATGACCAGCTTCTGTTCAGGCCTGTCGTGGCCTGGGCGGCGAAATTCAGGGTGGAACTTTCCGCGGGCCAGAATGTAGAGCGTTCCTGGGTGCTGTCCATTTTTCAGAAAACCCGCTGGATCAAGATCGGCCTGTCGCCGCTGGGCTGGCTCATGCGGCAGGTCGGCCGTCCGCGCATGCAGTTTCTGCCGGCCATGGACCGCGTGACGATCAGAAATCCCTCGGTCTCGCGCGCTTTCGATATGGTGTTTTTCGCCTTTGTCGCGGCTATCGTCGTCTATTCGCTGTGGCAGATCTACGCCTTCGTCTCGCAGACGCTCAGCATTTCCGATGTCTGGGAGACATTCAGCCTCACGATCATCACCATGCTGCGGGTGATCATCCTCATCGTGCTGGCGACATTGTTCTGGGTGCCGGTCGGCGTCTGGATCGGCCTGCGGCCCTCAATCGCCGAAAAGCTCCAGCCCGCCGCGCAATTTCTGGCCGCCTATCCGGCCAATATCCTGTTTCCGATCTTCGTGATCGTGATTTTGAAATTCGCGCTCAATCCCGATATCTGGCTCAGCCTGCTGATCATTTTCGGCACGCAATGGTATATCGTTTTCAATGTCATCGCCGGGGCATCCGCCTTTCCGAACGACCTGAAGGAAGCCGCCGCCAATTTCCGCATCCATGGCTGGTCCTGGTGGAAGAATGTGATGCTGCCCGGCATATTTCCCTATTATTTCACCGGCGCGCTGACAGCCTCGGGCGGCTCATGGAATGCGGCCATTGTCGCCGAATATGTCAAATGGGGCGACGACAAGGTTGTCGCGCATGGCATCGGTTCCTATATTGCCCAGGCGACCGAGGCCGGAGATTATTCGAAGATCGTGCTGGGCGTCGCAATGATGTCCTTCTTCGTCATTTGCTTTAACCGCTTGTTCTGGCGGCCCCTGCTTGGGCTCGCCGAGCGCAAGCTTCGCCTCTCCTGAGGAGCTCTGCCATGTCGAACGCCGCCGCATTCCATACGTCCGCCGCTCCGGTGAGCAACGGCCCGCTGCTCGAAGTCAAGAACGTCTGCCAGAATTACCGCAAGGGTTCGGGCGAGGAAGGCTCGCTCGTGCTCGACCATGTTTCGCTCAGCCTCAATTCGGGCGAGATTGTCGGCCTGCTGGGCCGTTCCGGTTGCGGCAAATCCTCGCTTCTGCGCATTGTCGCCGGGCTTCTGCACCCCAGCGAAGGCGAAGTGACCTATCAGGGCAAGCCGGTGGATGGCCCCGCAGAGGGCATTTCCATGGTGTTCCAGAGCTTTGCGCTGTTTCCCTGGCTGTCGGTGCTCAAAAACGTCGAACTCGGCCTCGAGGCGCTCAATGTGCCGGAGATCGAGGCCCGCAAGCGCGCACTCAAGGCCATCGATCTGATCGGCCTCGACGGCTTTGAATCCGCTTATCCGAAGGAGCTTTCGGGCGGCATGCGCCAGCGCGTCGGCTTTGCCCGCGCCCTTGTTGTCAATCCCAACATCCTGCTGATGGACGAGCCTTTCTCGGCGCTCGACGTGCTCACAGCCGAGACGCTGCGCACCGATCTGCTCGACCTCTGGGTCGAAGGCCGCATGCCGATCAAATCCATCCTGATGGTGACGCATAATATTGAAGAGGCCGTGCTGATGTGCGACCGCATCATCATCCTCTCGTCCAATCCGGGCCGCATCGCCTCGGAAATCAAGGTCAACCTGCCACATCCGCGCAACCGCCTCGACCCTGTCTTCCGGCAGCTGGTTGATACGATCTACGCCCGCATGACCAAGCGCCCCGAGCCAAAGCCGCAGAAGGAAGAGGGCCTGCCCGGACTTGGTCTCGCCATGTCGCTGCCGCGCGTGTCCACCAATACGCTATCGGGCTTCCTCGAGGCCGTGGCCGCCGCGCCCTTCAATGGCCGCGCCGACCTGCCGCATGTCGCCGACGAATTGAGCATGGAGATCGATCATCTCTTCCCCGTGGCCGAAACGCTGCAGCTCCTGCGCTTTGCCGAACTGGAGGAAGGCGACATCAAGCTCACAGACGACGGCAAGCGCTTCGCCGGACTTGATACCGACCAGCGCAAGCGGCTCTTTGGCGAACATCTCATTGCCTACGTGCCACTGGCCGCACGTATCCGCCATGTGCTGGACGAGCGGCCCACCCACCGCGCCCCGGCGATCCGCTTCCGCGAGGAGCTGGAGGACTACATGTCCGAGGAATATGCCGACACCACCCTGCGTTCGGTGACCAACTGGGGCCGCTACGGCGAGCTTTTCGCCTATGACGAAACTTCGGAAGTCTTCAGCCTCGAAGATCCGAACTGAGACACAGTCCACCGGTCGAAAGGCGCCTCAGACCGGATTGGCCCTGTCCCGCTTCAGCGCGAGCAGGGCCTCCTGCGTATCAATATCGAGCTTCACGGCGGCATCCTCCACCGGAACGTCAATCACGCCTTCGGTCCGGTCCAGAATCTTGCGCGCGCCCTGATCTCCCGTAAGGTGCAGGATCGCAGGAAAAAGCCCGCGCGCCACCAGCACCGGATTGCCGCGTTCGCCCTGATATACGGGTACGATGGCCGGAGCCTGGGGATGCGCACGAAATGCATCCGCCAGCGTCCGGATCAGTTCCGCGCCCACTTCTGGCATGTCGGCCAGCAGAACCACAACCGCATCCACGCCCGGCGGCAGCGCCTGCAGCCCGGCCTTGAGCGATGTGCTCATACCCTGCGCGAAATCCGGATTTTCGACGATGGCCGCCGCCAGATCGCCGATTGCTGCCCGCACCTGCGCCGCCTGATACCCTGTGACGACATAAAGCGGCAGGCCAGCGCCCAGCGCCGCCTCGGCCACGCTGCGCACCATCGGCACGCCCGCCAACTCGGCCAGCACCTTGCTCCGCGCGCCGCCAAAGCGGCTCGCCCGTCCTGCGGCAAGAATAAGAGCGGCAATGCGTGTCATATCCGCCTAATCATGTTCACCCAGTCTCGGCTGCGGGCGCGACACGATCTCCATCAGCAGCCCACCGGCGCCCATGCGGCGGATATCATTCGCCGTCACCTTCAATCCGGCCAGCAGACGCTGCAAAACCCAGTCGAAGCCGTTTTCCTTCGGGCTGCGCGCGCAGCCGGGCGCACCGAGAACCGGCCTTCCGTTCCACTCACCCAGAAGCAGCAGGTTGCCGGGATCGACCGGCATGCCAAAATGCTCGACCCGCCCGCCGCTCATTTCGAGCCCGCCGGGGATGACATCGCGCCGGTCGGTGATGGCGGATGCGCCGAAAACAAGCACCATGTCGCACAGCGACGCCAGTTCGCCAATAGAGGCGGCCAGCGCCTTTTCCTCATGCGGCACGCGCCGCTCGGCAATGATGCGTGCGCCCGCCGGATCGAGCCGCTGCTGCGTGACAGCCAGCGTCTTGGCGATGACGCTGGGCTTGAGACCGGGCAGAACCGTGGAAATGACTCCGATCTTGAGCGGCCTGAACGGCATGATCGAAACAAGCCCGCCGACATCGCGCGCCGCCGACAGCCAGCGCCGCTCAACCGCAAAAGGGATGATCTTCACGGTCGCCACCATTTCGCCCGCTTCCACCGCCTTGAACGGCTCAAGCGAGGCAAAGGTGATGGAATCATCGACCGCATTGACACGGTTGACAGCCTCCACATCGACAAGCAGAACCCCTGCGGTTTCGGAGAAAAAATTCACCCGCCCGGTGAACGGGCGGTCGCGCCGCACATGCGCGCCGGCAAATGCCTGTGCCAGTTCCGCCGCGGCGATATCCTCGCCGACATCCTCAGGGCCAAGTTGCGCCACGATGATCTCATCGAACCCCGCCGCCTTGAGCGGCGCAATATGCTCAAAACGCACGACATCGCCCTTTTTGAGCACGACCAGCTCATGGCGGATGGCATGGGCCGCTATGGCGCCCTGCGCCATTTCAACCGGAACGGGCCCGAATTTCATGGTGTCTTTTCCGTCCGCAACGGCTTCTTGCGCAACGCCGCAATAATTTCGCCAATGATCGACACTGCGATTTCTGCCGGAGACACGGCGCCGATATCCAGCCCTATAGGCGCGTGAATACGCGCGATATCCTGTTCGGAAAAGCCCTGCGCCATCAGGCGCTCAACCCGCTTGGCGTGGGTTTTGCGGCTGCCGAGCGCGCCGATGTAAAAGCAATTGGCCCTCAGCGCCGCGATCAGGCCCGGATCGTCGATCTTCGGATCATGCGTGACAGCCACGACCGCCGTGTAATGGTCGAGACCGCCAATCTGCGGCAGCGCCAGATCCGGCCATTCCGCCAGCAGCTTCACCCCGGCAAAGCGCTCGGGCGTCGCAAAGGCCGAACGCGGATCAATCACCGTCATGTCGAAATCGGTCAGCACCGCCAGCGGCGCGAGCGCCTGCGATATATGCACTGCGCCCAGCACCACCAGCCGCACCGGCGGCACCTGAACCGTCATAAACCACTGGCGCGAGTCATGTTCGACAAGGCCGCTCTTGCCGCTGCGCAGCGCCGCTTCCAGTGCATCGGCCATCGGATCGGCGCGCAGCGCTTGCGCCAAGACCAGCCGCTGTTCGCCGCTGCCGATATCCGTCACCAGCACGGCCGCCTGCCGGGCTGCGCGCGCCTCGTTCAGCGCCGCCAGCAGATGCGCCTTCATGGCTGCACCTTTTCCACATAGACCTTGATGCGGCCGCCGCAGGACAGGCCGACCCGCCAGGCGGTTTCATCGGCTACGCCAAATTCGAGCACTCTGGGCTTGTCGCCAGCAATGACGTCCAGCGCCTCGGTGACCACCTCGCCTTCGACGCAGCCGCCCGATACGCTGCCCAGAAAGTGGCCGGTCTCGTCGATAACCAGATGACTGCCCACCGGCCGCGGCGCCGAGCCCCAGGTCTCGATGACCGTGGCAATGGCCACACCGCGCCCTTCCGCCTGCCAGGCCTGCGCCTGTTTCAAGAGTTCATCGTCCGAACTGAGCATGAAAACCTCCTCAAGCCGCGCGCTGCAACCAGAGACGCGGATCGGTCGCAAAACCCCGCCCCTTTCCGGAAAGCGCGGCCACCAGCTGCGCCATGGATTGCAGATTATGAATAGCACGAAATTCGTCGACATGCGGCAGCATCGCGCGAATGCCGAGCGCCTTGGCCTCGAAGCCGTCAAACCGCAACAGCGGATTGACCCAGATCAGCCGCCGGCAGGATTTATGCAGCCTCTCCACTTCATGTGTGAGATCCTCGGCTCCCTCGCGCTCCAGTCCATCAGTGAACAGGATCACGATCGCACCCTGCCCCAGCACGCGCCGGGACCATTCGCGGTTGAACCGGTGCAGCGAAGTGCCGATGCGCGTGCCGCCGGACCAGTCCTGCACCGCGCCGGAGCATTGCGCCAGCGCCTCATCGACATCGCGCGCGCGCAGGGCGCGGGTGACGTTGGTCAGCCGGGTACCGAACAAAAACGTATGGACACGCCCGCGCTCCGCCGTGAGCGTATGCAAAAAATGCAGGAATATACGGCTATATTCGCTCATTGAGCCGGAAATATCGCATATGGCCACGATGGGCGGATGCCTGAGCCGATGCTGCCGGAACGCAAGCTCGATCATGCCGCCGGGCCTGAGGCTGCGCCGGAACGAACGGCGCGGATCAATCAGCGGGCCGCGGCCGGAAGGTTCAAACCGGCGCACCAGAACCTCATCCTGCGAGAGCCGCAACTGCCCGATCTGCCGTATGGCCTCGGCTATCTCCGCCGCTGTCATCTGGGCAAAGTCCTTGTGCTGCAGCACCTCCGCCGCCGACATGGTGAAACGGGCATCAAGATCAAGCGACGGTGCTGGCTTTTCGTCCTTCCTGTCCTGCTTGAGCAGCGCATCGGCCACGCGGGAGGCGCCTGCCTCGGCTTTCTGTTTCTTCTGGCTCTGCGGCGGTGCCTGCGGCGACATCATCGCAATAAGCCGCTCCATGAAACCGCGGCGTTTCCAATAAATGTCGAAGGCCTGCCGGAACAGGATCATATGTTCTTTCTTCTTGACGAAAACAGCCTGCAGCGTGGCATAAAAATCCGACCGTTCGCCAATATGCGCCACTTCCACGGCGGCCAGCGCATCCAGCACCGCGCCCGGCCCCACCGGTACGCCAGCCTCGCGCAGCGCCCGGGCAAAATAGACAATATTTTCCGGCAACCTGCCGGTGCCGCCCGTCATGGGCAGCGGTTCATTTTCCATGCTTCAACTCGGCTTTGACATCCTCGATCAGGCTTGCGGCCTTCGTTCCCTGAATCTTGGCGATATCGTCCTGATATTTCAGCAGCACGCCGAGCGTGTCCGAGACGATCTGCGGATCAAGCGCCACGGCGTCGAGTTCAGTCAGCGCGCTGGCCCAGTCAAGCGTCTCGGCGACGCCGGGCACCTTGAACAGATCCTCCTTGCGGATGGCCTGCACGAAACCGACAAGTTCGGCGGTGAGCCGCGCGCCAATGCCCGGCAGCCGGGTCCGCACGATCTGCATCTCGCGCTGCGCGTCGGGATAATCCACCCAGTGGTAGAGACAGCGGCGCTTCAGGGCGTCATGAATCTCGCGTGTGCGGTTGGATGTGAGAATGACGATCGGTGGTTGCGCTGCCTTGACGGTGCCAAGCTCCGGAATCGTCACCTGAAAATCAGAGAGCAGTTCAAGCAGGTAAGCTTCAAACGCCTCATCCGTGCGGTCGAGTTCGTCGATGAGGAGCACAGGACCGCCGGCCAGATCAGCCTCCAGCGCCTGAAGCAGCGGCCTCTTGACCAGATAGCGCTCGGAAAAGATCGTCGATTCCAATTCGCCGCGATCCATGTCGCCGCCCGCCTCCGCAAGGCGGATCGCCATCATCTGGCCGGCATAGTTCCATTCATAAACGGCAGAGGCGACATCAAGCCCCTCATAGCATTGCAAACGGATAAGCTTGCGCCCGAGGCTTGCCGCCAGCACCTTGGCAATTTCGGTCTTGCCGACTCCGGCTTCGCCCTCAAGCAAAAGCGGGCGGCCCATCTTCAGCGCGAGATAAAGTACGGTGGCCAGCGGCCTGTCGCCGACATAATGCGCGGCCTCCAGCATCGCCAGCGTTGCGTCAATTGAGTCAGGCAGCGTGCTCGCAGGCGCCATAGGAAGACTTTCTGTGGCCGGGAAAGAGATTTTCAAAATAAAATGGGGCGGCAGAACACCTGCCGCCCCTCACATATAGGCGCTTACTTGGCAGCGGCAACCGCACGGCGGGCCAGCACGCCGATGAGATGCGCGCGATAGTCCGAGCTGGCATGAATATCGGCATTGAGCCCGTCAGCCGATACAACCACGCCATCCAGCGACTTGGGCGAGAATTTGGCTGTCAGTGCAGCTTCAAGCTGGCTCGAACGGAACACGCCGTTCTGGCCGGCGCCGGTTATGGCGACGCGCACATCCTTGCCCTTCTTGGCGACGAATACGCCAACCATGGCATAACGCGAGGCCGGATTGGGAAACTTCTGATAGGCGGCCTTGCCCGGCACCGGAAAGGAAATGGCCTTGATCAGTTCACCCGGTTCAAGCGCCGTCTCGAACATGCCGGTGAAGAAATCATCGGCAGCAATCTTGCGCTTGGTGGTGATGATGGTGGCGTTGAGAGCAAGACAGGCCGCCGGATAATCGGCAGCCGGGTCGTTATTGGCAACGGAACCGCCGATCGTACCCTTGTGGCGCACCTGCGGATCGCCGATGCCGCCAGCCAGCGCGGCAAGCGCCGGAATTGCCTCGCCGACGGCAGCGGAGCCCGCAACCTCGGCATGGGTGGTCATGGCGCCGATAACGACGTTGCGGCCCTTGATGCTGATGCCCTT
Organism: Methylocystis sp. sgz306128; assembly: GCF_056032725.1. Classification (NCBI taxonomy): domain Bacteria; kingdom Pseudomonadati; phylum Pseudomonadota; class Alphaproteobacteria; order Hyphomicrobiales; family Methylocystaceae; genus Methylocystis; species Methylocystis sp. sgz306128. The sequence goes on from NZ_JBVYWO010000003.1 coordinate 242,770, forward strand.
GAGTTCAGCGACCTGACCAATGTCGATAATATCGGAGGGCGCGGCAAGACGCTGCTTCATAGTCGGCAGCAGGGTCTGGCCGCCAGCCAGCACCTTGCCGTCTTCCAGCTTCTGGACCATCGCCGAGGCCGATCTCAGCGATTGCGGACGATGATAGTTGAATTCATACATGGAACGATCTCCCAACAGATTGAAGCCCGGCGCCTGAGCGCCGGTATGAAATTATTCGGCAGCCTTTTTCATCATCGCTTTTTGCGCGGCGCGCCAGATCACCTGCGGGGTGGCCGGCATCGGCACATCCTCATGACCGACGGCATCGGTAATTGCATTAATGACTGCGGGCGGCGCGGCAATGGCCCCGGCCTCGCCGCAACCCTTGATGCCGAGCGGATTGGACGGGCAGCGCGTCTCGGTGAAGGCCGTCTGATAGGACGGCAGGTCGTCGGCGCGCGGCATGGCGTAATCCATGTAGCTGGCCGTAAGCAACTGGCCGCTCTTGTCGTAAACAGCCCCTTCGAGCAGCGCCTGGCCGATACCCTGGGCGATGCCGCCATGCATCTGCCCTTCGACGATCATCGGGTTGATGAGCACGCCGAAATCATCCACGGCCGTATATTTCTCGATGGTGAGCACGCCGGTTTCAGGATCGATCTCCACTTCGCAGATATGCGTGCCTGCGGGGAAGGTGAAGTTTGTCGGATCGTAGAACGCGCCTTCCTTCAGGCCCGGCTCAAGCTCCTGCCCGTTGAATTTATGGGCGATATAGGCATTGAGCGCGACGCCGGAGAAATCCACCGACTTATCGGTGCCCTTGACCGAGAACTTGCCGTCCTTGAACTCGATATCCTTTTCGGATGCCTCGAGCACATGGCCGGCGACCTTCTTGGCCTTGGCGATCACCTTGTCGAGCGCCTTGGAAATGGCGGACATGCCCACCGCGCCGGAGCGCGAGCCATATGTGCCCATGCCCATCTGCACCTTGTCGGTATCGCCATGGACAATGGAGACATTATCGAGCGGAATGCCGAGGCGCTCCGAGACAAGCTGAGCGAAAGTGGTTTCGTGGCCCTGACCATGGCTGTGCGAACCGGTGAGAATTTCCACCGTGCCGATAGGATTGACGCGCACCTCAGCCGATTCCCACAGACCGACGCCCGCGCCGAGCGAGCCGACTGCGGCTGACGGCGCAATGCCGCAGGCCTCGATGAAGGCCGAAAAGCCGATGCCGCGCAGCTTGCCACGACGGGCCGCTTCGCGCTTGCGCTTGCCGAAATTCTTGTAATCGGCAAGTTCCAGCGCCTTGCTCATCGACGCGCCATAATCGCCGGCGTCATAGCACATGATGACCGGCGTCTGATGCGGGAAGCTCTTGACGAAGTTGCGGCGGCGGAATTCGGCCGGATCAAGGCCAAGTTCGCGTGCGGCCACCTCGACAAGGCGCTCGACAACAAATGTTGCTTCCGGACGGCCCGCGCCGCGATAGGCATCGACCGGAGCCGTATTGGTGTAAACACCATCCACCTCGGCATAGACGCCGGGAATGTTGTACTGGCCGGAGAGCAGCGGCGCGTAGAGATAGGTCGGCACCGACGAGGAGAAGGTGGAGAGATAAGCCCCCAGATTGGCCACCGTATGCACGCGCAGGCCGATGATCTTGCCCTTTTCATCAGTGGCAAGCTCCGCATGGGTCACGTGATCGCGGCCATGCGCATCCGAGAGGAAGGCCTCGGTACGATCGGCGTTCCACTTAACCGGACGGCCAACTTTCTTGGCGGCCCAGACGCAGACCGTCTCTTCGGCATAGATGAAGATCTTGGAACCGAAGCCGCCGCCGACATCCGGGGCGATCACGCGCAGCTTGTGCTCAGGCGCAATGCCGATAAAGGCAGAGAGCACAAGGCGCGCCACATGCGGGTTCTGGCTGGTGGTATGCAATGTGAACGTGCCGGTGCCGGGATCATATTCGCCCACGGCGGCGCGAGGCTCCATCGCATTCGGGACCAGACGGTTGTTGACGAGATCGAGCTTGGTGACATGCGCGGCGCGCTTGAAGGCAGCCTCGGTTTCATCCTTGTTGCCGAGATGCCAGTTGAACACGGTGTTGTTGGGCGCCTCCGCATGCACCTGCGGCGAGCCCGATGCCGTTGCCGCGGCCGTATCGGCATTGGCCGGCAGCACTTTGTAGTCGACGTTGATCTTTTCTGCCGCGGCGCGGGCCTCGGCATAGGTATCGGCAATGACCACGGCGACATGGTCGCCGACATAGCGCACCTTGCCCTGTGCCAGCGCGGGGTGAGCACCCGCCTTCATCGGTGAGCCGTCCTTGGAATGGATCATCCAGCCGCAGATGAGCCCGCCCACCTTGTCGGCAGCGAGATCCTCACCCGTGTAAATGCCGCACACGCCCGGCATATGCCGCGCCTGCGAAATGTCGATGGACCGGATCTCGGCGTGGGCATGCGGCGAGCGCAGAAAATAGGCATAGGCCTGATTCACGCGGTTCACGTCGTCGGTATACTGGCCCTTGCCAGTGATGAAACGGATATCTTCCTTGCGCCGGACCGAGGCGCCAATGCCTTGAGCACTCATGTGTTTCCTCCACAAAATTCGGAATTATCTGGCACAATAGCCGTAATTCTTCGCAATAACGTGCTTATTCGGCAGCTTCTGCCATGCTGGTGCGGCCCATGGCCTCGGCACCGGCGGCAACAGCCTTGACGATGTTGTGATAGCCGGTGCAACGGCAGATATTGCCCTCCAGCTCCTCGCGGATCGTATGTTCGCTGAGTTCGTGCCCCTTGCGGTTGACCAGATCAACGGCGGTCATGATCATGCCCGGCGTGCAGAAGCCGCATTGCAGGCCATGATGCTCGCGGAAGGCCGCCTGCATCGGATGCAGTTCCTCGCCCTGCGCCAGCCCCTCGATGGTGGTGACGCTGGAGCCGTCGCAGGAAAGGGCGAGCGTGGTGCAGGATTTGATCGCCTTGCCGTCCACGTGCACGACGCAGGCGCCGCACTGGCTGGTATCGCACCCGACATGCGTTCCTGTGAGATGCTGGTTTTCCCGGATGAACTGCACAAGCAATGTGCGCGGGTCGATCATGGCCGATACGGGTTTCCCGTTGATGATCATGGACACTTTTTGCATCGTTACACTCCCTGATTATGTGTTTTTTGAAAAGACGCCTTTCAGGCCCTTGAGAGCCTTCGACGTCATCGAATCCTTTTCCGCCTCCGGCGCAGGCTCGGACGGCACAGCGCCGAGCTTGCCCGCGAAATTGTTGAAAAACTCATCGGCCATCTTCTTGGCGACGCCGTCGATAAGGCGCGAGCCAAGCTGGGCGATCTTGCCGCCGACATTGGCCTCGACATTGTAGGACAGCAGAGTGCCGCCCTCGTGGTCGGTAAGCTTGACGAGCGCACCGCCCTTGGCAAAACCGGCGATTCCGCCCTCTCCCTCGCCGGTGATGCGGTAACCATTCGGCGGATCCATTTCAGAAAGCTGGACAGCGCCCTTGAAGGTGGCGGAAACCGGGCCGATCTTGAGTTTGGCGACCGCCGAAAATGATGTATCGCTGGTTTTGTCCAGGCTCTGGCATCCCGGAATGCAGGCCTTGAGAATTTCCGCGTCGTTCAACGCCGCCCAGACCGTCGCTTTGTCTGCCGCAAGGGCGACTTCGCCCTGCATCGTCATTGCCATTGAAACGCACTCCTCGCCTAAATTTATTATCGCGCAATATAAGGCACACGCGACACTTTTTTTATCGGCATGTCTATCCGCCATTTGGATGAGACGCCCGTCGGCACTTTAATACAAGCGCAAAAGCTGACCACTCAGCATTACCGCTAACTCTGGCTCAATTCAGCGCGTTTTCCGCAATTTTGCAAGAGGTAGCGCTGGCAAAAGCACCGAAATCCGGGCGTTTTTGCGAAATATCAGGATAACGGCCGCGACAGCACGAGGATAGAAACGGGAAGCCTTTTTGATCAGACAAGGTTTTTGGGATCGAGAATGGCGTCCACCTTGTCCGCCGGCAGCAAACCCTTGTCGATGACCAGCTGCCGGATATTCTGCCCCGTACGATAGGCCTCCAGCGCGAGTTCCGTGGCCGCCGCATAGCCAATATGCGGATTAAGCGCCGTCACGCCCGCCAGCGAGCGCTCGACGATGTGCCGCAGATGGTCCTCGTTGGCCGTTATGCCGCGCACGCAGCGCTCCGCCAGCACGAGACTGCCCCGCTCCATATGCGACAAGCTTTTGAACAGGCTGAAGGCGATGATCGGCTCAAAGGCGTTGAGCTGCAATTGCCCGGCCTCTGCCGCGAAACTGACGGTGATATCATTGCCGATCACTTCAAAGGCGATCTGATTCACCACTTCCGGAATGACCGGATTGACCTTCCCCGGCATGATCGAGGAGCCCGCCTGCATCGCGGGCAGATTGATCTCGCCCAGACCGGCGCGCGGCCCCGATGAGAGCAGCCGCAAATCGTTGCATATTTTCGATAATTTCACAGCGACGCGCTTGAGTACGCCGGAAAGCTGGACAAAGGCGCCCGCGTCCTGCGTGGCTTCGATCAGATTGCCCGCCGTCACGAAATTCTCTCCCGACAAAGCGCTGAGATAGGCGCAGACCGCCCCGGCATAGCCATGCGGCGCGTTGATGCCGGTGCCGATGGCCGTTGCGCCAAGATTGATCTCGTGAATAAGTCCGGCGGCTTCGGCGAGCCGCTCCTCGTCTTCCCCGATCATGACTGCATAGGTCGAGAATTCCTGCCCCAGCGTCATGGGAACAGCATCCTGCAACTGCGTGCGGCCGATTTTGACAATATGAGCAAATTCAGCAGCCTTGGCCGCGAATTCCTGCCGCAGCACCGCCATCGCGCCGCGCAGCCGGTGAATGCCGGAGATCAGCGCGAGCTTGATTGCCGTCGGATAGACGTCGTTCGTGCTCTGGCTCAGGTTGACATGCTCGTTGGGGCTGAGATGCGCGTAATCCGAGCGCGCATGGCCCAGAAGTTCGAGCGCGCGGTTGGCGATGACCTCATTGGCGTTCATATTGGTTGAAGTGCCCGCCCCGCCCTGAATGACATCAACAACGAAATGCTCATGCCATTTGCCCGCGCGGATCTCCTCGCAGGCGGCGGCTATGGCATTGGCCTTTTCGCGGCTCAGCACGCCAAGATCGGCATTGGCCAGCGCCGCGGCCTGTTTCACGGTGGCCAGCGCCCGGATGAATTCCGGATAGGCCGAGATTCTCACGCCCGATATGTTGAAATTTTCCAGCGCCCGCAAAGTATGTACGCCGTAATAGGCCTCATCCGGCACATGCCTGTCGCCCAGAAGATCATGCTCCAACCGCACCATTTTCATTTACTCCCGCACACCGGCCTCTGCCGCAGAGGCGCTCATTCCGCGGATTGGAATAATGCATAGTTTGTGACAAAATATGATTTAAAAAGCGGCAGATCGCCGCCGGAGCGCGGGCTGTCACCCAGCGCCGTCACTAAATTTTGGAAATTTTCGTTCAAATCCACATTGTCAGGGCGAAAGCGCCAGACATTTTAGTGAATTTTTTTGTCAATTCCGAGAAATTTAAATAATTTCACTATTTGTCAAATTTGTGATTTTTGCTCATTGCCAAGGCGTGGATATCCAGTCTAGCTTCTGGACAAAGCTGAGAGCGGCAGAGTTTTCAACCCTCAAAGCTTAAACCGATGGTTGAAAATTCGGGTTAACTGCAAAACTAAGTTTGGAAATGTCGCGTAGATTTCAAAGGCGTCGCCAGAAGTCGCCAGAAACTGTGCAGTAAACAGGGGAGTTAAAGCGGCGCATGGATATTTTCCTGCAGCAGCTGATCAACGGGCTCACGCTCGGTTCGATCTATGGGCTGATAGCCATTGGTTATACCATGGTGTTTGGCATCATCGGCATGGTGAATTTCGCTCACGGCGATTTGTTCATGCTTTCATCTTTCATCGGTCTCATCGTTTTCATGGCTCTGACCCAGCTTCTGGGCGTGTCGTCCACGGCGATGGCATTTCTGATCGCCCTTTTTGGCTCGATGATACTGACCTCATTATGGAACTGGACGATTGAGCGCGTCGCCTACCGGCCGCTGCGCGGATCGTTCCGCCTCGCGCCGCTGATTTCGGCGATCGGCATGTCGATCTTCCTCTCCAATTTCGTGCAGGTCGTGCAAGGGCCGCGCAACAAGTCGATTCCCGGTGTGTTCGAGGGTGGTTTCCAGATCACGAAGGGCGACGTCTACACCGCAAACCTGTCCTACAAGCAGATCCTCATCATGGTAACGACGGTGATTCTGCTGGCCGCATTCTGGTATCTGGTGCAGAAAACGCCGCTTGGACGCGCCCAGCGCGCCTGCGAGCAGGACCGTAAAATGGCCTCGCTGCTCGGCATAGACGTTGACAAGACCATCTCGCTGACCTTCGTCATCGGTGCGGCTCTGGCGGCGGTCGCCGGCGTGCTTTACCTGATGTATTATGGCGTCGTCAGCTTCTCCGACGGGTTCGTTCCCGGCGTCAAGGCCTTCACCGCTGCCGTTCTGGGCGGCATCGGCTCCTTGCCCGGCGCGGTTATCGGCGGGCTGCTGATCGGCCTTATCGAGGTTTTCTGGTCGGCCTATTTCTCGACAGACTACAAGGATGTCGCGGCCTTCTCGATCCTAGCCGTCACCCTGATTTTCATGCCATCGGGTCTTCTCGGACGTCCGGAAGTGGAAAAGGTCTGAGTCATGGCGAAATCTATTCCATCAAACGCGCACAAACCGTTCAATATGGGTTCTGCGATTAAAGACGCAGGCATGGCGGCCCTCATCACGCTGGGACTTTCATTCCCGATGCTGGCCCTGAAAACAGAAGTCGATGTCTCCAACAAACTGATCCTGACCGGGCGCTGGTCATGGTCGGTATGGGCGGCCCTGATCGTCTTCGTCGGACGCCTTGTCATGATCGCGATATCGTCGCGGTCAAGGGCGGAAAAAGCCGTCTCCACGGCCGCCCCTTCCGAAACGGCAAAATTCATCAGCCGCTGGATCAGCACGGTCGGCCTTATCGTACTGTTCATCTTCCCGCTGGTGACCTTCTATTTTCTGGGCTCGTCCGGCTCGCTGAAGTGGATCAACAATTACGGCATCCAGATCATGATCTACATCATGCTGGGCTGGGGGCTGAACATCGTTGTCGGTCTCGCGGGGCTTCTCGATCTCGGATATGTCGCCTTCTACGCAGTCGGCGCCTATGCCTATGCGCTGCTCTCGACAACTTACGGCCTCTCGTTCTGGATCTGCCTGCCCTTGTCCGGCATTCTGGCCGCCACATGGGGGATCATCCTCGGCTTTCCGGTGCTGCGCCTGCGCGGCGACTATCTTGCCATCGTCACCCTCGCCTTCGGAGAGATCATCCGTGTGGTGCTCGTTAACTGGACGGATTTCTCCAACGGCTATGCCGGCATCAGCTCCATTCCGAAAATCACATTCTTCGGCCTGCCCTTCACCGACGATGATCACAGCTTCTCCAGCTTTTTCGGCATAGAATTCTCGCCGATTCACCGCATCATCTTCATGTTCTATCTCATTCTCTGCCTTGCGCTGCTGACGAATTTCGTCACCATGCGCCTGCGCCGGCTTCCTGTGGGGCGCGCATGGGAAGCGCTTCGCGAGGATGAGATCGCCTGCCGTTCGCTGGGCATAAACACCACAAACACCAAGCTGACCGCCTTCGCGCTCGGCGCGATGTTTGGCGGATTTGCAGGTTCGTTCTTCGCCGTCCGGCAGGGGTTTGTCAGTCCGGAAAGCTTCACTTTCATCGAATCCGCCACCATTCTGGCCATCGTGGTTCTGGGCGGCATGGGTTCGCAGATCGGCGTTGCCATCGCTGCGCTGGTTCTGGTGGGCGGCACGGAGATATTGCGCGAACTGGACTGGCTCAAGGAAATTTTCGGCCAGGATTTTGATCCGGCACAATATCGCAGCCTGATCTTCGGCGCCGCCATGGTGATCATGATGATCTGGAAACCGCGCGGCATCATCTCGTCGCGTGAACCATCCCTCTTCCTCAAGGAAAAGAAATCCGTGTCTGGTTCTCTTGTCGGGGAGGGCCACGGCTAATGCTCTCCGTAACGAATCCCCTGCTCGTCGTCGAGCATCTGACCATGCGCTTCGGCGGCCTTGTGGCCGTGAACAACCTCTCCTTTTCGGTTGGCCGCGGCGACATCACGGCTCTGATTGGACCGAACGGCGCCGGCAAGACCACCGTTTTCAACTGCGTCACCGGCTTCTACAAGCCGACGGAGGGGCGGCTTGCGCTGGCCCGCCACGGCATCGCCAAGCCGGAAGACGTCGTTGCGCTGACCGCTTCGGGCCATCAGCATGGCACCTACGGCGATGACGACATCTTTCTGCTGGAAAGAATGCCCGATTTCAGGATCGCTCACAAAGCCAAGGTGGCGCGCACGTTCCAGAACATCCGCCTGTTTCAGGGCATGACCGTGCTGGAAAACCTGATCATCGCCCAGCATAATCCGCTGATGGTGGCCTCGGGCTTCTCCGTTCTCGGAATTCTGGGCATCGGCGGCTACCGCGCCCGCGAGGCGCAGGCGGTGGAAAAGGCCAAGTTCTGGCTCAATCTGATCGACCTCACGGACCGCGCGGATGATCCGGCCGGCGAACTCCCCTATGGCGACCAGCGCCGTCTGGAGATTGCCCGCGCAATGTGCACCGACCCCGTGCTGCTCTGCCTTGACGAACCGGCCGCCGGCCTCAACCCGAAGGAGTCGCTGCAACTCAACGCGCTGCTGCGCGCAATCCGCCAGGACCACAAGACGTCGATCCTGCTCATCGAGCACGACATGTCGGTCGTGATGGAAATTTCGGATCATGTGATCGTGCTGGATTACGGGACCAAGATCGCCGATGGCACACCGACGGAAGTGCGCAACGATCCGAAGGTCATCGCCGCCTATCTCGGCGTTGCCGATGACGAAATGAACCCCGCCAGCATGACTCTCGCTTCAGGAGAAACAAGCTAATGTCCGGCTCGCCTCTTCTGCAAATCCGCGGCGTTCACACCTATTATGGCAAGATTCAGGCCCTGAAGGGCGTCGATGTCGATGTCAACGAAGGTGAGATCGTGACCATGATTGGCGCGAACGGCGCCGGCAAATCCACACTGATGATGACCATCTTCGGCGCGCCGCGCGCCAGAGAGGGCATGATCACCTTCTCCGGCAAGGACATCACCCGTCTGCCGAGCCATGAGATTGCGCGGCTTTCGATCGCGCAATCTCCCGAAGGGCGCCGCATATTCGGGCGCATGACCGTCTATGAAAACCTCCAGATGGGCGCGGCCATCAACAAATTCGCCCATTTCGACGAAGATCTCGAACGCGTCTTCGCCATGTTCCCGCGTCTCAAGGAGCGCGCGCCGCAGCGTGGCGGCACTTTATCAGGCGGCGAACAGCAGATGCTGGCCATTGCGCGCGCGCTGATGAGCCGCCCGCGGCTGCTCATGCTCGACGAACCCTCGCTCGGCCTCGCGCCGCTCATCGTCAAGCAGATTTTCGATGCCATCCGCGATCTCAATCAAAAGCAGGGCCTTACCGTTTTTCTGGTCGAGCAGAATGCGTTCCACGCGCTCAAGCTGGCCCATCGCGGCTATGTCATGGTCAACGGCATGATCACGATGTCCGGCACAGGGCAGGAATTGCTTGCCCGCCCCGAAGTGCGCGCCGCTTATCTCGAAGGGGGACATTGATGGACTACCTGCTCACGGGCAGCGGCAACTCGCCGCTGTTCATTCTCATTGTCAACATCGTGGTGATCATAATCGGCATTTCGATGGCGTTCGCGTCCGGGCGGGCGATTGCGCGGACATGGCGGCCCTATGTCAACGTGCCGGTCTACGCCGTAATTCTGACTTTCGCGGAGCGCTTCCTGCATTATGCGCTGGCGGGGCAGGAACTGCTCTCCATCACCAACTATCTGATTTCTTTTGTGCTTGTGCTGATATCGAGTTCCATCGGCTATCGCATGATGCGCGCAAACCAGATGGTGACGCAATATAGCTGGCTGTTCAAATCCAGCGGAAAGCTGAATTGGGCCAACAAATCAAATGATTAAAATTAGACTTTCGGATAGGAGCCCAGCGCGCCTGTCCGTTTTCAAGTGACTCGCAGCCCGAAACACGCAATATTTCGTGTAAGGCGGGAGTTGCCTGCCGTTCGGATCCGGTCTGATCCGTTAAAATAGGGGAGTACAGGTATGAAAAAAGTCTGGATGTCCGGCCTTGTTCTGGCCGCAGGTCTGGCTTTCGCCGGGGCGGCCAATGCCCAGGTGAAGCTTGGCGTCGCCGGTCCGATCACGGGCGCGAATGCCGCATTTGGCGCACAGCTGACCAATGGCGTGAACCAAGCCGCTGAAGATCTCAATGCCAAGGGCGGTATCCTTGGTCAGAAGATTGAAGTTGTCTCGGGCGACGACGTCTCCGACCCCAAGCAGGGCGTGTCGGTGGCAAACAAGTTCGTTGGTGACGGCGTGAAGCTTGTTGTCGGTCACTTCAACTCCGGCGTGACCATGCCGGCTTCGGAAGTGTATCAGGACAACGGCGTTCTTATGATCACACCTTCGGCAACCAACCCGCAGATCACCGAGCGCGGCATGTGGAACGTGTTCCGCACCTGCGGCCGTGACGACCAGCAGGGCGCTGTTGCCGGCGACTACATTGTCACCAAGCTGAAGGGCAAGAAAGTTGCCTTCGTCCATGACAAGACCACCTATGGCAAGGGTCTGGCCGACGAAACCAAGAAATATGTCAACGCGCATGGCGTGAAGGAAGTTCTCTACGAAGGCATCAATGTCGGCGAAAAGGACTATTCGGCTGTCGTGTCGAAGATCAAGGCTTCCGGCGCAGATATTGTCTATTGGGGCGGCCTGCAGACCGAAGGCGGCCTGATCGTGCGCCAGATGCGCGACCAGGGCGTGAAGGCTGTCATGATGTCCGGCGACGGCATCACTTCGGATGAATTCGCCCAGATCGGCGGCGACGGCGTCATCGGCACCCTGATGACCTTCCCGCCGGACCCGCGCAAGCGTCCGGAAGCCGCAGCCGTGGTGAAGGAATTCGAAGCCAAGAAGTTCAATCCTGAAGCCTACACGCTCTACAGCTATGCAGGCGTGCAGATCATTGCCGAGGCTGCCGAACAGGCCAAGTCTCTCGATCCTAAGAAGATTGCAGCCGTCATTCACAGCGGCAAGTCTTTCAAGACCGTGATCGGCGACCTCTCCTACGACAAGAAGGGTGACATCACCCGTCCGGACTATGTCCTCTATGTCTGGAAGAAGGGCGCTGACGGCAAGATCACCTACAGCGAAATGTAAGATTTCCGGTAATTCAAACCTTGGAAAGGCCCGCCCGAAACGGCGGGCTTTTTTTAACCCAGTTTGGCCAGTCCGGGAAAAAGCTCCAGCAGCCAGAAGGACACGCTCTGGATCGAGCCGGTGAGAAAGGCAACCCCCGTGCCGATAAGCAAAATCCCCACCACCTTTTCGAGTTTGCCGAAATAGCGGCGGAACCGGCGCAGGAACGACATGAACGGCCCCATCATCAGGGCTGCCAGCATGAAGGGTATGCCAAGCCCGAGCGAGTAGACCGCAAGCAGAACCGCCCCCTTGGAGACGCTGTCCTCGCTCGAGGCAACCGCGAGAATAGCGGCGAGGATCGGCCCGATGCAGGGCGTCCAGCCAAAGGCGAAAGCCAGTCCCATCAGGAAAGCGCTGCCGAGCCCGGCTTTCTGCACATGCACACGCGCTTCCCGGTAAAACAGGCTGATGCGCCAGACGCCCAGAAAATGCAGGCCCATCACGATGATGGCAATGCCGGCCAGCAGCGACAATTCCTGCTGGTAGGACCGCACAAACGCGCCAAAGACGGATGCCGTCGCGCCCAGTGTCACAAAGACCGTGGCAAAGCCCGCAACAAACAACAGACCGGCCAGAGCAACATCGCGCCGCGCCGCCTGCGGTGATTCGGTCAGCAGGTCTTCCATGGTCGTGCCCGCGAGAAAACACAAATAGGGCGGCACGAGCGGAAGCACGCAGGGGCTCAGAAAAGACAGCAACCCGGCAAGGCCCGCTGCGGGCAAGGAAACATCCGTCATTACAGCTAATCCTTGTTGAAGTTCACGCTTGTCTAATCATTTTTGCCGGCCAATCATAGGCTCGTTGCAACGGCTCGCGAGAAAGTGAGCGGATTGTCCCACCGATTTGGGGAAGATACATGCAAAATCTGATCACCGACGTTCCCGGCCTGTTGGTGGGCAATGCCGAGAACGCGGATCTCGCCTCGGGCGTGAGCGTGGTTGTCTTCGAGCAGCCGGCAACCGCATCCATCGCCATTCATGGCGGCGCACCCGGCGTGCGCGACACTGCGCTGCTGGAGCCGGAATATACCGTGAGCGCCGTAGATGCGCTGGTTCTTTCCGGCGGTTCGGCTTTTGGGCTGGACGCCTGCGGCGGTGCAATGGCGCAGCTCGCAGCATGGGGACGCGGCTTTGCAGTCGGGGCAATGCGCGTGCCGATTGTCCCCGGCGCGATCTTGTTTGACCTGCTCAACGGCGGCAACAAGAACTGGGGCGCGCGGCCGCCCTATTGGGAACTTGGCCACACAGCCACCCAAAAGGCTGCCAGATTTTTTGCACTGGGCACGGCAGGGGCAGGTTATGGCGCGCTCACGGCCAATCTCAAGGGCGGTCTTGGCTCTGCCTCCTGCATCAGCAGCCAGGGCTACCGGATCGGCGCACTGGTCGCCGTGAATGCTCTGGGTCAGGCCACAATGGGAAACAGCCGCCATTTCTGGGCGGCCGCCTTTGAGCGCGCGGCGGAATTTGGCGGGCATGGCCTCCCGCCCGCCCTGCCGGAAGCGACACTCGACATACGCCTCAAGGGCGACGCGCCCGTCAACACCACCATCGCCATTGTCGCGACCGATGCGCCGCTCACCAAGCCGCAGGCCAAGCGCATGGCCGTTCAGGCGCATGACGGAATGGCCCATGCGCTGCGTCCGGCCCATGCGGCGCTGGATGGCGACGTGATTTTTGCCGCCAGCACCGGCCTTCATGCCCGTAATCCGGATCTGCGCGACCTGACCGAAATCGGCGCGCTTGCCGCAGATTGTCTGGCGCGGGCGATCAGCCGGGCCATATTCGAAGCCACAGCCCTGCCCTTTTCCGGCACGCCGCCCGCCTATCGTGATCTTTTCGGCTAAACAAGGTCTGGTTCAAACGAGATATTTTGCACGCTGCCCCTTACGCCTACGCTCCGGCGGGCTCAGGACGAGGGCAGAGCGCGCTCGAACTGCTTTCGCCTGAACAAAGCCTCTAGAACCGGTCGGCCCGGTAGGGAGCAGGATCGGTGAACGGCACCTCGCCAGTAATCATTTCGGCCAGCAGCCGCCCGGATACGGGCCCCAGCGTCAGGCCGTGATGCTGATGGCCGAAATCGAGCCACAGCCCCTTGTGCCTTGGCGCCGGACCGATGACAGGCAGCATGTCCGGCAGGCAGGGCCGCGCGCCCATCCACGGCTCGAGATCGAGGCGCTCTGCAAGCGGAAAGAGTCTGCGGGCCAGAGGCTCAACCTTCCTGAGCTGGACAGGTGTTTTGGGCGCATCGCGGCGGGCAAATTCGGCGCCGGTGGTGAGGCGGATGCCGCGGTTCATCGGCGCCAGCAGATAGCCGTTATCGACATCCAGCACCGAATGATTGAGCACGGCATTGCCCTTACGCTGATAATGCATGTGATAGCCGCGCTTGATTCCCAGTGGAATTGAATATCCCAGCCGGTCGCATATGTCATTCGACCATGGCCCCAATGCCACCACCACATCGCGGGCCTCAAGCACACCTTGCCCTGTCGTCACACGCCAACCCTTGGCCACCTGCGCCAGCGTTGCGGCATCGCCGGTCATAAAGCGTCCGCCGATCTGCGTGAACAGGGCGGCATAGGCTTTGACCAGCGCGCCGGGATCAGGCACGAAGGCGGGGTCAGTGAAATGAATGGCGCCCAGCAGTCCGGTCTCCAGATGCGGCTCGCGCTGCGCCAGCCCCGCGCTGTCGAGCACATCAAAATTGATGCCGTAAGGCTTGATCTTCTCGGCATCCCGCAAGCCCTTGGCAAAGCTGCCCTCGTTGCGGAACATTTTGATCCAGCCGACCTTCTTGCAAAGATCAGTCACGCCGGCCTGCGTCATCAGCGCCTCATGCTCGCTGACGCAGCGCTCAATCAGCGGCAGCGCCGCCATGGCGCTCCTGAGCGTCGCTGCAGGGCCGGATTGCGCCGCATAGCGCACCAGCCAGGGCAGCACCACCGGCAGCGCGGAGAGATGATAATTGGCCTCGGCCGTCCGGTTGAACGCATATCTGATCAGCATCCGCAGATCGCGTGGAAACGAATAGGGAAAAATACTGGAGCGCTCGATAAGACCGGCGTTGCCGAAGCTCGTCTCGTCGCCAGCCGTGCCGCGCCGGTCAATAAGCACCACCTCGCGCCCCTTCTTTTGCAGATGCAGCGCGGCGGAAACGCCGACAATCCCTGCTCCGAGCACAACCACATCCGCTTTCATGAGAGACTCCCTGATCATCGGCGCAAGTTTGCGACGCCGGACAGCATGCTGGCAAGAGGCAAAGCCGCATAAGAGCAATGCTTTGATCTCGACTCATCCCGCCTACCCATGCTATGCGCCTGCCATGCGTCCAATCTCCATCCTTCCTTCCATTCTCGCCGCCGATTACGCCCAGCTTGGCGCAGAAGTGCGCGCCGCCATGAATGCGGGCGGCGATCTTGTCCATCTCGATATTATGGACGGCCATTTTGTGCCGAACATATCCTACGGGCCGGACGTGGTCAGAGCCTTGCGCCCGCACACCGAAAAGCCGTTCGACGTGCATCTGATGATCTCGCCCGCAGACCCTTATCTCGAGGCGTTTGCCCGGGCTGGCGGCGACATCATCACTGTTCATGCCGAGGCCGGCCCGCATCTGCACCGCTCGCTGCAGGCTGTGCGGGCTTTGGGCAAACGCGCCGGCGTCGCGCTCAACCCCGGCACATCCGAAGACGCCATCGCCCATGTGCTTGATCTTGTCGATCTCGTGCTGGTGATGACCGTCAACCCCGGTTTCGGCGGGCAGAAGTTCATAGCGCCAATGTGCGAAAAGGTGCGCCGCGTACGCGACATGGTTGCTGGCCGCGACATCGATATCGAGGTTGATGGCGGCATCACCGCCGAAACGGCGGGTGCGGTGGCGGCAGCAGGCGCCAATTATCTGGTGGCTGGTTCCGCGGTATTTTCCGGCGGGCCTGCCCATTATGCCGGCAAAATCGCCGCGATCCGTCAGGCTGCCGAGTCGGCCCGCGGAATAGTGGCGTGATTATTGTGACTCACCCTTCGAGAACCTCAGGGTGAGGGTTTGAAACCAGCGATCTTCATCCTGAGGAGGCCTGAAGGGCCGTCTCGAAGGTGGAGAACATGAAAGGACAGAAATATGATCCCCCGCTATTCCCGCCCTGAAATGGTCGCCATCTGGGAGCCGCAGACGCGTTTCCGCATCTGGTTCGAGATTGAGGCCCACGCCTGCGATGCCCTGGCGGAAATCGGCGTCATCCCGAAGGATTCGGCGAAAAACATCTGGGAAAAAGCCGGACACGTCACCTTCGATGTGGCGCGCATCGACGACATCGAACGTGTCACCAAACATGACGTTATTGCCTTCCTCACCCATCTGGCCGAATTCATCGGGCCGGATTCGCGTTTCGTCCATCAGGGCATGACCTCATCGGATGTGCTCGACACCTGCCTCAATGTGCAGCTTTCGCGCGCCGCCGACATTCTGATCGCCGATGTCGATGCGCTGCTGGCCGCGCTCAAGCGCCGCGCTTTCGAACATAAGATGACGCCGACAATCGGCCGCAGCCACGGCATTCATGCCGAGCCGGTGACCTTCGGCCTGAAGCTGGCGCAGGCCTATGCGGAATTCTCCCGCTGCCGCGCCCGCCTTGTTGCTGCCAAGGCCGAAATTTCAACCTGCGCCATTTCCGGCGCGGTGGGCACGTTTGCCAATATTGATCCGCGCGTCGAGGCCCATGTCGCGGCGAAAATGGGCCTGACGGTCGAGCCCGTCTCCACGCAGGTTATTCCGCGCGACCGCCACGCCATGTTCTTTGCCACGCTGGGCGTCGTTGCCAGCTGCATCGAGCGCCTCGCCACCGAAGTGCGCCATCTGCAGCGCTCGGAAGTGCTGGAAGCCGAGGAATATTTCTCGGAAGGGCAGAAAGGCTCCTCCGCCATGCCGCACAAGCGCAACCCCGTGCTCACCGAAAACCTCACCGGGCTGGCCCGCCTCGTGCGCGGCATGGTGACCCCGGCGCTGGAAAATGTCGCCCTGTGGCACGAACGCGATATTTCGCACTCGTCCGTCGAGCGCATGATCGGGCCGGACGCAACCGTCACGCTGGATTTTGCGCTCCATCGCCTTACCAATGTCATCGATAAATTGCTGGTCTATCCGCAGAACATGGAAAAGAACCTCAATCGTCTCGGCGGCCTGATTCACAGCCAGCGCGTGCTGCTGGCCCTGACGCAGAAGGGCATTTCGCGCGAGGACGCCTATAAATATGTGCAGCGCAACGCTATGCCGGTCTGGCGCGGCGAAGGCGATTTTCTCTCGCTGCTCAAGGCCGATGCCGACGTTTCAAAAGCGCTCTCGCCGTCGGAACTCGAAGATCTGTTCGACCTCGGCTATCACCTGAAGCATGTCGATACGATATTTGCACGGGTATTCGGCTGAACAGGCCGCAAACCTGCCGAAATAACCTCACCCTGAGCCTCCCGGCTCAGGATGAGGCCCGGGCATGGCGCGTGTGATTCCGCAAGCGTTTTTCCAGATGCGGCATGCGCGGGCTTGACCCGCGTATCCACGAAATATTTCCGATCCCTCAGAAAAGCCGGGTAATGCGGGCGCCGCGCTCATGCGCATTGCGGCTCCTACTGACCAGACTGGCGGGATGGTCATGACCGGACTGGCCTGATTTGCATTGACGTCCGCCTGTTCCGCAGCCAGAAAAGCTTAACCCTGTTTCGTGCATCCGCGCGCAGCGTCTGTCTATCAAGAGCACCAAAATGAAACTTGCCGAATCTTCGATCATTCTTGTTCCCGGCTTTGGCGACCACACGCAGGATTACTGGGTTTCGCGGTGGCTGGCCAAGCTCTCCACGGCGCAGATGATCAAACTGACCAACTGGAACCATGCTTCACGGGCCTTATGGGTTGAGGCCATCACCGAGGCCGTCAATCAGGCAGCGAAGCCGGTCGTGCTGGTGGGACATTCGCTGGGCGTGGCGGCCATAGTGCATGCGGTGCCGCATTTTAAAAAGCCGGTGGCCGGGGCGTTTCTGGTGGCCCTGTCAGACTGGAACCGGCCGGATCTCCTGCCCGGCGTTGCGCATGACTTCGCGCCCATTCCGCTGCATCCGCTGCCCTTCAGATCCGTGCTGGTGGCCAGCCGCAACGATCCCTACTGCGAATTTCATGTTGCAGAAGCCCATGCGCGCCATTGGCACGCCACTCTGATCGACGCCGGAGAATCGGGTCATATCAATACCGAATCCGGCCATGGCCCCTGGCCCGAAGGCCTGATGAGCTTTGCCGGATTCCTGAACAAGATATAAAATAAAAAACCGGGTGAGACAGTGTGATGTTGGAGCGTGCGCGTCTCACCCGGCCAGCGGATGCAGGCAGAACGAATTCATGCCGCCAGCTGCTGGAACTCGTTTGATGCGATGATCGCGTCAAGGGCGATGAGGCTGATCATCCGCCCCTCAAGCGCCACAATGCCGCTGATGTAATTATTGGCCACCTGCGAGGCGACATCCGGCGTCGGCTGGATCATGTCGTTACGCACGGTCAGAATTTCCGAAACGCCTTCCACCATCAGGCCCACGGCCTGATTGCCGATCTGGGCTACGAGAATAGCATGCCGGCTGGTCGGTTCCGTCGGCTGGAAGCCCAATCTGGCAGCGAAATCGATGATCGGCAGAACTTTTCCGCGCAGGTTGATGACGCCCGAGACAAAGCTCGGCGAATGCGCCAGCGGTGTTGCCGGGGTCCAGACACGGATTTCACGCACCGACATAACATCCACGCAGAATTCCTGCGATTTGACCAGAAATGAAATCATTTCACGCGCCGCGACGCGATCCTTTGTATCAGCACCTTCCGACATAAGCCTGCTCCCCTTCTCTGACACAGTGTGAAATCCGCCATCGCTCATCTGCCCAAACCCCTTGTGATCTCCTGCCGCCGCACCTGCCTTGAAGGCAAACACGCCGTCAGCGAAAAACCCGTTCCTGCAACACCCAGCCGGGGCACACCCCGGAAGCTGACGGATCAATGCAAATCACCGTTCCACGACATCGATTGATACAACTAATAAGTGTATTGTTTGTTAAAATATTTCAAAAGTTGTAAATTGGAAAGCTGACACGCGGCGAGCGAACCGGAAAAGCGCGTTAAGCGACAGGGCCCTGATGCGCCATCTCGACTTCACAGGCAGCAAGGCGCAAAATATGGCGCAGAGCCAGACAGGTTTTGGCCAGACAAGAGCCGGAGGAAAGCCGTCATGACGCGGATTTTGGATGCCGGGCAGAGCTTTCTGCTCATGATCGACTTTCAAACCCGCCTGATGCCGGCCATCTCCGATAGGCCGCAAGTCATCGCCAATGCGGGTCATCTGGTCAAGGCGGCACGCCTGCTTAACGTGCCGATGCTGTTTACCGAGCAAAACCCGCTAAAATTGGGCCAGACAATAAGCGAGCTTGAAGCCACCCCGGACCGGTGCTTTGGCAAGATGACATTCGATGCCGGGCGCACGGCTGGCTTTCTTGACCTGATTGCGCCGCAGGCCCAGATCATCATTGCCGGTTGTGAAGCGCATGTCTGCGTGCTGCAAACGGCCATTGGCCTGATGAGCGCAGGCCGCCACGTCTTTATTGCCGGTGATGCCACCGGCTCGCGCCGGTCTGAAAGCAAAAGCGCCGCGCTCAACCGGCTGGAAAGGCATGGCGCGGAAATCGTCACCACCGAAATGGTGCTGTTCGAATGGCTGACCAGCGCGGAACACCCGCATTTTCGCGAAATTGTCGCTCTGATCAAATAAGCCGGCGGCGCGGGAATTGCCCAACCGCCGCCTCTCATTTTCCCCGTCGGCCGTGTCAATGATGCAAGTGACGGCACTCAGGCCTTATTCTGCAGCCGGCACATAAAGCTCGCCGCCCTGCTCCAGAAATTCGCGCGATTTATCCTGCATTCCCGCCATGGCTTCCGCCTCCTTGCGCAGATCCTGCGTGATTTTCATCGAACAGAATTTGGGTCCGCACATCGAGCAGAAATGCGCCACCTTATGCGCATCCTTCGGCAGGGTTGCATCATGGAAGGCGCGCGCCGTGTCGGGATCGAGCGAAAGATTAAACTGATCTTCCCAGCGGAAATCGAAGCGCGCGCGGCTCAGCGCATCGTCGCGCAACTGTGCTGCCGGATGGCCCTTGGCAAGGTCCGCGGCATGGGCGGCAATGCGATAGGTGATGACGCCGGTCTTGACGTCGTCGCGGTCCGGCAGGCCGAGATGCTCCTTCGGCGTGACATAGCAGAGCATAGCGCAGCCAAACCAGCCGATCATCGCCGCGCCGATACCCGAGGTGATATGATCATAGCCGGGTGCAATATCCGTCGTTAACGGTCCGAGCGTGTAGAACGGCGCTTCGCCACATTCGCGAAGCTGCTTTTCCATATTGATCTTGATCTTGTGCATCGGCACATGGCCGGGCCCCTCGATCATCACCTGACAGCCCTTGGCCCATGCGCGCTGCGTGAGTTCGCCCAGAGTTTCCAGCTCGGCGAACTGGGCCGCGTCATTGGCGTCGGCGATCGAGCCGGGACGCAGACCGTCGCCCAGCGAGAAGGAGACGTCATACTGGCGCATGATGTCGCAGATCTCGTCAAAATGCTCATAGAGGAAGCTTTCGCGGTGATGCGCAAGGCACCAGCGCGCCATCATCGAACCGCCGCGCGAGACAATGCCGGTCACGCGCCGGGCCGTCAGCGGCACATAAGCGAGGCGCACACCGGCATGGATGGTGAAATAATCGACGCCCTGCTCTGCCTGCTCGATGAGCGTGTCCTTGAACACCTCCCAGGTCAGCTTTACAGGATCGCCGCCCACCTTTTCCAGCGCCTGATAGATCGGCACGGTGCCGATCGGAACCGGCGAATTGCGCATGATCCAGGAACGGATATTGTGGATGTTGCGGCCCGTGGAGAGATCCATCACGGTATCCGCGCCCCAGCGCGTTGCCCAGACCATCTTTTCGACTTCTTCCGCCACGCCGGAGGTGACTGCCGAATTGCCGATATTGGCATTGACCTTGACCAGAAAATTCCGGCCGATCGCCATTGGCTCCAGTTCGGGATGGTTGATATTGGCGGGAATGATCGCCCGCCCCCGCGCCACTTCCTCGCGCACAAATTCCGGCGTGACAAAATCGGGGATAGACGCGCCAAAATTCTCGCCATCGGCGAGACGCGCTGCTGCTTCCGCATGCGCGCACTCGCGGGCAAGATTCTCGCGCTGTGCGACATAGATCATTTCAGGGGTGATGATGCCGGCGCGGGCAAATTCATATTGCGTGACCATCTGGCCCTCGCGGCCGCGGTAGATCGGGCGCTTGGCCGGGCAAGCCTCAACCAGCTTGTCTTCCGGCAGATCGCCGTTGTCCTCGGGGCGTACGGCGCGCCCTTCAATCACGTCGAAGCCGCGCGCCGCAATCCACGCGCCCCGCACCTGCCGCAAACCGGCGCGCAGATCTATGGCGGCATCCGTTTCCGTATAGGCGCCGGAAGCATCATAGACGCGGACGGGCGGTTCATTCGGATCGCTCAGGGTGATTTCACGGAATGGCACCTTGATGTCGGGGTAAGCGGCACTCGCCGCATAAACCTTGCGTGAGCCTTCAATAGGGCCGGTTGTGACTGCATCCTGCGACGCCAGCAACGGATTGGAAACAGATTTCGTCATGATTTTCCTCGCTATCGGGTTTTCCGGCGCGAGAGAAAGGAAATTTCAGCCTTCAGCCAAACGATCCAGTCCCTTCGCCGGCATGACCCGGATCAGGTTCAAAGGGTCCGGCTTAACGCCATCTCAGCCCAAAAAGGACACCCCTCGGATAGAGCCATCTTTAATGGATCGCGCGCTCAGGTCAAGACAGGAAAGACCGCGCCGACAGTCCGGATTTTTCTCGCCTTTCGGCGCATCAGCGGTTACATCCCAAGCCCGGGGGATTGACGATGACACGATTGCAGGCTGATTTTCTGCTGCTTCTGACTGCACTTATATGGGGCGCGGCGTTTGTGGCGCAAAAAAGCGGCAATGCCGTCATCGGCCCGCTGACCTTCGTCGGCATGCGATTTTTTCTCTCCGGCATCGTCATGCTGCCGCTGATCCGGCGCGAGGCGCGCAAGTCCCTGCCCGCAATGAGCCGGCAGGATATGGGGCTTGCCGTCCTGATTGGCTTGTGCCTGTTTTCTGGCGCTAGCCTGCAGCAGCTCGGCATGGTCACCACCAGCGCCACCAATGGCGGCTTTCTCACCGCGCTCTATGTCGCTTTCGTGCCGTTTCTGGTCTGGATAATTGACCGCAGGCGCCCGCGTACGACAGTGCTTCTGGCTGTCGTCATTTCACTGACGGGAGCCTGGCTGCTCGCCGGCGGCGCGCCGCACGGCTTTGCCATCGGCGATCTCTATGTCGTGCTGGCCGATATTGCCTGGGCTTTGGCCATAGCGCTTGTGCCGATTTTCCTTCACCGGACGCACAGGCCGTTTTTCCTGAGCTTCGCACAATATTTTATCACTGCGGCGCTGGGGCTGGCATGCGGCTTGTGGCTGGAGCCCCAGAGCTGGCAAGGGCTTGTCGCCGCCGCGCCGGCCATTCTCTATGCCGGGCTCATTTCGGGGGGCATAGCCTATACATTGCAGATTGTCGGGCAAAAACACGCCCCGCCCGCTGAGGCCGCGCTGATTTTGTCGCTGGAAAGCGTCTTTGCTGCTTTGGCCGGCGCCATCCTGCTGGACGAACGCCTGAGCCTGACCGCACAACTGGGCTGCGGCCTCATTCTAGCGGGCGTGGTGCTGGCAGAGATCGGCCCCGGACTATGGAATGCCCTGCCCCGCCGGCAAAAGGGCGGAGCAGGCTAGTTCTGCTCGCGGCGCTTAAACCCGGTGATCATGGCCTTAACCAGATTTTCCCGGTGACGCAGGCTGGCGATAATGACCCCGCAGACATGCAGAACCACAAGCACGACCATGCCATGCGCGAAAAAACTGTGCAGGTTTTCAACCCAGTCCACGCCAAAATACGTGTCGGTCGTCATCATCCAGCCCGTGAGGGCCGTGGCCAGCATCGAGATCAGCAGAACAACGATCATCGCTCCGCCGGCGGGATTATGGCCAATATAGCGGGCCTCCCTGCCCCGGGCCATGTCGGCCAGATAGCCGAATACAGCGGCCGGTGAGCGGACAAATGCCGAGAAACGCGCGTGACGCGTGCCAAAAAATCCCCAGACAATGCGGACGCTTATCAGCGCCGCCGCCGTATAGCCCGCCCATTGATGGGGATTTTCAAGAATGCGGGCCGTGAACCATGCGACGATGAAGCTCGTCACCAGACTCCAATGAAACAGCCGCACCACCGGATCCCAGACGCGCGTCATGCCAGCAGGCTGGCGCGCGTCGGGTGATCTGTCGTCCTGGCTGTTACTTCTCGCCGGCTTCGGCATTGTCGAGCTTTTCCAGAGTTTCGGCATTGTAGGCGGAATTGACTTTCTTGCCAGCCTTATCAACGGCATAAACTTCATAGCAGCCGTTCTCGACCTTGATGCGGCGCACTGTCAGGCCCTCCGCCTTAAGCTGCGCCTCAAGCGTCGCCTTTGGCTTGAAACTGGATGCGGGCGCCTTACTGCAGGAGCCAGCCGCAAAGGCCGGGGTGGCGACAAGAAGAGCAAGAGCGGAAACAGCAAAGAGGCGATGCATTGGCATACTCCAAATCAGTTGCGCGCAGTCAGCCAAAAATCGCCGAAAGCACGAAATTATTTTATCTTCGCGACCAAAACCGGCCACGAGCGCAACGATGTCGCGGGACTATGGCCAAAAAATGAACGAATGCTGGCCAAATCAGGGTAAAAACAAAATTGAGATAGATAAAAATACCGATGCTCATTCTGCATTCTGTTAAGTGTATGCCGTGCAAACTCCTCGAAGAAACGTATTCGCGGTTCATGGCTGGCTCTCGCTCATGGCGGGCTGGATTTCGCTAATGATCAGATCTTTTGATTTTGATTAAGGACAAACAGCATAGAACTGATTTAAATGCGTCAGGCAAAATCCCGGCGCACTGGCCGGACGGAAAAGCGGCGACGCCATGAATCGTGCATTCAAAACGGATAAGGAACAAGCCGCACCCACTCCTGCTGCGTCGGGACAGCGCGAGATTGAAATAAAGCTGACCGGAGACCCCGGCATCATTCATGACCTGTTGAAGCCTCAAGGCTTTGCCGGCACGACACTTGACTGGCATGCACAGAACCAGCGCAGCATCTACTTCGACACTGCCGACGATGCACTTGAGCAGGCAGGCATGTGCCTTCGCGTGCGGCAAAACGGCACGCGCCATCGCATGACACTGAAATGGCACGACGACGGCGCCATTTTCAGCCGCGGGGAAGCAGAGGCCGAACTGACCGGCCCAACGCCCGACCCCATGCGCCTTGGCGCGCGGCTTGCCGCGATGGTTGCCCGCACCACTGCCGGAAAGCCGCTTGTCCCGCGCTTCAAAACGCGCATCCGCCGCCGCACCGCCGACATCATCACGCCCGCTGCGCGGCTGGAAATTGCGCTGGACGAAGGCGAAATTCTGGCGAACGGACACAGTGAGCCGGTAAATGAATGCGAAATCGAACTGAAATCGGGCGCGGCCAGCGAGCTCTATGAACTGGCGCTGCAACTCATCCATGCCGGGCTTCGCCTTTCCTTCGAACAGAAATCAGAGCGCGGCTACCGGCTTGCCCGCAATGCCCATCCGGCCGAATTGCGCAGCGTTTATCCGCAGTTGCGTCCTGATATGAAGGCACGGGAGCTGATCAGTCTGATTATCGCCATGAATCTTCAGCAATTCTGCGGCAACTGGCCAGCGCTGCTGATCGCGGACCGCCCGGAATCCATTCATCTGATGCGCGTGGCCCTGCGCCGCCTTCGTGCTCAACTGGGCCTGTTCCGCAAAATTCTGCCAAAAAGTGATCTTGCTCCCCTGCTTGACGAGGCAAGACGCATTGCGACAGTTCTTGGTGAAGCACGCGATTACGATGTCTTTTACGAAATGCTGGATAAGGGAAATTCCGAAAAGCTGTCAGGCACGCAACCGCTCGAAGACCTGCGCAGCCGCTCGGCTGCGGCCCGGCAGGAAGCTCATGCCCGGGCAAGAGACGCGATCCTTGCACCGAGAACCTCGGAATTTGTCGTGATGATGCAGGCATTCGCCACGCGATCCGACCGGATCAAGCATCCCCTCCCCAAAAAACTGCGTGATTTGGACCAGACTGTTACGTCCTTCGCCGAGCAGGCGTTGGAGCGCCTCGACAAGCGGCTGCGCAAAAAGGGAAAAAGTCTGCTCAAGCTTTCCCCCACAGAACGGCATGAAACGCGCATAGCCCTCAAGCACCTGCGTTATGCCGCCGAATTATTCGCCAGCCTGTTCGAACGCACCGAAACCATTAATCCTTTCAGGGCCTGCCTTGAACATCTGCAGGACAGCCTTGGCGCCTATAATGATTTCATCCGGGCGCAGGAACTGACCAGCGCCCTGCAACCGCGGACTGCCGCGGCGCGCGCGCGCACCAGCCGGATCATTATGAAATTGTCGGGAATGGAAAAGGGAGATTCCGATCACGGCCTTGAGAAAGCCTGGAAGGCCTATCGCAAGGCGCCGAGATTCTGGAAAGAGTAAAAACCAGGCGGGAATAGCTGCACCTGGCAGAAATTCCCGCCTGCACGAGCGCTCTAGGACGATTTAATCGCGATTTTCTTTTCGTTCTTGAGGGCTTCGGCGGCCTTGGGGAGAATAACCGTCAAAATACCCTTGGCAAAGGAAGCCTCGATCTTGTCGGCGTCAACATTATTGGGCAAGGCAAATGCGCGCGTGAAAGAGCCGTAGCGGCGCTCGGACAGGTAATAATCCTTGTCCTTTTCCTGCCTTTCCTCCTTTTTTTCGCCGCGGATGGTCAGCGTCCCATTGGCAACTTTGATGTCGACATTTTTCTCATCCATGCCCGGCAACTCTGCCGTGATCTCGTAATTCTTGTCCCGTTCCACAAGATCCACGGCAAGCGAAAGCCCGGCTGTCATATCCTTGGGCCAATCGGTTTCTATCTCGAAAGCCGGCCCGGCAAATGGCAAGCGCCAGGATCCGAAGCCAAACCTGTCAAATACCTCGTCGATTTCATGACGCAAGCTTTCAAAATTCGGCCAGCCATTGGATCTCATGACAGGCGGAACGGATTTCTCGGTCTTGACCGGTAATTTTCTTGCTGTCTCAGCCATGTGACGAACTCCTTGCTAATCCCGTTGTAAAGATTCAGCTTCAAAGTCAGCGCCCTTGCCGCCTGCCACGCTGCCGCGCCATAAGCATGCAAAACAGGGGCGATGAGTGCAGATTATCTCGCATAAATTGCAGGCTTTTGCGTTGACGGTGATCAACTCTGCTCAGAAGCTGCGGAAGCGGAACATCCCCGAGGCTATTCCAGAAAATTGCGAGCATAACGGCAGAAAAGGCAGAAAATAGTCAGATACGCCCTTGAATTTTGAACGAGCCGGGCGCATATGAAGCGCGTCGGCCGGCGAGAGCCGCCGATAATGCCCTCCTTGGGCGTTTCCTCCCTAGACTTGGCCGCCCATGACAACATGGGTGGCTTTTTTTTGCCCGAAGCAGCGTGCGCGGCAGGGCGCCGCAAAATCGGCCAGCCTGTAACGCGCAAACTATTCGCCACGGACCAAAGATCAGCTTGATGGTTGACGTGAAGAAAAATTATGGCAAAATCGCGAAAAATAACCTGAGGATGTTCGGGTGCGGGTTGGGTAAAATTAACCTAAATTGTTGAATTCTATTGCATTTGACTGTCAATATGGTTACTGGTTCGATTCAAGGCTCACGAAAAAGCCGCAATTTTATTGAAATCTTAATTCAGTTTTGACTGATATGGTATTGACGATTACATCAGCAGGGAATTTTTTGGCACACCGGGTCATAAAAAATAGCAAGAAACACAATTTAAACCTTAGTTATTAACGCGAATATCATTTTTGCGACCTTACTAATGGACGTGGCTTTTAGAATGTGATGTAGATTGCGGGAGATCGGCGGAACAGAAAGTTTTTTGGTGCTTTTAAGAGTGATCGGAAGAATTTCTCGATCTTGATTAGTCCAGTTTGTATTTCGGCTTCATTACAGGCCTTTTACCCTGATAACTTTTTAAATGTTTGTATTTTTAAGGAGATTAAAATGAACAAGATGATTAAGCTCGTCGGCAATTTCGGCAAGGATGAGTCCGGCGCAGCCCTCGTTGAATATACCGTGCTCCTTGGCATCCTGCTGGTGGCTGTGATCGTCACCATCGTTGCAGTCGGCGGCTGGATCTCCAGCAAGTGGACTGCTCTGAATGCCGCTCTGACCTAAAAATCAACAAGTTCCGATCTGGCGTGCGCAGCCCAGTGCGGGTCTGAACACAGGTTGAAGACGCAGATCAAACTTCGTCGGGGCCAGTCGGAAGTTTGCGAAATTGATGCACCGCTCCTTACGAGGGGCGGTTTTTTTATTGGCGCAAGCTCCTCCAACCAGCAGGCCCAGCGCGGGTGTAAACCTGTCCGCAGCGCAAATGCCGCGCCGAATCTTCACCATTGCCAAAATCCGCGCACCCGCGTTAAAGTGTTAATAAATTATTAACAAACGGCAGGTTGGGCCAGACAGGCCTGCTTGCCGAAACGGGGCGGAGAGCGGCGATGGTGGCCAATGTCATGCGTATCATGGCGGGCTTGGGGTTTTTTCTGGCGTGCTTCGGCGCGAATGCCGGAACAAGCCAGATGCGCACGATGCGGGCAAGTTTCGCCAGTGTCGGCAGCGCCACGTCGATTCCCTATGGCTGGATCGATTTTTGCAGCCGCCGGCCAAGTGAATGCTCGCAGGCAGTCCTGCCGCCAAAATCCATCGCCCTGACCACCCAAACCATGGTTGAACTTGATCGCATCAACCGAAAGGTGAACCATTTCATCAAGCCGATGAGCAATATAGAACATTGGGGTACCTATCTCGACCATTGGGATTATCCGACGGACGGCAAAGGGGATTGCAAGATCTACGCGCTTTACAAGCGCAAGCTGCTCATAGAGCGCGGCTTTCCACGGCAGGCCCTGCTGATGACCATCGTTCGCGATCTGAATGGCAATGGCCACACCATCCTCACGGTCAAGACCGATGACGGTGATCTTATCCTCGATAATCTCGTTGATTTCATCCGGCCGTGGGATGAGACGGGCTACACATTTATCAAGCGCCAGTCTCAGGAAAATCCGAACGTCTGGCTTTCGCTTGGCGATGTTGTCGGTAAGCGTTCATATCAGGCGGCCAATTAGTCTCGCTCCGACGGCGGCACTGCGCTGGGATAAGTGGCGGAGTAAGGATACACCCGATACCGTATCGGCTGAACAGGGTTCCGATTTACGGATTTCCGAGCACGGCAATATCATATAACGCTAATGGAAGACACAATTTCGGCATAATCACGGCCATATTCCAAATGATGTCTGTCTTTCGATGGCCTTCGGCTATCCGCTTACGGGGTTCGCTTGTCTTACAGTCTAACAGACCGGGAACTGGCCTTCCCCGGCGAACATGCCGACAGATATCAGACGCTGGCAGTCGTTGCGACCTTGGCGCATTTCCTCATCTGGACTGCCGGATCGCTGATTTTCGTAACTAACCTTCATTTCGACACCATTGAAATCGTCTACTGGAGTCGCGAATGGCTGCTGGGCTACGGCAAGCATCCGTTGCTGGCGCCCTGGATTTTCAGACTTGCCGCCGGCTGGGGGCCATATCCGATTGTCAATCTGCTTGTGCTGGCGCAGATCTGCGTGTCTGCAACAGCCTATTTCATCTGGAAAAGCGCCCGCCTGTTCCTGCCGGCACAAATGGCGGCGTTTGCCGTGCTCGCTTACCTCTGCGCGCCGCAAGCCAATTATTATTCCATCCAGATCAATCACAATGCGCTGCTAATGCCCTTCTGGGCGGCTAGCCTCTACGCCGGGATGCTTTTTCTCCAACGTCAGGATATCCGGTCTGGCGCATATGCCGGATTTGCTGCCGGCCTGGCCATGCTGCTTAAATATG
The DNA here is from genome assembly GCF_056032725.1 of Methylocystis sp. sgz306128. Classification (NCBI taxonomy): domain Bacteria; kingdom Pseudomonadati; phylum Pseudomonadota; class Alphaproteobacteria; order Hyphomicrobiales; family Methylocystaceae; genus Methylocystis; species Methylocystis sp. sgz306128. Next base: position 271,320 of record NZ_JBVYWO010000003.1, read on the forward strand.
AAGCCATATTGCTGCTCATATCGCTTGTCATTGTCGCCATCATCCATACCGAAACCAGACATATCTTTAAAAAGCCCGGCTTCTGGATTGGCTTTGGCATTTATGTGCTGATGTTGTCGCCCAATCTCGTTTGGCTCGACCGGCACCATTGGGCGACAGTGGCCTATGCCGTCGACGGGCGAAAGCTGGCGGTTGCCGGTTCCCTGGCCATAGAAGCGCTGGACTTTGCCATGGGCGCAGGCAACATCATCGTCGGCCAACTGATCCTGCTCATCGGCCCGGTCATCGTTCTGGGCCTCATGCTCGCACGCGGGCAAAGATTTGAAATCGTCCGGCAGAATGTGCTGAATGCCGTTCTCATCGCTTTTGCGCCGGGCCTTATCCTCGCTGCGGGCGCTCTGCTCACGCAGCAGGTGCCGAAGCAAAGCTGGAGCCTCGTCTTCATGCCGGGCATGGCGCTTGCCGCTGCATTGGTCCTCAAGCCAGCCACCAGCGAGGCACTCAGGCCTGTCCGGCCGGAATGGATACTCGCTGTCATCGCCCTTCCGCTCGCCCAATTCGCGCTGTTCATGGGCTTTATGGCCTTTAAGGATGCAACCCGTGATCCGGTATTTTCATTCGACCTTATGTCGCATAATCTTGCCAAACAGGTTGAACGGACATGGCATGCCCATCATGACGGCCCGCTTCAATGTCTGGCCATAGATGAAATGCCGGTTGCAGGCTCACCTGTGCTCTGGCTAAGCGACCGTCCGCGTGTCGTTGACCTTTCCTCGCCTTATTGGAACAGCGCGGGCCGCACTGCGGGCTGCCGCACCAGCGGCGGCATTGCTATTGTACGCGCGGATCTGTCATTGGGCGAATTATCCCGCGCCTTTCCCGAGACATGCAGGCAAAGCGCCATTCGGTTCAGGGTGCCGACCTATTTCGGCGGCATGAATAATGCCGTCGAAGTGGCAATCGCCTATATTCCGCCCAGCGCTGAGGCTGCTTCCTGCGGAATGCCACGCTGAAGCCTGATCGTTCACCGTGACGCGATGCGGCTGCCGACCACACGCTTGAGAACCGAAAATGTCAGGTTCAGCGCGATGAACACCAGGAATGAACCAGTAATATCGCCGACAAGCATGCCGACGGCCGCGAAAAGGTCGAACGACATGCCAAAGGCAGGATCCCATACATAAAGCACCTGAAACAAGCCGGTGTTCAGAACGGCATGCAGACTGCAAAAATACAGCACGTCAAACGCGTCGATTTGTGAATATTGGGTCGCAGGCCGTATCAGCTCGCGGATATTCCGGTTGAACAACGCCATCAACATCAGCGTAACGACACTCTCTACCGGCAAAATCGCGGCAACGATCATGTTTGTCCCGGCGGGAAATGTCGGAAAGAAAAAGACATTGATCAGCAAACCGCCGACAAACAGGCCGACAGCGGCCTGATAACCGCAGGTTAATGACGACAACGTGATGACGGCGGCGGGAAGATAGAACAGCGACACGCGATCACTGAGATTGAACGCGCCCATATAATGCTGCTGAAAGAAAAAACTCAGCAACATCAACGCTGCGATCACCAAAGCATTTCGCACTATGTCCAACATTCCAGCTTCCCGAGGCAGTTTATACAAACCAGCTGGAGATTAAATATCGTTCTGTCGAGTATTTCAATGACGCAGGTCAAAGTTTGAATTCACAAATTCGACAGATGCATACTTTTGTGGGCAAATTTCACACGTCATTTCAAATATTCACAGATTAGTTTCAAATAATATCGAGAAAATATCTCGGATGAAACACGCGCCGAAAGTTTAAGAGCCGTGCATGCGGACGATTTCGAGCGTGTGAACAATTGCCGCAGCGTGCCAACCGGCAGCGCTCGTCAGGCTATCGCAACAGCGGAAACAAAGAGTCCCGCGGCAAAAACCGTATGCGCAATAAGATTTAACGCCCGGATCTGATTCGCATTTGGCCTGCGTGACGCGGCAATTCCAGCACCCATGCCGGGCTGCAGGATAAACCAGCCCGCGCCGACAGTGACGAGCCCCAGAATCCAGGCCGGCAGAAAGGTTGGATGTGCCGCCCAGCCGGGGCCGGCCGCCAGCAACAGCAGCCCGCCGTAAATAATACCGACGACATAATGAGCCGACCAGCCGATTGCCAGTTCACGCGGAATCGCGGCCGCCTTGGCAATATCGTCATGCACAAAGCGTCCCTGCGGAAGATAGGCGAACCAGCGCCCCACAAGCGCCCAGTTAGGCAAGGACAGGCCGAAGACCCGGTTGAGCACAATGGCCCAGATATCCATCAAAACGGTTGCGCCCGCACCGATGACAACAGAACGCCAGATGAAATCAACCATAAATACAATACCCGGAGAAAAGCGCTCCGAGCCTAAACAACCCTGCCTCGGAAAACAACCCGGAGCGGACCTGTTTGCAGACAAACAAAAAAATCCCGCGGTTTCCCGCGGGATTTGAGAATTGACACAACAAGCCGATACAGAAACGAACTAAATCGCGCTGTAAATATCGGACGCCAGCGCATCGGCGCCGGACGTCGTGGTTGTGGTCGAGGGCGTGGTGGTTGTGGACGGTGTGGTATACGAGCTGATCAATGTCGACAGCGAAGGATCAAATGTCTCGAGTCTCGTGTTCAGCATGCTGATGATGTCCTGGCTGAGCGGCTTGTTGGCTGCGGCCTGAAGATCCGCCGCCAGTTGAGCCAGCGTCACCGTGCAAGTGGACGATGTGCAGGAGAGGTAATTCTGCAAATCATTCATATATGTGCGCATTTTGCCAATGCGGGAATTGGCCGATGCATGGGTAAAGCCCTGAAGCGATACATGCATGAATCCGTTAAGCGCACCCAGCGCGCTGGCGTTCATGCCATTATCGCTGCCGCCATTGTTGGTTCCGTTGCCGGAATCGCCATGCGTGCTGGCGCCGGAATTGCCATGTCCGCCGCCATTATTGCCATGACCGCCGCCATTGTTGGCGAAAGCTGGTGCGGCAATCAGCGTCGCGCCGATCAATGCCACGCCAAAAACCCGGCTCAGGCTTTTGAATGAGCTGTGGAACATTATTTAAACCTCCTGAAGATTAACACGTCTGATCATTGAACTGAATTGCGTCAGGATTATGAACAGACACCTCGATAAAATATTGTTTCAATTCACGAATTCGCATAAAGCCTTCAAACGGAAATCTGCGCCCGCGTGATGTCGTGAACAATCTCACGAACCCACATGACGCCAAATCCCCGCAAAATTGACTCTCCCTACAAGGCAGCGCATTGTTGCGGGAAAATTTCACACGCGCAAGTCCGAATTTAAATTTTTTTGATTGCCCTGAGTTGATGCGCGTCAATGCCCCCTAAAATGAATGCCCCGATGATGAATCCACCCGGCCCGGCAACAGGCCGTGACAATTCGGCAGGCGTGGACTTGACCGGATCGTGCTTTTAAAGTGATCGGATTGCGCGTGGGGAAACCGGCTATGGAGAAAAAGCACCAGTTCAGCCTGTGGTATTTTTTCATCGCGTCGGTCGTTCTGTTCATGGCGCAATATATCTGGATTGCCAGCCAGCAGATATCGACCATTCCGTACAGCGAATTCCAATCCATGCTGCATGACGGCAAGATTTCAGAAGTCGTTGTTGCCGATAAATATGTTCAGGGCACATTGAAGTCGCCTGCCGAACAGGGCCAGAAATATGTTCTCGCCATACGGGTCGACCCGGCGATAGCAAAGGATCTTGGCGCGGCCGGGGTAAAATATTCCGGACTCATCGAAACAACATGGCTCAGAGACCTGCTGTCATGGGTCGTGCCGATCATCCTGTTTTTTGCTCTCTGGCAGTTTCTGATCCGCCGGATGGGCGGCGGTCAGGGTCTGGGCAATTTCATGTCGATCGGCCAGAGCAAGGCCAAGATCTTCGTCGAGAAGGATATAAAGGTCACGTTCGAGGATGTTGCCGGTGTCGATGAAGCCAAGGAAGAACTGAAGGAGGTGGTGGCCTTTCTCAAGGACCCCGGAACCTTCGGCCGCCTTGGCGCGCATGTGCCCAAGGGCATTCTGCTGGTGGGGCCGCCCGGCACCGGCAAAACCCTGCTGGCACGCGCCATGGCCGGCGAGGCCGGAGTGCCGTTCTTCTCCATCAACGGCTCGGAATTCGTTGAAATGTTTGTCGGCGTCGGTGCTGCCCGCGTCCGCGATCTGTTCGAGCAGGCGCGCAAAAGCGCCCCCTGCATCATTTTTATCGATGAACTGGACGCACTTGGGCGTGCGCGCGGGCTGGCTTCAGTGACCGGCGCGAATGATGAAAAGGAGCAAACGCTCAACCAGTTGCTCAGCGAACTTGACGGGTTTGATCCGCGGGGCGGCGTCGTCCTGCTGGCGGCAACCAACCGTCCTGAGATTCTCGATCCCGCGCTGCTGCGCGCCGGACGCTTCGACCTGCAGATTGTGGTGGACAGGCCCGACAAGAATGGCCGCACGGCCATTCTCAAGGTACATCTCAAAAAGGTAAAAGTGGCCGCGCAAGTGAAACCGGAGGACATAGCAGCGCTGACGCCCGGCTTCACGGGGGCTGATCTGGCCAATCTGGTCAACGAGGCGGCAATGCTGGCCACACGCCGTGCCAGTTCCGACGTGGCGATGGAGGATTTCATCGCCGCCGTCGAGCGTATCATTGCCGGACCGGAAAAGCGCAACCGCCTGCTCAATGCCATCGAGCGCAAAACTGTTGCCTACCACGAGATGGGACACGCGCTCGTCGCCCTCTCACTGCCCTATACCGACCCTGTCAAGAAAATCTCGATCATTCCGCGGGGTATCGGCGCTCTCGGCTACACCATCCAGCAACCCATCGAAGACCGCTACCTGATGACCAGTACCGAACTTGAAGCTAAAATGGCGGTGCTGATGGGCGGGCGAGCCGCCGAACAGCTTATATTCAATGTCGTATCGACCGGCGCCGCCGATGACCTGCAGAAGGCCACGGAGATTGCCCGCTCCATGGTAACGCTCTACGGCATGGATCGCGACCTTGGTCAGGCCGTCTATGCCGAACCGCAAAACCGTCTGCTGGACACGCCCGGCCTGTTTCAGGTCGAACAGCGCGCCAGCGACGCTACGGAAGGTGAGATCGATCAGGCTATCCGCCGCCTCGTCAACACCGCCTATGGCCGCGCGGCGAAAATTCTGGGCGAGCGTAAGGACATTCTGGAAAAGGGCGCGCAACGCCTGCTGGCCAGCGAGACGCTCCAGTCGGCCGAACTTGATGAACTTGACATCACCCGCCTGCCTGCCCTGCCATAATATAACCTCCAAATGGGGCGGACGGCGAAGGCCGATTCTGCTGCCGGACAGACCGGCCCTTCGTCGTGAGTGTGTCGAAGGATTTAGGCCGCCACAGTCAGGACGGCGAGCCGCAACCGTTGTCCTGCCACTTTTGGCCCTACGGCATCACCAATTAAACTGATTAAAAATTATCCATTAATATCAGAATTTTAAATGAAAAATTCCGGCCCATTCGATCCTGAAAGCGTGTCCCATCGGCAACAGGAGCCCAAAATCAGCCCTGTCGATCAGCCGGCCCTCTTTTGAAAAAGCGATTCTATGATAATATGGTCATACCAATAAACAGGGTGGTTTTCTAAATCCTGCATTCAAAAATGAGGCATTTCATGAAAAAACTTCTTGTTCTGGCCGCGCTGGCCGCCACACCTCTCTCCGCTCAGGCAGCTGACCTTCCCTCGACCAAAGCTCCGCCGGTTATGGCGCCTGTCATGGCCCCTCCCCCTGTCTTTACATGGACGGGTCTGTATGTCGGCATTCAGGGCGGCGGCGAATGGGCTGATATTTCCGGACCCTTCACCAATGCTTCCGGCGCCCTTCCCGGCCCTTATAAATTACACGCCAACGGCGGTCTTCTGGGCGCGCGCGTCGGCTATAACTGGCAAACTGGCAATTACGTGTTCGGCGTCGAGGGTGACCTGAACGGGGGGCTCGACGTACATGGCTCTGCGCTTAATGTCGCGAATTCTTCCAACACCCTTTATGACGTGCGCGGCAAACAGACCTGGACTGGCGATATTCGTGGCCGTCTCGGCTATGCCATCGACCGCACGCTCATCTACGCCGCCGGTGGTTTCGCCTTCGGCAATGTAAAGACAAGCTATGCCTTCGCTGGTGGCGCGCCTTTCGCTACAGAAACAACCGACCGCGTCGGCTGGACACTGGGCGCCGGTGTTGAATACGCCTTCACCAACAACATCATCGGCAATGTCGAATATCGCTACACCGATCTTGGTCGCAAATCCTTCGTGGATAGCGCAAGCAACACGGCTGATCGCGTGAAATTCACATCGAATGCCGTGCTTGTCGGCATCGCCTACAAATTCTGATCTCCCCGCCGTCCTCCTTCACGGCCCGGTTCAACACCGGGCCTTTTTTATTGTGCATCCCCAGGACGCACGATAAAATAATTGACATATTAGAATTATCTTATATAAGACAGGCTTCAATAAATCAGGTATGTTTTAATCTGACCCGAACGAGATTGCCGGGTTTAAAAAGTCATACTTTCCGGAGCTTGCCGATGTCAGAAATTCCGCATGAGATCGACCACGCCACCATACCGGACACAAAAGCCTTTTTTGATACCGACACCAACACAATCAGCTATGTTGTCAAAGACCCCGTTTCGAGTTCATGCGCCGTCATCGATTCCGTGCTCGATATCGATTATGCCGCCGGGCGCATCACCTACCAGTCCGCCGACAAGATCATCGCATTCATCGAAAGCCACCAGCTCAATCTCGAATGGCTGATCGAAACGCATGTTCACGCCGACCACCTCTCGGCCGCCCCCTATATTCAGGCAAGGCTCGGCGGCAAGATCGGCATTGGCGCGGGCATTTCCATCGTTCAGGAAACATTCGGCAAGGTTTTTAACGAAGGCACGGATTTCCGGCGTGACGGCAGCCAGTTCGACAGGCTTTTCGAGGATGGCGACGTATATAAAATCGGCACAATGAACGCCTTCGCCATGCACACGCCCGGCCATACGCCCGCCTGCATGACCCATGTTATCGGCGATGCCGCCTTTGTCGGCGACACGTTGTTCATGCCCGATGGCGGCTCCGCCCGCGCCGATTTTCCGGGCGGAGATGCGCGCACGCTCTATCGCTCGATCAAACGCGTACTCGCTCTGCCGGATGCGATGCGGCTGTTCATGTGCCACGATTATGGCCCGAACAACCGCGATATCAGATGGGAAACCACTGTCGCCGAGCAGAAGGCCCATAATATTCACGTCCGCGACGGCATAACCGAGGATGAATTCGTCCGGATGCGCGAGGCCCGTGACAAAACGCTGGGCATGCCCCGGCTGATTCTGCCCTCGCTGCAGGTCAATATGAAGGCCGGCCAGTTGCCCAACCCGGACACGAGCGGCAAGCGCTTTCTCAAAGTCCCGATCAATGGACTTTGATGCATGACGTTCACCCTGCTGCAATATGTGCTGGGCATTCTGTCCGGCTCGCTGGTCGGCTTCTCTCTGGGGCTGTTCGGCGGCGGCGGCTCCATTCTGGCCGTGCCACTGATGGTCTATCTCGTCGGTGTGCCTGATCCCCATATCGCCATTGGCACAAGCGCGCTGGCGGTCGCATTGAACGCAGCCGTCAATCTTGCCCATCATGCGCGGCTTGGCACAGTCAAATGGCGATGCGCCGTCATGTACAGCCTTGCCGGCATCATCGGCGCAACGGCCGGCTCGACGATCGGCAAATTATTCGACGGCCAGAAGCTGCTGTTTCTTTTCGCTCTGGTGATGATTCTCGTCGGTGTTCTCATGCTCCGCGGCAGAGGCAATCAGGGAAATCCCGGCGCCGAATGCAACCGGGAGAATTTAAGAAAAGTATTCGGCTATGGCAGTCTGACGGGAATTTTTTCCGGCTTTTTCGGCATCGGCGGCGGCTTTCTCATTGTTCCCGGCCTAGTGGCCTCCACGGGCATGCCGATTCTCAACGCCGTCGGCTCCTCCTTGGTGGCGGTGACGGCCTTTGGCCTGACCACATCGGCAAATTATGCTTTTTCCGGCCTTGTCGACTGGCCGCTGGCTTTCGCCTTCCTTGTGGGCGGCGGCACGGGCGGCTTCAGCGGTGCTTATGTCGCGCGGTTCATGTCCGGACGGAAAGGGGCGCTGAATTCGGCTTTTGCCGTGCTGGTCTTCGCCGTCGCCGCGTACATGATCTGGCGCAGCGTCCTAGTACTGATGCACTGAGCGCCGCAGGGCGCGAACGCTACTTCCAGGCAATGAGATCGATCACCGCGGACATGCCGGAATGCCCCGCGCCCTCGGACAATGGCGCTTCGTAGGCGCGAATGTGCACCTTCGCCATGTCGCCGAACGCCTGCTCCAGCAGATCTTGTGTGTAGAGATGGGCAATATTTTTCGGGCCACCGGTACCATATTCGAGCTGTTTAGGCGTATAGCCTTCCAGAAGCAGCAACCCGCCGGTTTTGAGCGCGCGTTTCATGCCTGCAAATTTACGCGCGCGCTCCTCTGGCGGCGAGAATTGCGCAAAAATTTCGACGATCACGTCATATTCCTCATCTGGCCAGGGCCAGCGATGCACATCGGCTGTTTCCGTCTGCAGATGGACACCGCGCTTGCGGGCAAGCGCCATCGCCTTGGCCTGCGCCAAAGGCGAAAAATCGATCGAGAGCGTGTCCAACCCCTGCTCCGCGAGAAAAACGCCGTTGCGGCCCTCGCCATCGGCCACGGCCAACGCCTTTCCGGATTTTGGCAGAAGGTGCTTTTGCGCGGCCAGAAACGCATTCGGCGCTTCGCCAAACACATAATCCGTTACGGAATACCGTTGCTGCCAGCGTTCAAATTCGCTCATGTCGCGCTTCTCCCCGATAGTGCGGAGAATATAGGCTATATGAGCTTTCACTCAAGAATAAGCTTCTCAAACGCCTGCGCCGCTTTTGTCCGGAAGCGTTCCTTATGCCACAAAATCCGGAACGGCCTCGGATTCAGGGCAAAATCCACCATAACCAGCCGGCCCGCCTCGACAAATGGTGCGATCACACGCTCGGACAACACAGTGGCGAAGGGCCCCGCCTGCAAGGCCAACATCACGGCCTCGTTGGATGGCAGCGTCAGGGCAACATCAAGGCCATCAGGATCAACCCGCCGCGCCCGCAGAGCACGGATGAAGGCCGAACGTGTGCCGGAGCCGACCTCGCGCAGAACCCAGCGGCCGGTGGTCAGTTCTTCGGGCGTCAGTTTGCGCCCATCTGCCCAGGGGTGATCCGGCGCAACAACCAATGCCAGCAAATCCATAGCGATAACACGCGCACTCAGCGCGGGCTCGTCAAATTCACCCTCGACAAGTCCAAGCTCTGCGGTGCCGTCCATCACTGCCGCAACGACGCGCTGCGTATTGGTCATTTCAAGCCGCAGATCGATGCCCGGATAGGCCTGAATGAAACGCACGACAAATTCCGGTGCCCAATAGCTGGCAATGGTCTGGCTGGCATGCACCCGGAGCGACCCGCGCGCCAGACCGCCCAGTTCATACAGGGCCGATTCGGCGAGCTGCGCCCGCGTCAGCGCGGCGCGCGCTTCATCGACGAAGATCCGGCCCGCATCCGTCAATTCGATGCCGCGTCCGATGCGGTTGAACAAGCGCACGCCATAGCGCTCTTCCAGAGCCTTGACGGCGGAACTGACGGCCGAGGGCGTCAGGCTCAAGGCTTCCGAGGCGCGCGTCAGATGCTGGCGCTCGGCCACGGCGATAAAAATGCGAAGTTGCTCAAGGGTCATGGCTTATTATTCAATTAAATCGAATGGAATGTAAATTATTTTAAACTGGATAAAACAATCATTTCTAACTGATAATTGAAACCGCAACCAAACGGGATCAACATGCTGCTTTCCTGGAAAAATCATTTTCTGCGCCTTGCACCGGGAACGCTGCTTTGCATCCTTATCGCTTGGTTTGCCGCGGGCGCCCAAAGGCTTGAGATCGCCTTCATGGGCAGGCCGTTCATTGAATCCCTCGTTCTGGCCATTGTTATTGGCGGTTTCGTGCGCTCCGTCCTGCCTGTCGGCGAATATGCGCGGGAGGGCATTGCGTTCAGTTCCAAGACATTGCTCGAAATTGCCGTGATGCTGCTGGGCGCAGCCATGAGCGCACAATCGCTTTCCGCTGTGGGAGGCAAACTCATTCTGGGCATTGCCGTCATCGTAGTGCTGGTGATCGGGTTAAGCTATTCCGTCAGCCGGTTGCTTGGCCTCAACTGGCGCCTCGCCCTGCTTGTCGCCTGCGGAAATTCCATTTGCGGCAATTCCGCCATTGCGGCTGTCGCGCCAGTTATCGGCGCGAAATCGGAAGATATTGTTGCCTCCATTGGGTATACGGCGGTGCTGGGCGTGGCTGTCGTGCTTTTTCTGCCGTTGCTGGTTCCGGCGCTGCATTTATCTGAATCGCAATATGGCATTCTTGCGGGACTTACGGTCTATGCCGTGCCGCAGGTTATCGCCGCGACCGCACCTGTCGCGCTGATCAGCGTCCAGATCGGCACGTTGGTCAAACTGATCCGCGTGCTCATGCTCGGGCCGGTGGTTGTCTGCATCAGCCTTTACGCCGCCAAAGGCAGCGCCAATCTGGCGGCGGCGCGGCGCGGACTGGTGCCCTGGTTCATCATCGGCTTTCTTGCGCTGATGGGTCTGCATTCCCTTAATCTCATCAGTCCGGCATTGCTCAATATTGCCGACCAGATTGCCAGCGCCCTGACCATCGTTTCCATGGCCGGACTGGGTCTCAGCATGGATGTCCGGGCACTTCTGCGTTCCGGCTCGCGCGTCACACTGGCGGCAAGCCTGTCATTGATGCTGCTCGGCCTGATTGCCTTCGCGCTGATCCGGCTTCTTGCCATAAGCTGATCATAGCCGCGCGCGGCGTCGTATTACAGAGCGAACGGTACCGTGGCTGCTCAGATCACAATGTTTGCGTTTCTATTAAATAAGTATTTTCTAATTTATATTTTATAAATATAATGTCCTGCAGATCGAGCAAGGACATAACCCCATGAGCGAACAAAATCTGGATTGGCCAGCCTGGACAAAAGAATTATCCGGCAATTTACGCAATCTGCGCGGCGGCGCGCCGGAGGTGATGAAAGCTTTCGCGACCCTCGCCCAGTCCGCGCTGACGCCCAGGGCGCTGGACGCAAAAACTAAAGAACTGATCGCGCTTGCCGTGGGCATAGCCGTTCATTGTGACGATTGCATCGCCTTTCATGTCAAAGCCGCCGTCGATCATGGGGCATCGCGCGAGGAGATTCTCGAAACGCTCGGCATGGCCATATATATGGGCGCAGGCCCTTCGGCCATGTATGCCAGCCATGCGCTCGAAGCCTACAGCCAGTTCGCGGCAGCAAAAACGCCGTAAGCCGGACGGAGCCTCCGGCCTCGCCTGACGTGCGAGAACCCGTTTGACAAAGATCATGGCCCGCACTTCTATTTGACCTACAGTCAGACTGCATTTTGGGAAAGTTCGCGCTATGATTTTTCAGGACGTTGCACTCGGGCTGGTCATTGAGGAATCGCCGCTGGCGGAACCGGCGCTGCGCTATGCCACAGCGCTCGTTCAGGCCAATACCGGACGTCTTAAAGCCATTTTGTGCGCCCCGAAGCTGAATATGCCCAGCGCCCGGCTTGTTCCGGGCCTGCGATCGATCGTCGATGAGGTGAATGAGGAGCGTCATGCACGGGCACGAGCCCTCGCTCAGACCTTGAGCGACGATGTCCGGATCAAGCCGTTCAATCTCGAGGCCCGCATCCTTCACGCCAATGAGGGACAGCTTGCCGCCGCTTTCGCCGCTGCGGCGCGACTGAGCGACCTGTCCATATTGCCGCAACCTGCGGAAGAAATGGCTTTCGGCAAGGATATGGTTGAGGCTGCCCTGTTCAATTCCGGGCGGCCGGTCATTCTCGTTCCCGCAAAACTGAAAACTGCAGCAACCTTTGGCCGGATCGTTGTGGCATGGGACGGCAGCGCCCGGGCCGCACGCGCTGTCGGCGATGCCATGCCGCTGCTGGAGCGGGCCGCGCAGGTGCATGTGGTCTGCGTTTCCGGCGAACCCGAAAAGAGCTATGAGGGCAGCGATGTTGCAGCCTATCTCAGCCATCGATGCAAAAAGGTGGAACTGACCGAAGTTGAGCCGCTTGGCCATGACGTGGGCGCAGCCATCCGCAACCATGCGCGCGACGTTGAGGCCGACCTCATCGTCATGGGCGCTTTCGTTCATATGCGGCTCATGCAGATCCTGCTTGGCGGCACGACCAACGACATGATCCTGCAAAGCGAGATCCCTGTATTTCTGTCATACTGAGTTTTGCCCCGGTCATGCCCCGGGAGCTTGCGGGACACATGACACAACCATGGTTCAATTTCGCGGTTGCCGTGGCGCTCGGGCTTCTCATCGGGCTGGAGCGGGAGCATAGCGCCGGCATCCGCGCCACAAACCAGCCCGCAGGAATCCGAACCTTTGCCGCGGTCGCACTTGTCGGCGCGCTGGCGGCGCAGATCGGCGGCCTTACCCTGCTCACGGCGGCTACCGCGGCTGTAGGCGTGATTGCTGCCCTGTCCTATATCCGCAGTTCGCAGAACGACCCCGGCACGACAACCGAAATCAGCCTTATCGCGGTATGTCTGATCGGTGCGCTGGCCATGTCGGATGTCGCGCTGGCCTCCGCGCTTGGCACCGGGCTTGCCGTTCTGCTTGCATCGAAATCCGGCCTGCATCGCTTCGCAAAGCACATTCTCACCGATGCCGAAGTGAAGGATGGACTGATTTTTGCGATTGCCACCCTGATCGTCTGGCCGCAACTGCCCGACATGTATCTCGGTCCCTGGCAGGCGGTGAACCCGCACGCCTTATGGCTGCTGGTTGTGCTGGTGATGTTCATCAGCGCCTGCGGCTATGTCGCCACGCGGGCAATGGGGGCAAAGTTCGGGTTGCCGCTGGTCGGGCTCGCCTCGGGCTTTTTTTCCAGCGTCGCCACGATCAGTTCTATGGCTTCGCGGGAAAAGATCCAGCCGGCCGCCATCATGCCCGCGGTTGCCGGCGCCACGCTTTCCACACTGGCCACCTTCCTGCAAATGTCGGCACTCTTGGTTGTGACCAGTCCGGCAACCTTTCGCACGCTCCTGCCAGCCCTGCTGGCCGGAGGCATGACCGCCGCGTTCTACGGCCTGGCTTTTTCGATCCGGGCCCTTCGCTCAGGCGACTCACGCAGCAAAAGTCAGGCGGGGCGCGCCTTCAGCCTGCAAATGGCGGTCGGACTGGCGCTGGTCATGGGGATAATGCTCATTGGCGTTGCCGGCCTTCGCGAAAATTTTGGACAGACCGGCATTCTCATCGGCTCGGCTCTTGCCGGCTTTGTAGATGCGCATTCGACTGCCGTATCCGTCGCCTCACTGGTTACTTCCGGCAAACTGACTGTGCATGACGCGACTCTGCCCATTCTGGCCGGATTTTCAACCAATGTCCTGTCAAAGATAGGCATGGCGGCGCTGACTGGCTCACGCAGATTTGCTCTGCTGGTTGTGCCCGGGCTCATTCTCTCGACGGCGGCCACCTGGGCCATGGCATTTCTGACAATTTAAAGCCCGCGCAAGGAAAAGGCCGCGCCGGGCGCGGCCTTCAGATAATCCTGCCACATGACCGCCGGTCAGTGACCATTGTTGTGGCTGCCGGAATTACCCTGCGTACCCGTGCTGCCCGTGTGGTTGTTGTTATTTCCGTTATTGCCCGAATTCGTGTTGTTGCCGGTGTTGCCGCTGTTGGCATGGTCGCCGGTATTGCCGTTGTTATTGGTATTGCCATTGTTGCCATTATTGCCGGTGCCGGTGGAACCGCTGGCCCCATTGGCGCCCGTACCCGAGGGGGCAGAGGCACCGGAACCGCTGTTCGGAGAAGAACCGGAAGACCCGTTGCTGCCCGACGAACCCGAATTGCCTGACGAAACGGAATTACCTGAGCCTGAGCCATTCGAGGAGCCCGACACCGGAGCGGAACCCGGGCCACCGTTCGAAGGCGAGCCTGAAGACCCATTATTGCTTTCTCCGCCGCCGGAAACGGACGAGCCGCCGCCATTCTGGGACGAACCTGAAACACCGGAGGTGCCGCCGCCAACTGAATTCGAATTGCCGCTGCTGGAACCGCTATCTCCGGTGTTCGAATTGCCGCTATTGCTGCTGCCCGAACCCGAGGTGTTGGACGCGCCGCCTGCGCTGGAATTATTGCCGACGCCGGAGCCAGCCGGACCCTGCCCGGAGGTGCTGGACGAACTGCTGAGGCTGGCATGTACGTTGTGCGCGGGCGAAGCAGATCCGTCGCTTCCATTTGAATGATGGCCGACAGAGGCCTCACCCAGATCAACACTGACGTCTTCATCGTCGGTGAGCCCAGGATGCAGGCATATCTGCGTTTTGCCGATCAGCGTGCATCCGTCAAAATGCTTGACCGGAGTTGCGAAGGCATGACCGGACAGAAACAGCGTGGAAACAGAAATGATAAGAGCGGATTTGAGATAATTGGTCTTGGTCATGGCAACCTCTTAAAAAACTATTCAAATGCGAAGCAACAATATGAATCGTTTGTGAATGAGGTGATGAAATTTGACAATGTGCCGGGGCACGTAAGTTTATATCTGAATATAAACCGGACATTTAAACGTTTATCACTGGTTAACCACAATGCTGAACATGTATACTTAACGCGATAAACAGCAAAAAATTTCGATTCAAATTCTGATAAACATGTTTTGCAGGGAATTTTATAACCTTAAATATTAATCATAATTTTCAGGCGGATTGAAATTCTGGCCGCCCCGCGTCCGGCAGCCCACCGGCAGGCACCGGATTCAATTGAAGTTCGGGATCAGGCGAAGCCGCTTCGCCGCACCATTATTATTGCGCCTGCTGTGTAACCTGCCTTGAGGCGCGGTGCTCCCGCAGAATGGACAGACTGCCGGCCCCCACCACGATGACGGCACCCGCAATCGTATTCCAGCTCAAATGCTCGCCGAAAAAGAATGTACCGATCAGCGAGGCATAGACCAGACTGAGATAGGTCAGCGGCTGGACCGCAGAAGCGTCAAGCAGATCATAGGCGCGGATCAATGAATAATGACTGGTTATACTGGTGAGGCAGGCCAGCCCCATCCACACCCAGTCTGCTGGCGCGAACCATGTCCAGTAAAACGGGCCAACAAGCGTCATAACCACCGCTCCGGCAAAACCCGTATAGAAGAAGCTCGTCATCGGCGCATCATCGCGACTGACGAGACGTGTCAGAATAACGTAAACAGCAAACATAAGCGCGGCCGATACGGCCAGCAGCAGCTTGAAATCAAAAAAGCCGCCCTCCGGACGCAAAATCAGCAGCACGCCCGACAAGCCAGCGCCAATGGCAAGCCAGCGCCGCCATTCCACCTGCTCCTTGAGCAGAACGATCGACAACAGCGCAACGACAATCGGCGTTCCGGCAAAAATGGCCTGACTTCGCGCCAGGCCGATAATGCTGAAACAGGTAATCGCCATGACCACCTGTATGGCCAATATCGATCCGCGTGCAATCTGCAGCCATGGCCGGGCTGAGCGTGCCATGGCCAAAAAGCCGCTGCGTGAGCGCGAGGCCATGACAATTGCGAACAGGCCAAAAGCCCAGTAACGGATCATGGTGACAAAGACGGGCGGATAGAGCTGCGCCAGATGTTTCGATATCGCATCCTGAAGCGAGAAAATCGTCAGCGCCAGAATTGCAAAGAAATACCCTTTCCCCCGCAAACTCACATGCCGCCCCGTTAAAGTCGCTTCCGGGCGCTAAGTGCAGCCCAGAAAGGGCTGTAACGAGCCGAGGACGAATTGTCCAATTCAACTTACAGAAAATGGAAATTTTATTCTGTAACGGCAACCGTTGATCCGGATCGCAAGCCGCCTCCTTGCCACAGGCGGATCAGGATCTGAAATCCTTGCAGGAATAGATATAGAAACGGCGGGTAGAAAACAGCCGCCATTTATCGTCGACACGAACCACATATGTGAATGGAGTCGGAGCTTCCCATATTTTTGCTTCGGTATCTCTAACCGGATTGACCAATACCAGATCAGTCAGGTCTGGCTCTGACTGGCAAAGAGCGACGATGTCTTTCTTCTGGTGATCAACCGCGAGTGCTTTTTCAGGTGCAAGGCAAAACTCGTGAAGATGCGAATCAAGAGTGTTGAACGCGGAAAAATGTTCGGACTTTCGTTGAAAATCCATGGCCGTGCGCCGGTTAAACAACACGCCTGAGCCCTGATCGCAGGAGAAATAACTCGGTCGCTTCAGAACAAACCAAGGCACTGTCGGGTCGCCTTCCCAATAAACCGGATCGAACCCTGGCAGCAAGACAGCCAGCTCTTTTGGCGGAGTTTCGGATGTATCGACAAACCGGACCCAGGACGGGGTTTGATCCCAGTTCCAGAGAGCGGCCACAAACATAAGCATTGCAATTACAAATACGACCGAGCGCCAGTGCAACTTCGTGATAAGCTGGGGACGAGTACTCAGTGCATATAGAACATAAAATATGATTTGAGCAGCTATCGAGCTAAAAATTATAGCCGGCCCATCTTCTACATAAATATCTCGATGGAGAAAAAGACCATAGACAACGATGGCAAACAGTCCGATGGATATTCCAACAAATACAATTACAATGATGCGCAAGGCGAGCGGCATTGAGTTTTGCCTGAACTGCTGCCAAACGGCAACGCTGACGCCAGCCGCAACCATCGGTGTCGCCGCAACATTGACCTTTGCAAAAAAGCCAGCAATCGATGACAGACCAATGGCCACCAAAAGCAAAAATTTGGGATTTGCGAAAACTAAACCGTCTTCGTTGCGCAGCCTAAGCAAAACAGGCCCGATGCCGACATGAGCAACAATCCCGAGCAACAATATTGAACGCCACAATTGCAGGTCAGCAATCAACACGTTGTGCAAGACATCGCCGCCGATTACCGAAACCAATATCATTAAAAATATCAACACAATTATGCTATAGAAAAACCGAAGATCCTTTATTGAAGAAAATGACACCGCAAGCGCAATAAATAATAATACGCGGATCGTTGAAATACATTTTGCAAGATCCCATTCTGTGATCAGATCGAATGAATTTCTGTCGCGCACGACTGCCCACCAGCCGTCGTCAAATGTTTCCAGAACTCGATAAAACGGCGGAGCTCCGGCAAGAGCCAGAGCAAAAACCAACAGAATCCCCAGAAAGGCAAACAGGAACCAGATTTTATGCCGGCTGCCCTCGTAAAAAAACAGAACACCGATACCTGGAATCGCGATAAGCGGATGGATGCTCATCGCCAGCGTGAAAATTAATAGGCTTGGAACCAGCCGGCGACGCAGCATGAAGCCCAATGCCCAAAGCACCAAAGCCTCCGCGAGAAGTCTCGGCGTTAAAAACCGTTCGCCATACTCGAACAGTAATTGAAGTGGCAAGACTATCACGGCAGCCATCGACAATAAAGCCGCGCGGGGATCTTGCACCAATACACGCACCAGGAAACTTAGACCGCCGATCCAGATCAGTTGAGAAATGGCCAGAAGAATGATGTTCCCCGTCCAAAGTCCGAAACCTTGAATGAACGGCCCGTAAATCAGGCTGAATATCGTGAATTGATCTTGTGAGCCGTATCGAAGGAAGAGATCGTCCGAAAACCTCCCAGGCTGCAAGTCGTTAAACGCTTGTAACGTATACAGCCGGGCGTCGTGATAAATCCCCCCATAGGCGTGAGTACTGAGCCAGAGCGCCGCCAAAAGCAGGAAGATACTGGCAAATACGCGTCTGTCTTTCAGCGCTTCGGCGAAGCCTGCGTCATCGGCGCCCAAATTAGGCGATTGCGGATTTAACAAGACCGTCTCCTCGCCGCGTGTTCGGATTCGGGGAGACATTTCACAGCAATTCGAACATTGCAGCGAACGATAGGCGGAAAGCTCAGGTCAACTGAGTTTGCGCGGCACCTGGCGTCCGCCATCCGCAGGCGAGCGGCCCGCGCTTTTGCCCATATCCGAAGCGACCTCATCACCTTCCTCATGATATTCGGCATCCTGATTGACCAGCCAGACATCGTAAATTCTGCGTCCGGCAAGAATATTCTTGACCGTCAGCATGGCCGTCATCATGGCATGGTCCTGATTGTTATATTTATGCATGCCGTTACGCCCAACTAAATGCAGGTTGGCATATTCTGCTTCAAGAACAGCGCGAATCCGATCAACGCGCTCCTGATAGTCAGCGTCGTAGACCGGATAGGCCTTCGGCTGCCGAACAACGGCGCCATCGACGATGTCCTGAGCGTCCGCCAGACCGAGCCTGACCAGTTCCTCCCCGGCAAGGGCGAGCAAATCCGCCTCGTTCCGGTTCCACAGACCGTCACCCTCGAAACAGAAATATTCCAAGCCGTAGCAATTATATTGCGGATCGGGCACCATTTCAGGCGACCACGATTTGAGATTTTGTATCCGCCCAACCTTGACGCTGGGGTCATGGATGTAAATCCAGTTGTCATCGAACAGGTTTCTGTCCTTGATCACCAGTGCCACGACCAGAAAATCACGATAACGCAAGCCCTTGGCTGCATCGAGAGCCGCCAGCGGCAGCGATGGACGGAGCGCACCGGCCAATTCGCGCATGGGCATCGACGACAACACATGCTCGCAGACATATTCATGCGCAAGCCCGCCCTGATCAAGCGCGCTGACACGCCAACGCCCGTCGGACAGGCGCTCCACTGCCGTCACGCGCTGGCCGAGTTGCACCTCGCCGCCGAATTGCTTGATCTTGCGCGCAGCAGCCTCCCACATCATGCCGGGGCCGCGACGCGGATAGCGAAACTGGTTGATCAAGGTCTTTATCGTCTGGTCGCGCCCATTTGAGGGTCGTTGCGGCCTGAGCGAATGCCAGATGGCGTTGAAAAGCGATAATCCCTTGATCCGCTGCGCCGCCCAGTCGGCAGAAATCTCCCGGCAGGACATGCCCCAGACTTTTTCGGTATAAGTGCGGAAGAATATCTCGAACAGACGCCGCCCGAATTTATTGACAACCCAATCCTCGAAATTCCTGGGATCCCGCACGGGCGCAATCTGCGCCTTCACATAGGAAAGCACGCAACGCACGGCTTCGAACACGCCGAGTTTGGCCAAGGCGTCAGAGGCCCGCAATGGGTAATCGAACAATTTTTGCCGATAGTAGATGCGCGACTTGCGCGGGCGAAGCAGGAAATCATCGCCCAGCAATTCATCCCACAGCTTTTCCACCTCTGCAGATTTTGAAAAGAACCGGTGCCCGCCGATGTCAAACCCGAACCCCTTGTAGGTTTCTGTTCTTGAAATTCCGCCGACATATTGCGGATCGGATTCGAGGACGACAACAGGGACACCCTCTTTGCTGAGCAGATAGCCCGCCGTCAGACCGGCAGGCCCCGCCCCGATACAAACAACCTTAAAATTGTGCGCCAAAGCGAGGTTTCCCGAATCATGACTTCACTGCCTTGCAGTATTATAGAAAAAATTGTGTAAACAATTTACTTAACGTCCGTGTCATCAATTTATCACAAGGCAAATATTCTGATAACAAGCAAATGTTTTGACCAGACGACGACGTTTTTCCGCCTCTTGTTTTCTATTACGTCGATAGCTGGGCAACCTGCGACGAAAAAGCGATGCGACAGCTTGTCTTTACATCAGGGTGCGCAGCAGCCAGACAGCCGCAATGCCGCCCGCCATCGTAAGCAGCAGATTACGACTCACAATGGCGATCAAAGCGGCCACGCCTCCTGCAATCCATTCCCTGAGCCCGCCGGAGAGTAATGAAACGGCCACAAGCGATACGATCAGGCAACCCGGCAAGGCGTTGAGCGCGCGCGCCCAGGGGCCGCTGCGCGGAATTTGCTGTCCCAGCGCAATCCCGGCAAGCCTGATTGTGAGTGTGCCCGCCGCCAGCGCAAAAATAACAATCCAGATTTCAGACATGACGCCGCAATCCTGCAACCACGGCGCCCGACACGCCGCCCAGCACAAGCGCCCAGGACGGCGCGATGTCTGCGCCGCGTACCGCCACCACAACCACAATCACCGTTGCGATCCAGGGCAAAACATCGTTGCTCCCACGCCAGAGCGATCTCGCAATGGCGATAAATGCCGCCGTAAAGGCAAAATCTACGCCAATTCCCTTGGGATCGGCGATAAAATTCGAAAAAACGAATCCCCCGGTCGTCGACAGGCACCATGCCGCCATGATGCCGGCACCGCCGCCAACGAGGTACCAATAACCCACATGCCGGCCTTGCGCGCGGGCCGACAGCAGCAAAGCCCAGCTCTCGTCTGTTGTCAGATGCGCGCCAAGCAGGATTTGCCATAAGGGCCGCCCGGCATAAACGTCGCGAATGGAAGCCGTGATCAGCAACAGCCGCAAATTCAGCGCCAGTCCGGCAAGAACAGCCACGAGCGCCTGCGCGCCAAGGGCCAATTGCTGCGTCGCGACGATCTGCGAACCGCCCGCAAAGACAATACCGCCCATGGAGGCGATCTGCGCCAGATTATAATGAACCTCAGCCGCCAGCATTCCGAAAGCAAGGCCATAAATGGCCACGCCAATGCCCAGCGGCACAATATCGCGCAAGCCGCTCCAGAACTGCCCGATGTCCTCTTCCTGCGCCTTCATGCGATCAGCCCCGGCATCATCCCCGAATATCAAGCCAAATATCATTGATCTGCGCTAATTCTGATGCGCTGCCGATATCCCACGCAGATGCAGCAGGCCATAAAACAAAACAGCCGCATCGGATGCGGCTGTTTGAAAATAACTGAAATTCTGCAGCTATGAAGCCGATCAGCGGGAATAATATTCCACCACCAGATTCGGCTCCATCAGAACCGGATATGGCACATCGGTCGGGCCGGGAATGCGGGTCATTCTGGCAGTCATCTTGTTATGATCAGCCTCGAAATAATCCGGCACATCACGCTCTGCGAGCGCGACAGCTTCCAGCACCACAGCGAGTTGACGCGAGGCTTCCTTCACTTCGATCAGATCGCCGACCTTGACCTGATAGGACGCAATATTGACCTTGCGGCCATTGACCTTGACATGGCCGTGATTGACGAACTGACGGGCAGCGAACACCGTCGGCACGAATTTGGCGCGGTAAACCACGGCATCGAGACGGCGCTCCAGCAGGCCGATGAGATTGGCGCCCGAGTCGCCCTTCATGCGGACAGCCTCGGCATAGTAGCCGCGGAACTGCTTCTCGGAAATATTGCCGTAATAGCCCTTGAGCTTCTGCTTGGCCTTGAGCTGGGTGCCGAAATCCGAGAGCTTGCCCTTGCGGCGCTGACCGTGCTGGCCCGGGCCATATTCGCGCTTGTTGACAGGCGACTTGGGACGACCCCAGATATTCTCACCCATGCGGCGATCGATTTTATACTTGGCATTAATGCGCTTTGACATCGCGTCCTCTTGAACAGTTAAAAGTGAGGCACGCGCCCTCCTCTGCCCCTTGCGGAGCCGACAGACACCTCACCTCAGATGAAGGAAGCGTCCCGGGTGCGTATTTGCTGCACGGCGGATGCCCTGCAGCAAAATGCACGAAGCGCCCCTTAGGAGCGCTTCATACATGCCGCCTTCTAACCATGTGACAAGCGGATGTCAACCATCGCTTCATCCAACGGTCCGTGCCGGTCCTCTCCGCCTCCGGCCCGAGGCGAAGCGTATCACGGCACAGCCGCGTCCAGCCACCGCGCGAACCCGCGTGCCTGCAGCGCCGCCCATAAAACAGCGCCGGGCGCGCGTCCGCTGGCAAACATGAACTGCGCGCCGGGCGTGTCTGCGCCTGCCGCCGCAAAACCCATTTCCCGGAGCAGATGTTCGGTGCGCCGGGCAATGGCCGGACCGGGATCGATCCAGTGCACCGGCCAGGGCGAAAGGCGCTTCAGTTCCTCGAGCAAAAGCGGATAATGCGTGCAGGCCAGAACGATCACATCGGTTCGCGCGCCCTGTGCCTCGACGAAAGCCGGCGCAATTTCCGTCCGCACCGCAGCCTCATCCAGCGCCTCGCCCTGCATGAAGCGCTCGGCGATGCCCGCCAGTGTTTTCGAGCCCACCAGATTCACCCGGCAATGATCGGCAAATTTGCGCACGAGATCATGCGTGTAGTCGCGAGCAACCGTTCCGGGCGTCGCCAGAACCGAGAACATCCCCGACCGGCTCTGTTCTGCCGCCGGCTTGATTGCCGGCACCGTGCCAACAAACGGCAGGTTCGGCCATCTGGCCCGCAGCGGCCCCAGCACCAGCGTCGATGCCGTATGACAAGCAATGACAACGCAATCGGGCTGCACGCGCGCGATCATGGTCTCCATAATGTGCATAACGCGGTCTATCAGGGCGGCTTCCGCCAGACCGCCATAGGGAAAGGCCACATCATCGGCGATATATGTGTATTCGGCCGCGGGCAACACCTGCTTCAGGGCTGAAAAGACGGTCAGTCCCCCCAGACCTGAATCAAAAACCAAAATTTTCGGCAAACCGGGCAATTCAACCACCATGAAGAGGACTCATTCCCCGAAAGCTAGCAGCCTTGCCTGAAAAGCAAAAGCCGCACGCATCAAGGGGCGCGCATTCACAGGCCGGAAATCCTCATTCAGGCTTATCCGGCGGCCTTTTGGGATGCATCTGGCGCGGGCCGCGGATCAACCGCACAAGCGCGCCGCGCATAGTGCGGATATCCTGTTCGGTGAGTTGCATCCGGTGAAACAGATTGCGCATGTTGCGCTTCATCACCGGCGCTTTGGCCAGCGGACGATAATAG
Organism: Methylocystis sp. sgz306128; assembly: GCF_056032725.1. Taxonomy (NCBI): domain Bacteria; kingdom Pseudomonadati; phylum Pseudomonadota; class Alphaproteobacteria; order Hyphomicrobiales; family Methylocystaceae; genus Methylocystis; species Methylocystis sp. sgz306128. Next base: position 294,273 of record NZ_JBVYWO010000003.1, read on the forward strand.
CCGTTGGCCTCCAGCGCCTGCTCCAGATAGGCGAAGAACGAATTGAGCATCTCGCGCGGTGCGGCAGGAGAAAATTTCGGGTTGTCAAACGGCAAAGCCGCGCCAGAGGCCCGCATCCATTCATATCCCGTCAGCAAAACCGCTTGCGCCAGATTAAGCGAGGCATAGGCCGGATTGACCGGAAATGTCACAATAGCATCAGCCAGAGCGATCTCGTCGTTTTCAAGGCCGGTGCGCTCGGGGCCGAACATCACGCCGACATTTTCCCCCTGCGACAGGCGCGCCGCCGTTTCCCCCATGGCAAGCTCCGGCAGAACCACCCGCTTGTCCTGCCCGCGCTCGCGCGCTGTGGTGGCCCAGACAAAATTCAGATCGGCCAGAGCATCTTCGACGCTGTCGAAAAACCGCGCGCCCTCCAGAATATAGACCGCGCCGCTCGCCGCCTGCGAAGCGCCTTTTTTAAGCGCATGGCGTGAGCCTACTTCGCGCGGCGCCACAAGACGCATGTCGGACAGTCCAAAATTGGCCATGGCCCGGGCCGCCATGCCGATATTCACCGCCAGTTGCGGGCGCACCAGCACGATGGCGGGGCCGCCCCGCCGGAGTTCCGCACTCTGATTCGTCCCTGCACCAACCATGTTCCGATCCGTTCGTTTTATCCGAAAGCCGCGCTTTGCCGCGCCGCACTCCAGTGCTATAGGAACCGTCATTCCAATTCAAATGCGAGGTTCGCTTCATGCAAAAAATCAAGGTTGAAAATCCGCTCGTCGAACTCGATGGCGATGAAATGACCCGCATCATCTGGCATTATATCCGCGATAAGCTCATCCACCCCTATCTCGACATCGACCTGAAATATTATGACCTTTCTGTCGAGAATCGCGACGCAACCCGCGATCAGGTCACCGTCGATGCCGCTCACGCCATTGCCAAATATGGCGCTGGCGTCAAATGCGCCACCATCACCCCGGATGAGCAGCGCGTTGAGGAATTCAAGCTCCATGAAATGTGGAAATCGCCGAACGGCACCATCCGCAATATTCTCGGCGGCGTGATTTTCCGTGAGCCGATCATCTGCAAGAATGTGCCGCGGCTCGTTCCCGGATGGACCCAGCCGATCGTCGTCGGCCGCCATGCCTACGGCGACCAATATCGCGCCACCGACTTCAAAGTGCCCGGCAAAGGCCGCCTGACGATCAAGTTTGAAGGCGAGGACGGCACAATCATCGAGAAGGAAGTGTTCAAGTTCCCCGGCGCCGGCGTCACCATGGCCATGTATAATCTGGATGATTCCATCCGCGATTTTGCCCGCGCCTCGATGAATTACGGCCTGCTGCGCAAATGGCCGGTTTACCTCTCCACCAAGAACACCATTCTCAAGGCCTATGATGGCCGCTTCAAGGATATATTTGAAGAGGTTTACCAGAACGAGTTCAAGGGCAAGTTCCAGGCCCTCGGCATCACCTATGAACACCGCCTCATCGACGACATGGTGGCTTCGGCACTTAAATGGTCGGGCGGCTATGTCTGGGCCTGCAAGAACTATGACGGCGACGTTCAATCCGACACGGTGGCGCAGGGCTTCGGCTCGCTCGGTCTGATGACCTCGGTGCTGATGACGCCGGATGGCCGCGTTGTCGAGGCGGAAGCAGCCCACGGCACCGTCACCCGCCATTATCGCCAGCACCAGAAGGGGCAGGAAACGTCCACCAATTCCATCGCCTCGATCTATGCCTGGACGGGCGGCTTGCTGCATCGCGCCAAGCTGGACAACAACGAGGCTCTGGCCAAATTCGCCAATACTTTGCAAAAAGTCTGCGTCGATACGGTTGAATCCGGATTCATGACCAAGGATCTCGCCTTGCTTGTCGGCCCTGACCAGAAATGGCTCTCGACAACCGGCTTCCTCGACAAGATCGACGAAAACCTGCGCAAAGCCATGGCCGCCTGATCAAGGCAAAAGGCGCGCGGTCCGTCCCGCGCGCCGCTCATCCGCCAGAACCGGCTGCCTGCCAAGTTGCGCCCGCCGGCTTCAATCCCACCACGCAAAATCGACGTGGGCCGCGCCTTCCGGCGGGTGTCCTTCTGCCCGCGCAGCGACACGCTGCTGAAACACCTTCTCCAGTTGCGCGCCCAGTTCCGGATTATGTGCGATCAGCACGGCAAGATCGCGCGCATCGAGCACAAGCAATTTCGTCGGCTCCACGGCACGCACCGATGCGGTGCGCCGCGTGTGCCTCATCACCGCCACCTCGCCGAAAAACTCGCCTTCATCAAGGCGCACGGGCGCCCCGGGCAACTCCACATCCACGGCTCCGGATGCAATAAAATACATCGAATGCGCCGGCTCCCCGCGCCGCACGATCAATGTGCCGGCAGGCACGGTCTGCGCCCGCAGATAGCGCATGACATCGGCGATCTGCGTTGCATTGAGACCGGAAAACAGCGGCACGCGGGCCACCATGCCCCAGGTCACGACAAATTCCCGCCGATGAATTTCATTGGCGAAGGCCGTTGCGATAATGCCCACGGGCAGGGCCAGCATCATCAGCCCCATGACCATGGTTACGCTGGCGATAATCCGCCCGGCAAAAGTGAACGGCACAACATCCCCATAGCCGACCGTGGTCAATGTCACCACCGACCACCACATCGCGTCTGGAATTGAACCAAATTTGTCAGGCTGCGCCTCATGTTCGGCCAGATGCATCGCCGAGGCCGTCAGCAGCACAAGGCCGAACAGCACCACGCCGGAGGCCACCAGAGCCTTCCGTTCGGCCTCGAGCGCCGCCATCAGCGAGCGCATGCCCGGTGAATAGCGCGCCAGCTTGAAAAACCGCATCAGCCGCAGCAAAAGCACGACGCGCAGATCCGCTGGTATGACGAGCGCCAGATAGAACGGCGCGATCGAAATGGCATCGACAACGGCTGAAGCGGAAGCCAGAAATTTGAGCCGCGCCTTCCAGGAGGGCAGATCCTGCAGCGGCGTCTGCTCAGGCGCAGCCCATACCCGCAGCAGCAATTCGACGGAGAAAACCACCACCGCGATAAGTTCAACCGCCATGAACCAATCGCCATATGGGGCCTGATATCGCGGCACGGATTCCAGCACCACCGCAGCGACACTTACGATAACCAGTAAAATGAGAACACGGTGGACCGCGACGCTCAGCCGGTCTGAGGCGCGGGTATCGTCAAGAATGACGTGAACCCTCCGCCTCAGGCGCAACCCGAATCGCCGGGTCGCGGCCCTCATCCGCCCAGACCGAGTCCAGCCTGCAATGCGGAGCGCACGCTGGCAAGCGCCGCCTGTGCATTGGCGCCATCCGGCCCGCCGGCCTGCGCCATATCCGGACGTCCGCCGCCGCCCTTGCCACCCAGCGCGGCCGCACCGGCCCGCACCAGATCCACGGCATTGATCCGTCCGGTCAGGTCGGGTGTAACGCCGACAACAAGACCGGCCTTCTGGTCCTCGCCGACATTGACAAACGCCACGACGCCGGAACCAATCGCGGCCTTGGCCTCGTCGATCAGCGATTTCATGTCCTTCATGTCGACACCGGAGATAACCCGGCTCTGCAATTTGACGTCCCCCAGCAATTCTGTGCTCTCTTCGGCCGCGCCGCCCGACATGGCAAGCTTCTTGCGGGCTTCAGCCAGTTCCTTTTCAAGACGGCGGCGCTCCTCCAGCAACGTGGAGAGCCGTTCGGCGGCCTTATCGACGGGCGTCTTCAGAATACCGGCCAGTTCATGCAGACGCCGCGATTCGGCAGCAAGATGCAGCCGCGCTTCCTCGCCCGTTTTGGCCTCTATGCGCCGCACGCCGGAAGCTACCGGCCCGTCAGCGACGATCGTCAGCAGGCCGATCTCGCCCGTCCGGCCGACATGTGTGCCGCCGCATAATTCAACCGAGAAAACTTTGCCATGGGCGGAGCCGGGCGGATTAGACCCCATGCTCACCACACGCACCTCGTCGCCGTATTTTTCGCCAAAGAGTGCGCGCGCACCGGATGTAACGGCGGCCTGCTGATCCATCAGCCGCGTGATCACAGGCTCGTTCTGCAAGACGATTTTATTGGCGAGGGCCTCCACTTCGGCAAGCTCTTCATCCGTGATGGGCTTCGGATGAGCGAAATCGAAGCGAAGACGATCCGACGAGACAAGCGAACCCTTTTGCGCAACATGATCGCCCAGTGTCTGCCGCAAAGCTTCATGCAGAAGATGGGTCGCCGAATGGTGCGCGCGAATGCGGCTGCGCCGCTGCGAGTCAACGAGAAGCTCCACGGCATGGCCATTTCTGGCCGCGCCCCTGACCATCTCGCCTTCATGAACGAACACATCGCCCAGTTTCTTGACCGTCTGATCAACACGGAACGTAAAATCCGCATTGCGGATCACGCCGCTGTCGCCAACCTGCCCGCCGGATTCGCCATAAAACGGCGTTTGATTGACGATAATCTGGCCCTTTTCACCGGTGGCGAGCTGCTCAACAACCACGCCATCGCGAACAAGCGCGCAAACAACGCCCTCGGCCTGCTCTGTCTCATATCCCAGAAACTCGGTCGCGCCATGCGTCTCGCGCACGCCAAACCAGACAGCCTCGGTTGCCGCCTCGCCAGAACCCGCCCAGGCCTTGCGCGCGGCGGCCTTCTGCTGTGCCATGGCGGCCGAAAAGCCATCCGTATCCACGCCGATGTCGCGGGCGCGCAGAGCATCCTGCGTCAGGTCAAGCGGGAAACCGTAAGTGTCGTAAAGCTTGAATGCGACCTCGCCGGGCAATTGCTGGCCGGCAACAAGGCCGCGGCTTTCATCATCAAGTATGGCAAGGCCGCGTGCCAGCGTCGTGCGGAACCGCGTTTCCTCGAGCTGCAACGTCTCGGCGATCAGGGCCTCGTTGCGCACAAGTTCGGGATAGGCCTGCCCCATTTCCCGCACCAGAGCGGGCACAAGGCGCCACATCAGCGGTTCTTTGCAGCCGATCAGCTGCGCATGACGCATGGCGCGGCGCATGATACGCCGCAGCACATAACCACGTCCTTCGTTGGAGGGCAGAACGCCATCCGCCACCAGAAAACACGATGCACGCAGGTGATCAGCAATGACGCGGTGGGAAACCTTGTGCACGCCCTCGGCATCGACATTGGAGGCTTCGGCGCTGGCGCGGATGAGCGCACGCATCATATCGGTGGCGTAATTGTCGTGCGTGCCCTGCAATATGGCCGAAATCCGTTCAAGCCCCATGCCTGTATCGATGGACGGCTTCGGCAGGCCGATACGCTCCCCGCCCGCCAGCGTTTCAAATTGCATGAACACGAGATTCCAGATCTCGATGAAGCGGTCTCCATCCTGATCCGGCGAGCCGGGAGGCCCACCGGGAATTTTGTCGCCATGATCGAAGAAAATCTCAGAACATGGGCCGCAAGGTCCTGTATCGCCCATGGCCCAGAAATTGTCTGATGTCGGAATCCGGATGATCCGGGAATCGGGCAGACCGGCAATCTTTCGCCAAAGGTCGAAGGCCTCGTCGTCGGTGTGGTAGACGGTCACCATCAACCGCTCTTTTGGCAGCCCATACACTTTGGTAACCAGATTCCATGCCAGCTCTATCGCAAGCGGCTTGAAATAGTCTCCAAACGAGAAATTGCCGAGCATTTCAAAAAATGTGTGATGCCGGGCCGTATAGCCGACATTATCGAGATCGTTATGCTTACCGCCGGCCCGCACACATTTTTGCGCGGTCGCCGCGCGCACGTAGGGGCGTTTCTCGGCGCCGGTAAACACATTCTTGAACTGCACCATGCCGGCATTGGTGAACATCAAGGTCGGGTCATTGCGCGGCACAAGAGAGCTGGATGGCACTATTTCATGGCCATTTCTGGCAAAATAATCCAGAAACGTCGAACGTATTTCATTCACACTGCTCATTGCTGCACTCTGCTCTCTCTTCACCCTGCCCAAGGCGACAAACTTCTGTCTGACAAATCCTTTTTGACATTTTTTCAATCAAAAAGGCCCAGGCTTGAAAACCCGAACCTTTTTTAAACACAGCTCTCGTCTCTGTCGAGAAAAACCAAAGATCGCCGGTACCGGCGCTATTCCGCCCCGTCTCCGGCATCGACGGAAGACGGATCGATATTGTCCAGAATACGATCCGCGATCAACCCGGCATTTTCCCTGATCGAACGCTCGATCTTACCGGCTATATCGGGGTTTTCGCGCAGGAAGGTTTTCGCATTCTCGCGCCCCTGCCCGAGCCGCTGGCTGTCATAAGAGAACCAGGAACCCGATTTCTCCACCACGCCTGCCTTGACGCCAAGATCGATCAGTTCGCCGCTCTTGGAAATGCCTTCGCCATACATGATGTCGAATTCAACCTGCTTGAATGGCGGCGCGACCTTGTTCTTGACAACTTTGACACGGGTCTGATTGCCGACGACCTCTTCACGATCCTTCAGCGAACCGATGCGGCGGATATCGAGGCGCACCGAAGCATAGAATTTCAGCGCATTGCCGCCCGTTGTTGTCTCGGGCGAGCCGTACATGACACCGATCTTCATGCGGATCTGGTTGATGAAGATCACCATCGTATTGGACCGCGAAATCGAGGCCGTCAGCTTGCGCAGGGCCTGACTCATCAAGCGGGCCTGCAGGCCGGGCTGCACATCGCCCATCTCGCCTTCAATTTCGGCACGCGGCGTCAGCGCCGCAACCGAATCAACAACAAGCACATCCACGGCGCCGGAACGCACCAGCGTATCCGTGATCTCGAGCGCCTGCTCGCCCGTATCCGGCTGTGAAATCAGCAAATCTTCAAGATTTACACCGAGCTTGCGCGCATAAACTGGGTCAAGCGCATGTTCCGCATCAACAAAAGCGCAGACGCCACCCGACTTTTGCGCCTCGGCGATCACATGCAGAGTCAGCGTGGTCTTGCCCGATGACTCGGGACCGTAAATTTCAATTACCCGCCCGCGCGGCAGCCCGCCCACGCCCAGGGCGATATCAAGGCCGATCGACCCTGTGGATATGGTTTCAATTTCAACAGCCTTCTGGTTTTTACCCAGACGCATGATCGAGCCTTTGCCAAAGGCGCGTTCTATCTGCGAGAGAGCGGCATCGAGAGCTTTGGTCTTGTCCACGGACGATCCTTCAACGAGGCGGAGATTCGCTTGAGTCATATTTGTCCCCTTGTCGCACGAGAGTCTTGAAAGACGCAACGGCTTCGTGCACGCGTATGGCATCTTTACGCAAGGCAATTGCATGAAGCCCCTTGGTTTACTGTAAAGCTGCATGCAAATGCCTTGCGTGAAACAAATGTATCTGTTTTGTTCTTTTTCGCAAGTTCTTTTTTTGTTCCGCTTTACATTCACAACAGCGCCGAGGCATTACCGCTCCGCGATCCCTGAGATACATTGTCCGCGCAACATGAAAATACGGACGGAAATCAAGCACCATGCGCTGCTTGTTAAGTTTGACGTAAGGTGAATATCTTAAGCTGCACAGCAATGTTGGCGCGGGTGATGCGAAGTTTGATCGATCAGAACAGAGAGATTGAATTCCTTTGCTGCAGGCGCTAGACGCTTTTTTTAATTATTGCATTCCCCGGTTTCAGCACTCCGCATGTTTACGATTTCCCGTTACGTCTCGCCTGTCTTTCAGCGCATGGGGCCGCGCAGAGCTTTGGCTTTTCTGGGCCGCTCGCTGCTCAACAGGGCTGTTGTTTCAGATTGGATCGCCTTTCTCGAAAAATATAGCGCTGCGCATGATCTTGGCGCGCCGCCGCTCGATCTTGTCCGGAAATCGCTTTCCACTTATTTTCTGAGGCAGAATTCATCGCAACAAGCCTATCGCCTGCTCGTCACGCATTTTGAGATGATGAAGGATGTCCTTGACCAGCACGCGCTGAAGGCGCTGTGGACGACGGGTGAATGCAGCCTTGGCCATGCCGCAGGCCGCGCATTGCGCTATGAGGTCAGGCTGAGCCGGTCCGAACTGTCTGGCGCGCGGCACGAGGGCGAGCTGACGCTGGCGCTGCACATGGACGGTTTTCCCCACGCGCTTTGCCGGCTGACCTTCAATTTTGTCAGAGACCCCGCCTTCGGCAATACATTGGCGATCGGCGGCATGCAGGGACCGCCCTACGCCAATGGCAAGGAGGCCATCATCCGCGCAACACGCGACCTTGGCGGCTTGCGGCCGAAGGACGCGCTGCTGCTGGTGCTGCAATCCATGGCGCACCGACTCGCCAGCCAGCATATTTTCGCCGTGAGCAACAGTAAACACGTGCTCAGCGGCCCGTGGACCGGCCGCAGCGCCCAAATCAGGGCCGATTATGATTCTTACTGGCTGGAGCGCGGCGGTCTGGCCAGCGGCGCCTTCGGTTTCGTTCTGCCCGTGCCGCAGCCCGCGGCAGCGCGGGCAACAGGGGGCAATCGCCGCGAGCGGATGAAGCATCTGTTCTGGAACATCGGCTGCTGCGCCATCGCGGCCCCGGCACTCACGCCCTGCGACGCAGCCACGCCCACTCCCGAGCCGCTTGGCGGCTTCCTTCTCGGTCAGGCTGAACTCATGCCAGCCTGACCGGCGCACACGCAGGCCAGGAATTCAGGCGGACGAATGTCTTAGCCTGTTACAATCATAAATATGGAATTCCCTGATGACTTCCGGCTCAGAGCCTCCGGCGGCAGCGGTGACCGGCATGATAAATTCGTAGGGCGCGCGCCACAGCGTTCCGGGATCATCCACGGCGCCGTGCAGCAGCACCAGAGCGGCGAGAGGTTGCTCCCGCTCGCAAAGAGCCTTCAGATCCGCAAGTGCATAATCTGCCTTGAGCTCGGCGCCGGGCGGCGCACAAACATTTCTGTTGGCAAAATCGTTTAGGTTCAAAGCAGAAAAACTGAGCTGACGTGCTGCATAATTTATTGCGGTTTCACGATGAAACAGCAGACCGCCGCCCTGATCGCAAGAAAAATAGCTGGCGCGGCCTAAAGCAAACCAGGGCACTGCCAGATCGCCTTCCCAGTAAATGGGACCATCCGGCGGCAGCGCGGCCGCCGCTCCGGCAAAAGACACTCCGCCATCAAACACAGATTTCCGCCAGTCGGTTCGGCAATCCCAGTTATAGCCGGCAAGAACAAGCCAAAATGTCGCCATGACCAATGATACACGCCAGAACAGGCGAGACCGCGATGAGTCAGCCGAGCGATACAGAATAATCAATCCGGTAATGAAGCAAAAGACGATCAGCTCGTTGTTCCGGGCGATCTGATCCACAATGCTTCCGGATGTACCCAGAAGACTGCGCAGGCTCAGCACGAAATACAGATCCGCAGCGCTCGCAGCACAAACAACGCCGATGACAACAAGCCTGATGACACGCGGAGCCTGAAAAAGCCGGTCCTTCTCGAACAGGCACAGAAAGACCGCGACACACAGCACCAAAATGGCGATCAGATTTGCCGGCTCGATCGCCAATTCACTAAAAAGGCGCGAGAGAATAAGCAGGAAGACCGAAAACAACAGCAGCAAACTACTATTGAGGGACAATATCCTGGGGCGAGCCAGACAATGGGCGAGGATCGCGCCAAACTGAAGGTGAACGAGCACAGCGGCAATCTTGGTGGCCCGCCACAGCTGGATATCAGTGACAAGCACATTGTGAAAATAATCCGCCCCGATAAGACTGATCATTATCCCCGCCAGCCCGACAAAAAAACTTAAGCCCAGCAGCCGTCCTTGTCCCTCCGTCCGATAGACCCATGCCAGCACGCCAAGGATCGCTGTCTCAGCAAATTGAGCCCATTCGTGCGCAGACCAGGACGTGATGAAACAGACAAAATTACGTGTGCGAACGGCATCAAGCCAAACCGGGTCAAATATCTCGGTGATCCGCACGAAAGGTTGAAAATCTCCGATGATGAGCGCGCTGAAAATGGCGCAGCTGACAAGAGGCAAAAGCCACCAGAGCCGGCTTCTGGTCGCATGATAAAGATAAAAAATAGCCAGACCCGGCAAGGTCATCAGCGGATGCAGAACGGCCGACAGGCCAAGAATGACGATAGGCAAGAGCATTCGCCCCTGCAACATCGCACCCATTGCCCAGAAACTCAGCCCTTCGGCAAAAACACGCGGAGACAGCGATGGCTCACCATATTGAAAGACAATTCCGCCCGGCAAGGCCAGCGTGAGCAGAACCGCATAAGGCAGCACCTTCTTGTCGACGAAATAAACAGAGGCAAGATAAACCAGCCCGCTCAGCCAGATCAGGTGGCCGATGATAAGCATCACCACACTCCCCGCGTTCAGACCGAACAGACGGATGAATGGCGCATAAATGGCGTTGAATACGGTGAACTGATCCTGAGACCCAAATTGCAGGTACAAATCGCCGCTGAAATTTCCCCGGCCCATATCGTGCAACGCATCGACAGCATAATAGTAGGCGTTGCCCGTAAGCACCAGATTCGGGCGTGTGAGCAACCACATCGCCGCCAGCAGGATCACTGCCGGCAAGGCCGCGACGAAACCTGCTCCGAGTTGATTCAGACGGGACGATATCGTTTTCGGCTTGTTCTGGACGTCTCCAAAACACGCAACCTCGCCTGTCGCGAAGGGTCGCAGCGAAATTCCAGAAATTCCCATTTTTCGCCCTGACATGACCTGCGACCGGCAACCGGTCCCACGGCTAATTATTCCTCAAAATATTTCGTCATCAGCCGCGCAAGAAACTCACGACGCGCCGGGGACAACATGACTATTCATTCGGCATTCATAGTGAAAATTTGATTAAAAATAGAGCTGATAAGCCTAAAAAACGCATTTTCATCTAAATCTTCCGTGAGACTTCAATTGTCTCTGTCGCTTTTCGCCAGAATGGAAAATTTTTATACAAAATATTGAGGTCAGACGTCCGGCACATCGGCTTTGCAGGATGATTGGTCGCCCGGCCGGGCAAATCAGTCTGCAGAGCCCGTCCGGCTCAAACAAACTTCGCCGACGCCTTTGTCCGCAGAGTATGCCCGTCCTCAGAACAGGCGGTCACCGCGTGCGTTCGATGTCGCTGGCCGGCAAAGAGCGCTGTATAGTATCCTGAATACCTGCGCCGGACTTGCGCTGTCGACGCACATGTAAGCGGATCGAATAGTCGCCGCTGGCCGGAGGCCGCACATCGCAGAAGGAGAACAATATCATGCAGATAACAAAAGCTGGCGCGCAACCATCAGCCAAAGGACCGGACGGCTGGTTTACCGGCACTGTGCGGATAGACCCATTATTTCCAGCCCGCGAACCTGCCCGCGCCGCAGGCAACAGCGTCACATTCGAACCGGGTGCGCGCACCGCCTGGCACACGCACCCGCTCGGTCAGACTCTGATCGTCACTGCGGGCCGTGGCCTTGTGCAGCGCGAGGGCGGCCCGATTGAAGAGATCCACCCCGGCGATATCGTCTGGTTTGAACCGGGGGAAAAACACTGGCACGGCGCTTCACCAACCACCGCCATGACCCACATCGCCATTCAGGAAGCGCTGAACGGGAAGGCCGTGGACTGGCTGGAGCATGTCAGCGACGCGCAATACAAGGCATAGACATCAGCAGGGCAACGCGCCGTACAGCGCCAAAGCGCTGCGACCCGCGCATCTCGCCAGTAAAAGGGATAATTCTCCATGCTTGAATATCACGTCCAGGCCCGTCGCCTTGATCAACACGGCAGCGAAGCGCGCACCAAGGATGCGATGATTATCCTTGATACTGACATGAATGGCCGCCCCGATGCCTTCAACCCCGCAGAACTTCTGCTGGCCGCCGTCGCGGCCTGCATGATCAAAGGCATCGAGCGGGTTGCGCCAATGATACATTTCCGGTTCAGCGGCGTGGAGATCCGGCTCCACGGCGTGCGTGAGGATGTGCCACCCTCCCTGAGCGCGATTGATTACGAGATTATCGTCGCAACCGACGAAACGGATCAGCGGCTCGCGCTCCTGCACACAAATATCAGAAAATATGGAACAATTTCAAATACCATTGCCCGGGCAACCAAACTGGAAGGCACAATCCGGCGCGCAACGAATTAAGCTGAACCCAGCTTGCGTTTGAACTGGCTAAGCGCGGAAAATCAGACGATAATCGCGCTTTATGCCGCCAATCCAGAATGCCGAGAGTCGTGAATGCCGCATCAAACAGACAAACGCCTCGCAGCCGCAAAAAATATCATTGCCCATGTCGCGGAACTCATCAATTCCGATCTTTATGTCCGGCTCTGGGACGGATCGCGCCTGCCGCTGGGCAAGCGCCCGCCATCGGAATATGGCATCGCGATCACCACGCCCGTCGCTCTGACGCGGCTGGTCAGGCGGCCGAGGTTCGACACGCTGATCAGGTGCTTTGCGGATGGCGAGATCGACTTTGAAGGCGGCACGCTGCTGGACATCATGGCGCGGCGCGGAGAGATGGAGACAAAACGGCTGTTCCGCCGCCTCAACAAAAGATTACTGCTCAAAAACGCGCTTCCATTCCTGTTCGGTTCAGCCAGAGCCAGCGAACGGCATGATTTTACCGGCCAGATTGCAGCCAAAGCCGATGCCGGACGCGACGACAAAGCGCTTGTACAGTTCCATTATGATCTGTCGAACCAGTTTTATGGCCTTTTTCTTGATCCGGAAATGCAATATTCCTGCGCCTATTATCCGCGCTGGGACGCCTCGCTGGAAGAGGCGCAAAAAGCCAAGCTGGACATGATCTGCCGGAAACTGCGCCTCGCTCCCGGTGAAAGCTTCCTCGATATCGGCTGCGGCTGGGGCGGGCTGGTCTGCCATGCCGCGCAACATTACGGGGTGCAGGCCTATGGCGTGACGCTGAGTCAGGCACAACTTGAATTTGCGCAGGCGAAAATAGAAAGGCTCGGGCTGAGCGACCGCGTGAAAGTGGAATTGCGGGATTTTCGCGCCGTCACCGGAACATTCGACAAGATCGCCTCTATCGGCATGTTCGAACATGTCGGCATCGACAATCATCCGGCCTATTTCAGCCAGATGTTCAACCTGCTGCGCCCGCGCGGCCTCTTGCTCAACCATGCCATCGCCCGGCCGGCCAAACGCGACGACAAATCCTTCCGCCGCCAGAATTCGCAATATCGCGCCATCACAACCTATATTTTCCCCGGCGGCGAACTTGATCATATCGGCATGTCGCTCGCCAATCTCGAACGGCACGGCTTTGAAATTCACGATGTCGAAGGCTGGCGCGAACATTACGGCCGCACCACGCGCGCCTGGTGCGAGCGCCTTTACCGCAGCCGCGAGGCGGCGGAAGCCGAGGTCGGCGCGGCCAAGCTGCGCATCTGGCTGCTGTATCTGGCGGGCTGCGCTCTGGCCTTCGAGCGCGGCTCTGTCGGCATTTTTCAGACGCTGGCCTCGCGCAAGACAAAAGGCTCGGCCGGCCTGCCGCCAACCCGTGCCGATTGGTATGATTGAGCGCAGGCGGACGGCATAGCCGCAGCCAATTTTGCCCTTGCAGAAAACTGCTGCGTGCCTCACCCATCCGGAACAAGATTGGATTCATCAGGGAAATCATCCGACATGTCATCTGGCGCTCTTGTACTTTTTTCCGGCGGTCAGGACTCGACAACGTGTCTGGCCTGGGCACTCGACAGATTCTCCCGCGTCGAAACAGTTGGCTTCGATTATGGCCAGCGCCACCGCATCGAACTTGACTGCCGCGATAGATTGCGTACGCGGATGAGGCAGCTCAAGCCGGAATGGGCAGACCGGCTCGGCGACGACCATACGATCTCGCTGGCGGCGCTCGGCGAGGTTTCGAACACGGCGCTGACGCGCGGCATAGAGATCCAGATGTCCGAAAACGGCCTGCCCAATACATTCGTGCCGGGCAGAAATCTCATCTTTCTGACCTTCGCGGCGGCGCTGGCCTATCGGCGCGATCTCCGGCATATCGTCGGCGGGATGTGCGAAACGGATTTTTCCGGCTATCCAGACTGCCGCGACGACACGATCAAGGCCCTGCAGGTAGCGCTCAATCTCGGCATGGCGCAGCGTTTCGTACTGGAAACGCCGCTGATGTGGATCGACAAAGCCGCCACCTGGCAACTGGCAAAGCACCTTGGCGGACCGGATTTTGTCGATCTTGTCATCGAAGAAAGCCATACGTGCTATCTGGGCGAACGCGGCGCGCGCCATGCGTGGGGTTATGGCTGCGGCGTCTGCCCGGCCTGCGACCTGCGCGCCAAAGGATACCAGCGTTTTGTCGCCGAAAATGCCGGCGCGGGCGACTGACGCCGGGGCGCAGCCAAATAAAAATATAAAATATTTATTTTAAATCAGATATTTAAAAAGGAAAAACATTCATGCCGAAGGCTGGAGACCATATCTACATTGTGGGCGGAACATCGGGACTGGGCTTTTCGCTGGCGCGCGCTGCCGTTACACTGGGCGCCCGGACAACAATCGCCGGGCGCGGGGCCGAACGCGCGGCAGGACTGGCGGCGACACTCAGTCCCCTTGCGCGCGGTGTGCACATGGACCTCGAAGATCCGGCTTCGATAGAAGCGGCTCTGGCGGGCGAGGAGAAGATCGATCATCTGGTTCTCACGCCGGTTTATGGCGGCAACCAGAGCATCAGAGCCTTCGACACAGACGAGGCCAGACGCGCCGCCTATATCAAGATCGTGGCCTTTGCCGATGTCATTCACCGCGCCCTGCCGCGCCTGAAGCCGACATCGTCGATCGTGCTTTTTGGCGGGCTGGCCAAGGCCAATCCCTATCCGGGCTCGACCATGGTCAGCATCGTCAATGGCGGAATGGTCGGCATGGCGAGAACACTGGCCATTGAACTGGCGCCCATCCGCGTCAACGGCATTTCGCCCGGCCTCGTCGAGGATTCGCCGCGCTGGCAACAACGCATCAAGCAAGGCGCAGGACCTGTCGTCGAAGCCATGCGCGCCCGTACGCCGTCCGGGCGGCTCGCGACGACCGAGGATATTGTCCACGGCGTATTCTTTCTGATGGATAACCGCGCCGCCAACGGAATCGACCTCGAACTCGACGGCGGCATCCAGTGGGTTTGACGTGTCCCGGTAACTGCGGCCCCACACCATTGGCACAAAGAGGCTGTAATTCACTGTCGCCTTGACGGGCGTCAATTACAGAAGCTGGTATTTCTGTCTATGTGTCAGCATCTTCTCACAGGAGGCTGGCCCAGCGCGCCCCGCGCCTCTCCGGTCTCGTAGTTTCGCGCGGGGAAGGATAAGACATGAATATCCGATCCATAGTTTCTGGCATTGCCCTTGGCGCTGCTATAGCGGCAGTTCCTGTCAGCGCATCGGCTCAGGATGCGATCGCGCGGCGCTCCGGCATCCTGCGCGCCGGGCCTTCGGCCAACTATCCCCGCATCGCCTATGTTCCGGCGGGCGCGGGGCTTTATGTCTACGGGTGCCTTGCCACCTATTCGTGGTGCGATGTCCAGTATGATCAGGACCGCGGCTGGTTTCCCGGATCGCGGATCAGATATCTGCGCGACGGACGCTATTATGCGCCGGGAGATATAGCCGCCATCATCGGCTTGTCGATCCTGACCTTCAGTCTGGGCGATTATTGGGATCATTATTATACCGACCGGCCCTGGTTCCATCATCCGCGCTGGCAGCGCGAATACCGGCACTGGCATAATCTCCCGCCTCCACCGCCTCCGGGCGGGCAGCCCCCGCACCCACCACCTCCCGGCGGGCATCTTCCGCCCCCGCCGCCTCCCGGTGGCCATTTGCCCCCGCCTCCTCCGGGCGGACATTTGCCGCCTCCGCCAGCTGGCGTGCGCCCCCCGCATAACGCGCCTCCCTATATTATGCCCAAGGCTCAGCCCAAATATCACCCGCCGGCAGGGCAGCAGCTTAATGTGCCGAAGGGACCCGGGCCGCAGCAACAGATGAGACAGGGGCCAAAACCCGGAGGTCCGCCGCCCTATGTTCCAAAATCCGGCGGCCCCAAGGCAGGATGTCAACCGCCTGCAGTTTGTCCCTGAGAGAGGCCATTTGCCGGTTGCCTTCGGAGGCGGCCGGTCAGACCTGAATTTTATAATGGCCGGGTGCAAAACCCGGCCATCTTCATTCGGAATTTACGAGGAATTCGCTTTGCCGATCTCTTATCGGCATTTGAATCTTTTGCCGCAATATGATCCCCTGCATAGAGCTGATCCCGTTTGCGGACAGCATGCTGAAAGGTCATGTTCGTGCAGGCAGAGGCCAATATCTCGCAGGAAATGCCGCTGATGAGAGCCGTCGTGACGACCGGAACCGGCGGCTACGACAAATTATCTTTCCAGAACGTGCCAAGGCCGGAGCCCGGCCCCGGCGAGATTCTCATCAAAGTGCGCGCTGCCGGCATCAACAACACCGATATCAACACGCGCGTCGGCTGGTATTCCGGCTCAATCACCGCGAGCACAGACGCAGCCGCCAGTGCGGCATCGGCACCGGAAACACCCGTTCAGGCATCGGGCTGGAATGGCCCGACCGGATTTCCCCTGATACAGGGCGCTGATTGCTGCGGCGTGATTGCCGCGCTCGGCCCCGGTGTCCGACAGCCGGTGCCCGGCACGCGCGTGCTTGTACGCTCCTGCATGCGCGTTGACGGATTTGAGCGCGCTGACACCGTCTGGCTCGGTACGGATTTTGACGGCGCCTTCGCCGAATATGTAAAGGCACCCGAATCGGAAGTCTTCGCGGTGAATTGTGCGTGGTCGGATGCCGAACTGGCGACGATCCCTTGTGCCTATGGCACAGTGGAAAACATGCTGCATCGCGCGGGCGTAAGAAAAGACATGCGGGTTCTGATCACCGGCGCGTCCGGCGGCGTCGGGTCAGCGGCCATACAACTCGCCAGACGCCGCGGCGCCAGCATTATCGCGGTTGCGGGCGCGGGCAAGCTGGATCAGGTGAAAGCGATCGGCGCGGATATCGTGCATGAACGCAATGTCGATCTGGTTGCCGCGCTGGGCGAAGGCCAGATCGATGTCGTTGTGGACAATGTCGCCGGCGCGCAATTTGGCACCATGCTCAGGTTGCTCAGACGCGGTGGGACATATGTCACATCCGGCGCAATAGGCGGGCCGCTCGTGGAGCTTGATCTGCGGACGGTCTATCTCCGGGATCTGAAAATCATCGGCTGCACCGCCTGGGACGAGCCGGTATTCCCCAATCTGGTTTCCTATATCGAGCGCGGCGAAATCAGGCCGCTGCTCGCCGGAACATTTCCGCTGCGCGAGATCGCGCGGGCGCAGCAGGAATTTCTGCAAAAAGCTCATGTCGGCAAGTTTGCCCTGCTCATGCCCTGAGCCTTAGCCACGCCACAAGGCCAGACGACCCTGCCGTTCAGTTCAGCACTTGCGGCCGGTGTCGAGATCCATCTTCACGTCAACGCATTTCTTATGCGGCGTGGGAATGCTGGCCTGTACCGGGGCTGGCGGCGTGGTGGCGCAGGCTGCCAGACCGAGCGCGAGCGTGAGGGCGATAACCGGGCGGATGAGAATGTTCATTGACTGACCTTTTATTTTATTTTGGTTTCCTCCCCTGCGCCGCATCGATGGCAATTTTGCGGCAATCGCAGGGCAGGAAAAGGCCTGTCCGTCATTTTCTAAGCTCTGACAGCATCCGCAGCGGCGGCTTCGATCAGCCATTCGCGGAAAGCGACGATTTTGGGCGTCTTTACCCGGTCCTTGCGACACACGAAATAATAGCCGTAAGGCGTATGCACATTGATGTTGAACGGCGCAACAAGCCGGCCCGCCTCCATTTCGCTGGCGGCAAGCGCTTTGGTCATCAAGGCGACGCCCTGCCCCTGCACCGCAGCCTGAAGCGCAATCGACATCTGTGAAAACCAGACCCCGCGCCCGGTCTCGACATTGGTGACGCCCGCAGCCGCCAGCCAAGTCTCCCAGGTCGGCCAGGTGTCATAATTGGGGTTCCATTCCAGATGGAGAAGCGTGTGATGCGCCAGATCGGCGGGTGTGCGGATGGCGCGGGGGCCCTCGAGCAGGCTGGGCGCGCAGACCGGAAAAAGATCCTCGTCGAAAAGATGGGTGGCATGGAGATCAGGAAACGAGCCCTGCGACCAGCGGATCACCGCATCGACATTATCGCGCCATAAATCCCGCACCTCGGTGGTGGCATCAAGCAGCACATCCATCTCGGGATGACGCTTCTTGAAATCGCCGATGCGGCCAACCAGCCATGTCGCCGCAAAAGAGGGCGAGGAATTGATGACAAGGCGGCTGTGGCCCGAGGCCTCGCGCATCCGGCGCGCGCCGCGAAACAGCATGTCGAAGCCCTCGCGCAGGTCGATAAGGCCGGCATGGCCAGCTTCGGTCAGTGTAAGACCTCTTCCGCTGCGCTGCACAAGAGGAGCACCAATCTCAGCTTCCAGAAGGCGGATTTGCTGCGCCACGGCCGCTTTGGTGACATTGAGTTCGGTCGCGGCGGCAGAAAAGCTCAGATGCCGCGTAACGGCCTCGAAGGCACGCAGGGCATTGAGGGAGGGCAGACGTTCCAGCTGGCTCATCGTATAGTTTTTCTTGACTGAACAGAAATGAACTCTGCCTTCAATTTTCCATATTTTCAAGTATAAAGACGCCAACCCCACATTGGAATTAAAGAAATGCGCCCCACAACAACTTCTTTCTCCCCTTCTTCCTCCCTTATCGGCGAACTGACCTCGTCAGTCGTTAAAATTGTGTTAAGTTTTTCTGACCATGCCCGCCGCATTGCCGACGCGCATGACGCGCGCGAGCGTTTTGCCCACATGCGCGAGAATCACCTCTCAGACATCGGCCTGACCGACGCCGACAGGGACTACCGGCTGACCCGCTAAGGGAATGCTGCAACTGCGAAGGCCAGCGGAATCCCCTCCCCCGCTGGTCTTCGTATTTTTACGCCCGATATTGCCATTGCTGATGACCCGCATTTGGCGTTAAATCGCGGCATGAACCGCCGACTTCTCATCCTCCGCCACGCCAAGGCCACGCCCCACAGCGCCGCCGATCACGCCCGGGCGCTCGCGCCGCGCGGGCTGAAGGACGCCGCACGCATGGGACGTTATCTGCTCGCGGAACACCTCTGGCCGGATATCGTTCTGGCCTCGAATTCGCGGCGCACGCTCGAAACCGCCAAACTCGCCGCTGCCGCTTTCGATCCGCCGCCGCCTGTGCAGCCGGATGCGCATATCTATCTCGCCGATGCTGCCCGCTTGCTGCATGTGGTGCGGGACATTCCCGACGATGCAAAGAGCTGTCTTCTGGTCGGCCATAACCCCGGAATGCATGAGCTTGCGATCCTGCTTGCTGGCTTTGGCGACCGCTATGCGGCAGCGCGGCTGCAAGCCGCCATGCCGACCTGCAGTCTGGCCGTAATCGATTTCGATACCGATTGGGCGCAGATCAGTCCTCATAAAGGCCGTCTTGATCGGTTCATCGTGCCGGATGATCTCGAAAAAGCCGAATCCTGACCTTACACTCGCGCGTCGGAGCCCCCATATCTGACGGGGAGCCCGACCCGACGTGAACCTGTTTCAATCCCTTGCCGAATCCATTGCGCTTGAAGCGCGGATCACCGCCGCCAGCGTTGGCGATTTTGCCCGTGGCGGCGCGATCCGCCTTGGCGTCACCGGCCTGTCGCGGGCAGGAAAGACGGTCTTTGTCACGGCGCTGGCGCATAATCTGTTGCACCGCTCGGCGTTCCCCGTCTTTCGCGTAGCGGCGGAGGGACGATTGTCCGGCGTCAGCCTGCAGCCCCAGCCCGATCAGGCGGTTCCGCGCTTTGCGCTGGAAGAGCATGTCGGCGCCCTCACACGCGACCGGCAATGGCCGGACTCAACCCGCGCCGTCTCGCAATTGCGGCTTGATCTTGAATTCAGCCGCAAAGGCGGCTGGCGGAGCAGACCCGCGCATCTGGCGGTTGATATTGTCGATTATCCCGGCGAATGGCTGCTTGATCTGCCTCTGCTCACCAAAAGTTATGAAACATGGGCGCGGGAAAGCTGCGAGGCCGCTGAACAGCCGGACCGGCAGGCGCTGGCAGAGCCTTGGCGGCAATTCTGCCGCGAAACCGATGCGGCCCTGCCAGCTTCGGAGGATCGGGCCCGTCAGGCGGCAGAGCTTTTCACCGCTTATCTGCGCGCCTGCAAAAGCGGAGCGCTGGCGCTCTCAACGCTTTCACCGGGGCGCTTTCTCTGGCCCGGCGAATGGGCGGGCGCACCGGCACTGACTTTCGCACCGCTGCATAAGCCTGCCGCGCATGACAACGCCTCGCTCTGGGCCATGATGGAAAGCCGGTTCGAGGCCTATAAGAAATATATCGTCCTGCCGTTTTTCCGTGACCATTTTGCACGGCTTGACCGCCAGATCGTGCTTGTCGACGCGCTGACGGCGCTCAATTCCGGACGGACAGCGCTGCAGGACCTCGAAACGGCGCTGAACGACATCCTGAGCGCCTTTCGCCTCGGGCGCGGCGGTCTGCTCGGACATGTTTTCCGGCCGCGCATAGACCGGGTGCTTTTCGCCGCAACCAAGGCCGATCATCTCCATCACAGCCAGCACGAGCGCCTCGAAGCCATTTTGCGGCTGCTCATCGCACGCGCCCTCAGCCGGGCGGAAAGCCTTTCGGCGAAGGTCGATGTGGTGGCGCTCGCCGCTTTGCGCGCCACACGCGAGGCCCGTGTCACGCAGCGCGGGCGCAGCCTTGAGGCGATCATCGGCACCCCGCTCGCCGGCGAAAGCATAAACGGCGATATATTCGACGGCCAGACCGAAGCCGCCGTTTTTCCCGGCGAACTGCCGCAGAATGCGCAGGATATTTTCAGCAGGCGCCAGCCGGTGCAGCCGCCGAAAGCACCCGATCTGCGCTTTCTGCGCTTCCGCCCGCCGCTGTTGCACCCGGGCGAGCCTTTCGCCCATATAAGAATGGACCGCGCCCTTCAGTTTCTGCTCGGAGATGTGACATGACCCCGGAAACACCGCGCCCGCAGGCTTTCCGCCTCGACCGTCCCGATGTCCATATCGGCGCGGAACCGGCGCACAAGCCTGTGCATGTCGAACCGCAGCCCGACACCTTCGGCTCCGGCGAGCTGCCGCGCGAAGAACAGATCATCGAACAGGCGCAGCAGCCGATGCTGGCGCGATCCGGCATTTTGAGCTGGGGCGGACTTTTCTGGTCTTCGCTGGGTGCGCTTGTGCTGCTGGCCCTCGCGCTCTGGATCGACGACATCGTGCTCGGCCTTTTTACCCGCTCCGCCGCTCTGGGCTGGTTTGGAGTGACGCTGGCCGGCCTCATGCTGGCATCGGCGCTGGCCCTGCTGACGCGCGAGGTGCTGGCATTTAGAAAACAGAAGCAGATTGCCGCGCTGCATCAGGATTTCGCGCATGCGGAAGCCGCCGACAATCAGTTGCTGGCGCGCGATCTGGTGCGCCACCTGTCCGCGCTTTACGCGCACCGGCCCGAGACAGCCAGCGCCCGCGCCCTTGTCGCCCATCTGTCGGGCGAAATTGTCGACGGACGCGACCTCATCCATATTGCCGAGCGCGAGCTTCTGCAAAAGCTGGATGCCAAGGTACAGAGCGAGATCGGCGCGGCAACGACCCGCGTCTCCATGGTGACGACATTTGCTCCGCGCGCCATTTTCGACATGGTGTTCGTGGCCGGACAGGCGATCTGGCTCATTCGCCGCATCGCGGAAATTTATGGTGGCCGCCCCGGACTTCTCGGTCTGATCCGGCTCATACGATCGGTGGCGCTGCATCTCGTCATGACCGGCGGCATGGCGGCTGGCGACAATATCCTGCAGCAATTCATTGGCCACGGCCTTGCCGCCCGCATTTCGACCCGCATCGGCGAGGGCGTGCTCAACGGCATCCTGACGGCGCGCGTCGGACTCTCCGCCATGGCCCTGTGCCGGCCAATGCCATTTTTTCTTGAACCGGCGCCGGGCCTGACTAAGGTCGCGCCATCTTTGTTCGCGAAAAAGCCGCAAGGCTGACCTTCAGACCCGCGCTGCGGCCAAAATCCAGCAGCATCAGCGCTATTCCCAGCAGCAGCACCCACCAGCTCATGGTCACGTCGCTGACCGAAAAATCATCGGCAAGGTGCCAGCCGTCGAGGAAATTGAAATTATTGGCGAGCACCATAAGCAAGTCTATGCCGTTGCGCCAATGGTACCATGAGGCCTCAAGCAGGGCCGTCAGCACGGCCGCGCCAGCGCCGAGCACGCCAAGAGCCGCGCCGCTCGCCGGCCAGCCGCGCTTGAGCGCCATCCGGTAAAGCATGAAATAGATATAAAAGCCGCACACAAGCACGGCGCGGGTGACATCCAGCTTCGACTGGATCAGGTAATGCACGAGTCCGAGCGCCGCGATCAGGTAAATCAGCTTGTGCAGGCGGTTCCAGCGCACCGGACCCATGCGCCGGATCATCGCATCGGTCGAGGTGGCGGCCAGCGCCGCAAGGCCGAGCAGAGCGACAAAGCCGATGGTCAGATAAAAGCGCAGGAGAATTTCCCGCCCGACCACAATGAGGTTCCATTGCTGGTCGATGGTGTACAAGGTCAAATGCAACGCCACATAGGCAAATGCGGATACGCCGATCATCCGCCGCACCAGAATAAGCCTCGACCAGTTCAGAATGCGCCGCAGCGGCGAGATCATCAGCGAGAGCACCACGAATCGGATCGCCCAGTCGCCCAGACCGTGCAAGGCCAGCGTTATCGGTTTGGGTTGCAGCCAGCCCAGCGCCAGTTCAACGGCTATGTACAAGCCCGGCGCAATCATGCCCGCAAGCGTCAGCGCCTTGAGCCAGGAAAAACGCCCCTGCCGATCAAGCCAGGGCAAAAATCGCGGTTCGAGAGCAAAAGACATGGCCAGAACTTTCATATCGCGGATGAGCCCGGAAATGGGCTCATCTCAAGATACGCAAGACAGCGGCAAAGGCTTCACACATCGGTTCACTTTTATGTGAAGGCGGCGCAGAGCAGGTCGCTCCGCGCACCAGCCGGGAGCCTCAGCCCTGCCGTACCGGCGTCGAAACCACCAGCCCGTTAAGGTCTTCCGTGATCTTTATCTGGCAGGACAGGCGCGATGTCGGCTTCACGTCCGAGGCAAAATCCAGCATGTCCTCTTCCATGGATTCAGCTTTGCCAACCTTGTCCATCCAGGCCGGATCGACATAAACATGACAGGTGGCGCAGGCGCAGGCGCCGCCGCACTCGGCCTCTATCCCCGGAACGCCGTTCTTGATGGCTGTCTCCATCAGTGTGGCTCCGGCTTTGGCCTCCACTTCCCGGGATTTGCCTGCCGAGTCTATAAATGTCACCTTGATCATGTCGCTCTCATTCAATGGATGTTGCGCACGCGCATGCTTATGGAAAAGTCGATGCGCCTACATAGTCGCCCGCGCTGCAAAGGAAAAGGGGCTAATCCCCGCTCGCAGCCAAGATATTGGTTAATAGCTCGCGGGTCAGAGCGAGAGCTTCGGCAAGACCTTGCGCCCGCGCGCCGACACAATCCTCATCCGCCCCTTCGCGCACGGCCTGCTCAAGCGCCGCGGCGGCAAAGGCTACGCGCTGCGCGCCAATGGCAAGCGCCGCTCCCCTGATCCTGTGTGCGGCATCGCCGAGCTGGCTGGCCGAGCCGGGCCATTGCGCCGCAAGACTCGGCAATGAATGTCCGGTTTGCCCCGCCAGTTCCAAGAACAGCTCCAGAAGCTCGCGCTCAACGCCGCGGTCGCCGCAGGACTGCGCGGAAAGATGCTGCCTGTCGAGGACCAGCAGGGAATTTCCATCCTCGCCCGGATCACGGCCAGCGGCCCCGCCATCCGGGAGCGATGCGCCGCAAAAAAATGGGAACATGGAGTTCTCCCGGCAGAAAGGGGCGAGAAACAGCAGGCCAGCCGCTGCCTCTCAAGATGATCAGCCGAGCAACCACTTATAATCAAATGGTAATTTCCGCGTTAACGACGTTTATAAATCTTGATTGTTCACAGTTTCTTTCGTCTTCACATCGCGATATGTTAAAAAGGTGTTAACTAAATTGCTAGGGTGCGGCAGAAGCAGGTTGATTATCTGATAGGATGATCGTTCTGTCTGCACACTGGCAGACGCGTAAGTCAGAGTAAAAGGCAGAGACATGGCACAGCAAAGACCTGGACAGGATCCCGCAAGCGCAGCACTGTCGGCGATTGAGGAAGCCCTGAACCTGTCGCTGGACGACAAGGTTGAAGACAAGGTTGAAAATGCGCCGGAGCAGCCGAAGACGCCTGCCGCCGAGCCGGTGCTTGAAATCAAGTTGCCGCATGTCGAAGCCAATGTTGGCGAATTCAAGCCGCTGAATGCCGCCAAGCCTGAGCGCGGCGCCGCTAAACCGGCGGAAACCCCAAGATCAGCCAGCGATAAGAAGTCTGCCCTCGCCGCGACGGCAAGCCGTCCGGCCAACGACGACCGCAAGATGGCGGCACAGATCGTGCAAGCCATGCAGATCCGGCCAAGCCGGCTGCCGGTGGTGGCAGCAGTCGCGGCCTCCATCCTCTGGCTTGGCCTGAGCGGCTTTTACATCCGTAATTCGCTTGATCTCGGGCAGAGCGGCTTTCTGAGCGCCCTCATCGGCAGCGAGCGCTTTCCGTCCTGGCTAATGCTTGCCTTCGGGCCGGTGTTGTTTTTCTTTATAATTGCGGCGCTGGTGCGCCGGGTTCAGGAAATCCGGCTGAGCGCGCAATCCATGGCCAAGGTCGCCATGCGCCTTGCCGAACCGGAAACCATGGCCAGCGAGCAGGTGATCACTCTGTCGCAGGCCATCCGCCGCGAGGTCGCCTCCATGGGTGACGGCATCGAGCGTGCTCTGGCACGGGCCAGCGAACTCGAGACCATGGTGCGCACCGAAGTTTCCAACCTCGAACGCTCCTACACCGACAATGAACGACGCATCCGTATTCTGGTCGACGGTCTGGCCAGCGAGCGCGAAGCCATCATCAATCATTCCGACAAGGTGCGCATCGCCATCTCGGGCGCCCATGACAAGCTGACCAGCGATCTCGAGCATGTCTCGCGCGCACTGGTCACCCGCGTCAACGACGTCGGCGATCAGGTGACGTCGCGCCTCGGCGCCAAGGGCGAGGAAATCGCTTCCAATATCGGCGCAACCAATGAGCAGATCATCGAGCAGCTCTCCTATCAGAGCCAGAAAATCTCGGCGCAGCTCGGGCAGTCCAATGCCGATATAGCGGCAACCATCGACAGCCGCATTGCCGAACTCGACCAGCATTTCCGCGCCACCTCGGCCAGCCTCGTCGCCGAATTCACCGGCGTTGGCGAGCAGCTCAACGAAAAGATCAGCTATACGAGCCGCGGTATTGCTGAAGACGTCGTGCAGCAGAGCGAGCGGATCATCGCCCAGATCGGCGAAACCAGCACAAGATTGCAGCAGACCGTCGGCGTCGACGGCGCCGCACTGACGGCGCGTCTGGCCGAAACCGGCGACAGGATCGCCGAGATGCTTGTCGCCCGCACGACGGAAGCCCATGAATTGTTCCACGCCTCCGGCGAAGCTTTCGCCAGCATGCTCGACGAGCGCCAGACCCATATCCACAGCGAGCTGACGCGCCATTCCTCGACGCTGGTCAACCATTTCAGCGAAGCCTCGCTGCATGCGCTGCAGTCGATGGGCGAACATGCCGGGCGCATCCAGCAGGGCCTGAGCGAAGTGGTTGTGGGCGCGGCGCAGTCTCTGCACGCCCATTCCAGCGATTTCAACGACCAGATCCGCGCCTCCACGCAAAGCGCCATGGATACGATGGCGGCGGAGACCGCGGCTCTTGACCAGCGCATCAGCGCCAGCACCCGTCATGCCGCGGAAACATTGCGGCAGGAAAGCCAGGCTCTGCACAGCCAATATGAGCAAACAGTGGGTCAGGCCGTTCATGTGCTCAACGAACAGGGCAGCACGCTTGCAGGGCGCTATCAGGCAACGGTTGATTCCAGCCTTCAGGCTCTCAACGAGCAGGGCAGCGCTCTCGCCGAACATTACAGCGCCACCGTTGACAACGCCCTCAGAACCTTGCAGCAGCAGAGCGGCGCTGTCAGCGGCCAATACCGCTCCATCGTCGATGAGAGCCTGCAGGCGCTCAATGAACAGGGCGGCGCGCTGGTCGGTCAGTATCAGTCCACCATAGAACAGGCGACAGCTGCGCTTGATGAAAAAGGCGGCGCACTCCTCGGACAATATCAGTCCACGATTGCGCAGGCGGTGCAGACGCTGGATGAAAAGGGCGGCGCGCTGGTCAGCCAGTTGCAGAATTTCGATCACCGGCTGCAATCCACGACCGAACAGGCAACCTCCGCCATCCGCATCCATGGCGATGCCTTCCACACCGAATATCAGCAGACAGTTCAGGGCGCGGTCAACGCTCTGGCCTATCAGGGCGAAGCATTCAACACCCAGTTCATTTCCACCGTCGAGAATGCCCTTTCGACCTTCTCGCAAAACGCCAGAACGCTCGATCAGAAATTCGCCCAGACCGCCAGCGAAACCATTGCGGCCGTCGGTATGCATGGCGAACGCGTGAACGAAACTCTCGTCGAGCGGCTCAACGCGTTTGAAGACGCCATTCTTACCCATGGCGGCGAACTCACCAACCGGATCGTCAGCGAGGCTGATCGCTTCACGACGATTGTCGATGAACGTCTGAGCGCGGTCAATGAAGCCTTCACCGTGCATGGCGATGCCTTCCTCAATGATCTCGACATCAGAACCCGCACCACTGCGGAGCAGCTCGAAGCCCGTATCGTTGAATTTGAAAGCCGCGCGGTCACCAAGTCGAGCGAGATTTCCACATCCTTCGATACGCTTATCACCAAGATCGATGCCGGCCTCGATGCCCGCTCGGCGGCGCTCAACGACATGCTCGCACACCGCGCGGTAGAAGTGGCCCGTGTGCTCAGCGAAGGCGGCAGCGAAGTCACCCGCGCCCTCGATGCCAAGGTCGGCGAAATCGACTCCATCCTGCTGGCGCATTCGACGGCGCTTACCGAAACACTGGCCGGCAAGGCGGAAGAGATCAATCAGACGCTTGGCGGACGCGCGCACGAAATCGCCGGAACGCTCGACGAGCGCATTGCCACATTCGAGGAGCGGGTTGTGCGGCGTCTTGATGCCGTGGCCTCGGAACTCGACAGCCGCAGCGCCAATGTCGCGGACATCCTGCGCGAACGGGCGCACGATATTGCCAGAATCCTCGAAGCGCAGAGTTCCGCGCTCGATTCCGGCACGGTCTCCATCCGCACCCTGCTCGAAACCGAAGGGCGCGACCTTGTGCAGGCCCTGCAGGAACGTGGTGGCGACGTGACCCGCGAAATCGCTTCGATCGGCGATCTCGTCGCCCGCGCCATCGAGTCGCGCGGCTTCGCCATTGCCGACCATCTGGCCCGCCAGCAAAACGAACTGACCTCGGCTCTCGATCAGTCGAGCGAGGCCATGCGCACCAGCATCGAAGCACAGACGCAGGAATCCGTACATGCCCTGCAGGATACGAATTCGCGTATCAGCAGCGAACTCGCCGCCCTGCTCGCAGAACTCGGCAACCAGAACCAATCGCTGGAATCGCTGGCCAAAAACACGCATCAGGCCCTTGGCCTTATCGAGAACAACCTTGGTGCCCGCGTCAAGGAATTCGATCTGGCGCTGACCAACATCCATCAACAGATCAATACGCTGTCGCAAACTTCCGCCGCCACGCTTGGCAACGCCACCGGCATTGCCGAACAGCTTGGCCGGCAGGGCGAAGCGCTGGCCCAGACGTCCGGCGAATTGCTCCGGGCGCAGGGCGAGGTGGACGGCGCGCTTGAACAGCGTATTCAGAGCCTTGAATCGCTGCTGGGCCGCGTCAACGAGCGCAGCGACGATCTCGACAGCGTCATGCGGGCTTTTGCCGGCATGATCGAAGAATCGTTCCGCAACGCCGAAGCGCGCGCCCGTGAAATCGGTGCCTATCTGGCCCAGTCGACGGAAACGGCGCAATCGTCCATCGGACAGCATTTCGAGGCGATCCGCTCCACAACCGGAAAAGAGCGCGAGCGCACGGCAAGCGCGCTGCGCGCCGCCTACGAACAGGCCAAGGCCGAAATGGAAGAGATTTTCTCCGGCACCGCTTCGAAGTTCAAGGATTCGACCGAAGAACTCCTGTCGATGTCCAATGCCATCCGCCGCGAACTCGACGCAACGCGCGAGGAACTGCGCCGCAACACCGAAGAACTGCCGAAGGAAACTGCAGCACAGACGGCAACCCTGCGCCGGGTCGTCGCCGACCAGCTGAAGGCGCTGAACGAACTGACCGAAATCGCCAACAGATCGGGCCGCGGCCTGGATGTGGCCCCGCCGGAGAACCCTGTCGGCCATCGTCGCTTCGCCGAGCCACTGCCTAAAGCACGCGCGCCTGAACCAGCCGTCCGCCAGCCTGTTGCTGAGGCGCCGGCGCGTTTCAACGTGCCGCCCGCACCTGCTCCGGCGCCGCAGGCGCCGCGCGAGGAGATTGTGCGGCCAAGGCCTGCCCAGCAGCCAGCGGCCCTGCCCCGGCAGACGACGCCGACGGCGCAGGAACGCTCGGGCGGCGGCTGGCTGTCTGATCTGCTCAACCGTGCATCCCGCGACGATGAGAACCGCCAGACCGCACGGCCAGCAGCGGCTCCGGTTCAGGCGCTTGACTCGCTCTCGCTTGACATTGCCCGCATGGTGGACGCCGATGCCGCCATTGACGCCTGGGATCGCTACCGCGCTGGTGAGAGCAATGCCTTCGGGCGGCGGCTCTATACCCAGCAGGGTCAGACCACCTTCGAGGAAATCCGGCGCCGTTATCGCACCAATTCCGATTTCCGCGAAACAGTGGATCGCTACATGCAGGAATTCGAGCGCCTGCTTGGCGAGGTCAACCGCAATGACCGGGACGGCAGCCTGACACGCACCTATCTGGTCTCTGACACCGGCAAGGTCTACACGATGCTGGCCCATTCCGCAGGCCGCTTCGACTAGCCCCGGATATCTCAACCAGAAAAGCAAAAACCCCGCGTAATGCGGGGTTTTTCATGCGATGCGCTCAATAAGTTCCGGCTTCATCCGGCAGGCTCATGCTTCAACGGGCCCAGCATGAGGGGAGTTTATGTCACACACCCCGTCGCAGGCGAAGAAGGCGGGTCAAGGCCGCGCGGACAAGCGTTAAAGACTTTTGGCAGTCCAGCCGATAATCTGCTTCATGACGTCCGTCAGCGCACTATCCAGCCCGGCAGTGACGGCCTGCGGATCAGTCCCCGATTGCGCAGCCGCATGCCTGAATGTCTGCGTCGCGACAATTTTGCCGGTTCGGTCATTGATCAGCTTGGCTTCAATCTCGACAACCACCTCGCCGGTACCGGGGTTCCATTCAAAGGCGCGAATTTCCGTGTCCAACTGGTCGTCAGGCACGATGCGCCCGCCGGGCCGGGCCACATGAATCACGCGATGCGTGTTCTCAAAACTTTGCACAAGCCGCGCCTGCACCATTTCAGGCAGGCGCGAGGCCCATTCCGCGCCCGGCAGATAAGCCAGCTCATTTTCGCCATGGCGCACGAGAATCCGCCGCGAATCGAGAAATTCTCCGGCCAGCGGCGTCGAAACCACCAGTTGCGCGGCAACCTTGCGGCCTGCGGGCAACTCGGTCCGCAAGGCCGATAAATCATAGGAAGCGGGCGGCGCGCTGGCGCAGCCTGCCAGCAACAACACGGTTCCGCCTGCGAGCAACAGCCGCCTCATATCAGTTCCCCTTATAATCGGGCAATTCGGGCTTGGCGCCGAAGATGAATTGCTGCGGATTGGATTGCAGCGAACGCAGCGATCGGTTCACCTCGTTGAGCGAATGGCGGGCATCGCTCGTCAGGCTTTCAAGATCGCGCAGCCCCGGCCCCGTGAAGCGGTTGATGCCAGCACTCATTTCCGCGGTGCGCTTGTCAAGATTGACAGCCAGCGTATGAATTGAGCGGGCGGCATCGGATATATTGGCGAACATGCCCTTGCCGTCTGGCGAGGACACAACGCCGTTCATGGTGGCAACGAGGCCATCGAGCTTATCAGCCGTCGCATTGAGCTTTGCCGTCAGATCCCGCGCATTAGTGATAATATCCTTGAGCGAGGCCTTGTTATCCGCAAGCACACCGGAAAACTGATCGAGATTATGCACAATGTTGCGCACCTGATCGGGATCAACAGCCTTGACGAGCGTATCGGCATCGCCGGAAAGCAGTTTCAGTTTGTCGGCAAGCGGCCCGACAGTGCTGCCAAGATCGCCAACACCCTTCAGGAAGGCATTGATGCCGTCCTTGTTGCTGGCCAGCGTCTGCGAGAAATCCTCGACATTCTTGACAGTATTGTGGATGGAATCGGCATTGTCGCCGAAAATCTTGTCGGCTTTCGCAAGAACGGAATCCGCCTTGGCGGAAAGCCCCTGAACGGATTCCAGCAGATTCTGGAGATCGGAACGCTCGGCATTGATTATGGGTGGTCCGCCGTCAGCAGGAACCGGCAACGGCGGCGAGGTTGCCGATCCGCCCGTCATGGCTATGGCGGCGACGCCGGTCAGGCCGGTAAATTCCAGCCGTGCCTTTGTATCGGATTTGATCGGCGTATGCGCGGCGACGGACACGAGCGCCGCCACATGGCTGGGGTCGTCTGCAACGAGGTCGATCTGCTGGACTTCGCCGACGCGCACGCCGTTGAACAGCACGTAGGAGCCGCGCGAAAGCCCCGAAACCGACCCGGCAAAGATGATCTGATATTGCTTCAGGCCTACGGTCTTTGTGCCGCCCGAGAACCAATATACAAAAAGAAATCCCGCAGCGATCATCGCCAGCGTGAAAGCGCCTATCAGTGCATAGTTTGCACGGGTCTCCATTCAATGCCCGATCATCAAGAATGAATCACTGCATCCTGCAGGATACGCGATCTTTTACCGTGGAAATAGGCATGAAGCCAAGGATCATTCGAGGCTTCCAGCTCAGAAATCGGCCCTTCCATGATAATTCGTCCTGATCCAAGCGCCGCAACACGGTCACAGGAGCTGTAAAGACTATCAAGGTCATGTGTCACCATGAAGACCGTCAGTCCGAGTGTCTTCTGCAAGGTGACGATGAGTTCGTCAAATTCGCCCGCGCCGATCGGATCGAGACCGGACGTCGGCTCGTCGAGAAACAGCACGTCCGGATCAAGCGCAAGCGCCCGCGCCAGAGCCGCGCGCTTGATCATGCCGCCGGAGAGTTCGGATGGATATTTATCGGCAGAGTCGCGCGCCAGACCGACAAGATCGATCTTGAGCATGGCCAGTTCATCCATCAGTTCCTGGCTGAAATGCAGATATTCCCGCATCGGCACCTGAATATTCTGTTTGACGGTGAGCGCCGAGAACAAGGCGCCCTGCTGGAACATGACACCGAATCGCCGCTCTATGCGCTGCAATTGCACCTTGCTCAGCTGGCTTATATCCTGCCCGAAGACCTCGATTGTGCCGCTGCGGATCGGCGTAAGGCCAAGAATGGCGCGGGTGAGTACGGATTTGCCGCTGCCGGACGGGCCGATAAAGCCCAGAATTTCGCCGCGGCGCACATCGAGATCGAGCCCGTCAAGAATGATCTTCGGCCCGAAGCCGACGACAAGCTTCTTCGCGGCAAGAATGACGGGAGAAGCGGAATGGCGGTCAGGAGCAGTCATCGCGGCCTCAATAATGCACACCGGCAAAATAGACGGCGAACAAACCATCTACGACGATCACCATGAAAATGGATTTGACGACAGAAGCCGTCACCTGCCGGCCAAGGGATTCCGCCGAGCCGCCGACAGCAAAGCCCTCGACGCAGGCATTGAGCCCGATCACCAGCGCCATGAACGGCGATTTGATCAGACCCACGAGAAATGTGTTGAGGCCGATGGCCTCCTGCAACCGGTCCAGATACACCGGCGGAGATATGTCGCCATAAAGCCATGCAGTCACCAATCCGCCAAAAAGGGCCGTCATGTCGCCAAGAAAGGTCAGGATCGGCAAGCTGATCACCAGCGCCAGCACACGCGGCACGATGAGCACTTCATTCGGATCAAGGCCCATCACCCTTATGGCGTCGATTTCCTCGCGCATCTTCATCGAGCCCAGCTCGGCCGTAATGGCAGAGCCGGAACGGCCGGCGATCATAATCGAGGTGAGGAGCACCGCCAGTTCGCGCAACACCAGAATGCCGATCAGATCGACGGCAAAAGGCGCGGCACCAAAACGCTGCAGCTGAAAAATGCCCTGCTGGGCGACAATGCACCCGACAAGAAAATTGATCAGCCCGACGATGGGTACGGAACGGAAGGCGATACGCTCAATCTGAAACACCAGCGATGTCAGACGGAACCGGCGCGGACGCTTTGCCAGCCGCACAAGGGCTGTCATCATTTCGCCCAGAAACGCCATGCCGGCGAAAAGGTCCTTCAGCGCAAAGACGACGCTGGACCCGATATCGGCCAGAAAAGAAATGAACAGGGAAAACGACTCGCGCTTGGCCGGTTCAAATATGCGAAAATGCGCCTCACGCAGCAGAATGGCCTGCGTTTCGCTGACACCGGTGAGAGAAACGCTGATTTTCCGCTCCGCCAGAAGCGCCCTCGCCCGGTCGATCACCCAGGCGCCCGCCGTATCGAGCTGTTCGATGCCGCTCAGGTCAAGCGCGACCGCCGCCTGCCCTTCGCCCTGGCGCGACAGTTCTCCGGCCTGTTTCTCCAGTTCCGCGCCGGATGCCACGCTCCAGTCGCCCGTCAGCGCCAATACGAGCTGATTGCCATCCTGCGACGGAGAAAAACCGATATTTGCCCGCATCATTCACCGGAGCTATAAGCCAAGCACACCACCGGACCCTTTATCATAGGACCGCCGCAGCTTATACGAACATAATGAAAGACCGCATGACACGCCAGCTCCATATCACGCACGAGAGCTTCGAGCTTGCACAAGCCTTTGTTATTTCAAGAGGAAGCCGCACACACGCGCATGTGCTCACCATAGATTTGAACGAGAACGGCATAAGGGGACGCGGCGAATGCGTGCCCTATGCCCGATATAGCGAGACGCTTGATTCGGTCACGCAGCAGATAGAATCCATCCGCGCCGCGATCGAGAACGGGCTCGATCGTCATGAATTGCAGAACGCCCTGCCCGCAGGCGCGGCGCGCAACGCCGTAGATTGTGCTCTGTGGGATCTGGAGGCGAAAAAATCCCGCGTGCCGGCTTTCGTGCTGGCCGGACTTGACCGCCTCAGCCCGGCGACAACCGCCTATACGCTCTCGCTCGGCACGCCGGAAAGCATGGCTGCGGCCGCGAAGGCCGCCGCCGGTCGGCCGGTGCTGAAAATCAAGCTCGGCGGCGCCGGAGACGCCGCGCGCCTGCGCTCCGTGCGCCAGGCCGCGCCCGATGCCGTGCTGATCGTCGATGCCAACGAAGCCTGGAGCGAAGCGCTCTATGCAGAAAATATAGCCGCCTGCGTCGCGGCAGACGTCGCGCTCGTCGAGCAGCCCTTCCCGGCCGGGCAGGATGGCCTGCTGGCCCGTCTGCCGCGCCCCATCGCCGTCTGCGCCGATGAATCGGTGCATGATCGTCAGGGTCTGGCCGCCCTTCGCCCGCTTTATGACGCGGTCAATATCAAGCTGGACAAAACCGGCGGCCTCACCGAGGCGCTGGCGCTGGCCGAAGCTGCGCGTGCGCTCGGTTTCAGCCTTTTCATCGGCTGCATGGTCGGCACGTCGCTGGCCATGGCTCCAGCGATGCTGCTCACGCCGCAGGCCCGGTTTGTTGATCTCGATGGGCCGCTGCTGCTGGCCAAAGACCGCGAAAACGGCCTTGAGTACAACGGCTCACTCGTACATCCACCCCGTCCCGCCCTCTGGGGCTAGGCCGCCGCTGCGGCGCAGGCGCCAGACAAGAAGGATCATGCCAAGGCCCAGAACGGCCGGTGCGATCATGAAAAAAGCGCCCGGACGGCCCCATTCGGCATAGATCGGGCCGCAGGCGGTCGTGGCCAGCGCCATGAACAACGAATTGGCTGCGCCGTAATAGCCCTGCGCCTGCGCCAGACGGCTGCTGGGCACCAGGCGGGAGATCAGATACATCGTGCCAAGGTGCGTGGCGCAGAAGCTCAGTCCATGCATGGCCTGCGTCGCCATGATGCCGGTTCCGCCAAGATCGAAGCCGGTAATGCTCCAGCGCAGGATCGCGGAAACCGCCCCCACCATGAAAAATGTCATGGCATTGGCTGCGCCGCCCAGATAACGCCCGGCAACCTGAAACATGATGATCTCGGTGAAAACACCCATCGCCCAGGCCAGCCCGATGAACGCATCCGAATGGCCGCGCCCGCGCCAGTCGATCGAACCGAATGTGTTGATCATCGCATGACTGCATTGCACCAGCGATGCCGCGACTATCACCAGAACCACAAGATCGACGCGCAGGATCCGCTCTCTGATCTGCGGCTTGGCCGCCCGTGCGGCGCGCGGCTTGTTGCTGGACAGCAGGTTGACCGCCGTCAGCGCCTGAATGACGGCGGCCATAACCAGCAGCCAGATAATCGCCTCCGATGGCAGAATTCCGGCGAGAAAGCCGCTCATCACCATGCCGACCAGCACCAGAATCGAGCCCCATGAACGGATCGTGCCGTAATGAAGCGTGGAATCATCCTCCACCTGATGCAGGATGAGCACGTCGCTCAGGGGCATCAGCGAGCCCTGAAACAGGAAGGTCACGCCGGTGATGATCATGATCGGCCAGAACCCGTGGGCGAAGGTGAGCGCCACATAGCCCGCCAATGTCGCCAAAGCGCCGAAAACAATTGTCTCGCCGACGGCATTGCGGCGATTGGCCAGCCCCAGCACAATCGGATTGCCGATCACGCGGGCGATCAGCGGCACCGCGATGACAATGGCGATCTGTGCCGAATCAAGCCCCCGCGCCGCCAGCCATATCGGAAAGAATGGAGCAAAAATGCCGACATAAAAATAAATCGCCCCGCACAGGAACGAAAGCTGAAACGCAGGCGAGAACGAGCGCAGCGAAAATGAAGGCAGCGGGAGCGAGGACATCAGGGCGCGGTAACCGGGAGAATAAAGGCATCAGGAACAACGATATTACGGCAGAATAAAGTTGATTGCGTCAAACCGGCATGAAAATAACACATGGCTGGCATGTCAGCCTGCGCCTGTTGTTCCACCCCTATTCCATCACCGCCGCTTTCAGAATGCAGACCATGGTGGCATGCGCCGGCCTGCCGGAGCGGTTGCGGATAACGTGATGCCGGTCGCAGCGATAGCGCAGGGTCTCGCCCGGTCCGGCGCGCTCGATAACGCCGCCGACCTCGACCTCGAGTTCCCCTTCCAGCACGGAAAGCGATTCGATGGAGCCACGCTGGTGCGGGTCAGATTCAAGCACGCCGCCGGGCTCGGCGCGAAAATCATACCATTGCAGCCAGTCGACGGTCTTGATCCAGCCGGTAATATCAAGACGGCATTTGCCGTCATCTGAAATCAGCAGCGGCGTGTCTCCCTTGGAGGTCTTCTCGACGAAGGGCTCGTCGTCGGAGCGTTGCAGCATCTTCTCAATCGAGACGTCCAGCGCCTGCGCCAGCCGCCACATGGTCGCCAATGTCGGATTGGTTTCGTTGCGCTCAATCTGGCTGATGATCGATTTGGCGACGCCCGATTGTTCGGACAATTCGGAAATAGAATAATTGGTCGCCTTGCGCAGGCGCTGCACCGTTTTGCCCAGCTGGCCGCTGAGCGCCGTTGCGCCCGCTTCCAGCACCTTGACCTTGTCCTTGCCTTCGATACCCATGGAGCCTCCGGCGCGGATCATACCAAATTTGTTTGAAATAAAGAACGATTTTTAAGCGGCAAACGGCATCAGGAAAGTGGCGGCGCGCGCGTGCCGCTGGCAAGATATCCCAGCCTGTGCTCGCGCCAGATCACGAAAATGCCGGACGCGGCGACGATGACGGCACCTTTGACGACAAGGCCGGACGGCAGATCGCCGAACGCAAAAAAACCGATAAGGCTGGCCCACAACATCGATGTGTAATCGAACGCCGCGACGACAGAGGCATCGGCAAGCCGGTAGGATTCCGTCATCAGAATCTGCGCCGATCCGCCAAGCACGCCTATGCCAAGAAGGAAAGCCAATCCGGCCCAGCCCGGCCAGACCCAGCTCTGCGACAGCAGCCAGCGCCCGATCTCGCCCCGGTCCGGCGCCAGCAGCGGCAGAAAGGCGCTGGCCAGACCCATGATTGTCGTCAGGAGCGAGAAATAGAACACAATGGCACCGGTCTGCTCGGTCTGGGTCAGACGCCGGGTTTGTGTCATGGCCGCGGCCGAACAGGCAGCGCCGGCCAGCGCCAGGAGCGCGCCTGCGCCCCTCCCGCCGGCAATGGCCGAAGCCAGCCCCAACTGGTCGTAAAGCATGATGAGAACGCCGATAAAGCCGACGCCAACCGCCGACCATCGATAGATGCGCACAGTTTCCTTCAGAATGAGCGCGGCAAGAGCCACGCCGATCAGCGGCGTCACGAAGCCGATGGCCGTGACATCCGGCAAGGGCAGCAAGGCCAGCGACCCGAAGCCGAAAAACATGCCGCCGGAGCCGATCAGCCCGCGCAGCAGATGGCCGAAAGGGCGTTTGGTGAAAATCGCCCGTGGAAACTGCCCGCGCCCGTGCAGCCAGCCCACCAGAACCATCATGGCCAGAGCAGACCGGAAAAACACCATTTCGCCGGTCGGCACTTCGGCTGATTCGGCACGGATGAGCGCATTCATCACCGTAAAGGCGATGGTCGAGAGCAATTTCAGGCAAATTCCCAGCAACACGACCCGTTTCTCCTGCAGGACCAGCCCCGATCGCCCGTGATTCAGGGCTTGCGCGGCACTGTCATACAGACGCAACATGAAACTGGCTAAGCTTCCTGCGTCAACAGGATAAAAGCCGTGGTCAAGACAAAATCCACCCGCCGTTACCGTACCCTCTTCATTTCAGACCTGCATCTGGGCTCGAAAGCCTCGCAGGCCGAACTGATGCTCGACTTTCTCAGGGTGAACGATGCCGATACAATTTATCTTGTCGGCGACATCATCGACGGATGGCGTCTGAAATCCGGCTGGTATTGGCCGCAATCGCACAATGACGTGGTGCAGAAACTGCTGCGCAAGGCCCGCAAGGGCACGAAAATGGTTTATATCCCCGGCAATCACGACGAGTTTGCCCGGCAGTTCGTCAAGCTGACCTTTGGCGGCATCGCGATCCAGCGCCGCGCGCAGCACCTCACCGCCGACGGCAAAACCTTCCTGATCATGCATGGAGACGAATTCGATCTTGTTGTGCATAACGCGCGCTGGCTCGCCTATCTCGGCGACTGGGCCTATGATTTCGCGGTTTTCGTCAACCGATATTTCAATTTCTTCCGCCGCAAGCTCGGCTTTCCCTATTGGTCCTTCTCAGCCTGGGCCAAGCTCAAGGTGAAAAAAGCCGTCAATTTCATCGGAGCCTTCGAAACCGCGCTTGCGGACGAGGCGCGCCGCGCGGGTGCGGACGGGATCATCTGCGGCCATATCCACCATGCCACGATCCGCGACATTGAAGGCATCACCTATATGAACACCGGCGATTTCGTTGAATCCTGCACCGCCATTGCCGAGCATGAGGATGGCCGGATGGAGATTCTGCACTGGCACAAGGAGGTCGAACAACGCCAGCACCTTCTGCTGGTCGATGCCGGGCCGGAGACTGCGGATCAGGCGGCCGCCTGATGCATATCCTGATCGCCACCGACGCCTGGACGCCGCAAGTCAACGGCGTCGTCCATTCGCTCAGGGCGATGACGGCGGCGGCGCAGAAACTGGATGCGCGGTTTACCTTCGTCACGCCGAAGGAATTCCGCACCCTGCCCCTGCCGACCTATCCAGATATCCGGCTTTCGCTGGTCACGTCGCGCCAGCTTGGCCGGTATATAGAACAATCTCGCGCCGATCATGTGCATATTGCCACCGAAGGACCGATCGGATTTGCGGCACGGCGCTATTGCATGAGCACGGGACGCGCCTTCACCACCTCTTATCACACGCGTTTCCCGGAATATATCGCCGCGCGGGCGCCGGTGCCGCTCAGCTTCACCTATGGCCTGATGCGCCGCTTCCATAACAGGAGCAGCGGTACAATGGTCTCCACCGCCAGCGTCGAGACCGAACTGGCAGCGCGCGGCTTCACCCATCTCATGCGCTGGTCGCGCGGGGTCGACCGCCAGATGTTCTCGCCCGCCCGGCGACGCGACCTTGCGCTCAAGGGGCCGATATTTCTTTATGTCGGCCGAGTGGCGGTGGAAAAAAACATCGAAGCCTTCCTGCGGCTTGACCTGCCCGGTAGCAAGATCATCGTCGGCGATGGTCCTGCCCGCGCATCGCTGCAGGCGCGCTATGCCGACGCGCATTTCGTGGGCATGAAATCCGGCATCGAACTAGCCGAATTTTACGCCAGCGCCGATGTATTCTGCTTTCCCAGCCGCACCGACACATTCGGCATTGTTCTGCTTGAGGCGCTGGCCAGCGGCCTGCCCGTCGCCGCCTTTCCGGTTGCCGGCCCGCTTGATGTCATCGGCGGCTCAGGCGCGGGCGTGCTCGATGAGGACCTGCAAAGCGCCTGTCTTGCGGCGCTGGATATTCCGCGCGATGCGGCGCTTGATCTTGCAGCGCGCTATTCCTGGGAGAACAGCGCCCGGCAGTTTCTCGACAATATTGCCGCCTCGCACAAAAACATTGCTCAGCGCACAACAAGCCGGATGACCAGATCGGCAAGCCTTGTCGGTGAACCAGAGGTCTGAACCGGTCTCGCTGTTGGCGCTGCACAAAACGACAGCGCATTCAGGCATTACGCCTTCTTGCCGGTCTCCAGTTCGGCCAGCACCTGCGCATTATGCTCGCCCTTGTTGGGCGCGCGGCGGCTGAGCGCGAGTTCGGCGTCGGAGAATTTCAACGGGGTCCGCAGACCCGGCACGCCGTCCACCTCGATTTTCATACCGCGATGCTGAAACTGCGGATCAGCAAAAACATCGGCGACGCTGTTGATCGGCCCGGCAGGAACAATCGCCGCTTCCATTGCTGCAAGCAGCGCATCGCGCGGCCATGAGGCGAGCGCGGCGCCAAGCGCCGAAGTCAGTTCAGCTCGGTTTTTAACACGCAGCGCATTGGTGGCGAAGCGCGCGTCCGCGGCAAGCACATCAAGCCCGAGCACGCCGCACAAACGCTGAAACTGGCCGTCATTGCCCACGGCAATGATGACATGGCCGTCGGCAACCCTGAAGGTCTGATAGGGCGCGATATTAGGATGGGCATTGCCAAGGCGTCTGGGCGCGACGCCGCTGGCCAGATAATTCATCGCCTGATTGGCAAGGACACCGCTCATGCAGTCGAACAAGGCCATATCGATATGCTGGCCAAGTCCGGTCTTTCCCCGCTGGATCAGCGCCGCCTGAATGCCGATGACACCATAAAGCCCGGTGAATATATCGGCAAAAGCCACGCCCATTTTCTGCGGCTCGCCCTCGGGCTGGCCGGTAAGATCCATGATTCCCGCCATGCCCTGAATCATGAAATCATAGCCCGCGCGCTGCGCATAAGGCCCGCTCTGGCCAAATCCCGTAACCGAGCAATAGATGAGGCGCGGGTTGAGTGCCTTCAGGCTCTCATAATCGAGGCCATATTTCTTCAGGCCGCCAACCTTGAAATTCTCGATCAGCACATCGGCTGTCGCAACGAGCCTCCGAACCAGATCCCGGCCCTCAGGGCTGGTAAAATCCGCGACCACCGACCGCTTGCCGCGGTTGCAGGCGTGATAATAGGCAGCAGAGCTCTCACCCGCCGTTTCAATGAAGGGCGGCCCCCAACTGCGGGTATCGTCACCCTCGGGGCTTTCGACCTTGATCACGTCCGCGCCCAGATCAGCCAGCGTCTGGCCGATCCATGGCCCGGCCAGAATGCGCGCCAGCTCGATAACCCTGATGCCGTCGAGCGGGCTCATCAGAAGAAGGCCTGAATGCCGGTCTGCGCGCGGCCCAGAATAAGCGCATGCACGTCATGCGTTCCCTCGTAGGTATTGACGGTTTCCAGATTGGCGGCATGGCGCATGACGTGATAGCCGATCTGGATGCCGTTGCCGCCGTGCATGTC
The DNA here is from genome assembly GCF_056032725.1 of Methylocystis sp. sgz306128. Classification (NCBI taxonomy): domain Bacteria; kingdom Pseudomonadati; phylum Pseudomonadota; class Alphaproteobacteria; order Hyphomicrobiales; family Methylocystaceae; genus Methylocystis; species Methylocystis sp. sgz306128. The sequence goes on from NZ_JBVYWO010000003.1 coordinate 334,553, forward strand.
GCGGGCAGCGCGCGCAACATCGAGCGCCTTGCCGCAATTGTTGCGCTTCATCAGCGAGATCATCTCCGGCGCCATCCGGCCTTCATCCATCAGGCGGCCGACGCGCAGAGAGCCCTGCAATCCGAGCGTGATCTCTGTCTGCATGTCGGCAAGCTTCTTCTGATAGAGCTGCGTGGCTGCGAGCGGCCTGCCAAACTGCCGGCGATCCAGCCCATATTGGCGAGCGCGGTGCCAGCAATCCTCCGCAGCGCCCATCACACCCCAGGATATGCCATAACGGGCGCGGTTGAGGCAGCCGAACGGCCCCTTGAGGCCGGAAACGCCGGGCAGAAGCGCCTCCTCGCTCACTTCGACATTGTCCATGACGATTTCGCCGGTGATGGACGCGCGCAGCGACAGCTTGCCGTCGATTTTCGGCGCGGAAAGGCCCTTCATGCCTTTTTCGAGAATGAAGCCGCGGATCTCGTTGTCATGCGCGGCCGATTTGGCCCAGACAACAAAGACATCGGCGATCGGCGCGTTCGATATCCACATTTTTGCGCCATTGAGTCGATAGCCGCCCGCGATCTTCTCGACACGGGTTTTCATGCCCGCAGGGTCGGAGCCTGCATCGGGCTCTGTAAGGCCGAAACAGCCGATTTTCCTGCCGGAGATGAGATCAGGCAGATATTTCTGCCGCTGCGCTTCGCTGCCATAAGCCTGAATAGGATATATCACCAGAGAGGATTGCACCGACATCATCGAGCGATAGCCCGAGTCAACCCGCTCCACCTCGCGCGCCACCAGCCCGTAAGAGACATAACCCGCCCCGGCTGCGCCGTATTTTTCCGGCGCCGTGACGCCAAGCAACCCCGCTTCACCCATCAGGCGGAAAAGGCCGGGATCTGTCGTCTCATCAAGATAGGCCTTCTCAATGCGCGGCGCGAGTTCGCTCTGCGCGAAGCTGCGGGCGGCGTCGCGGATCATGCGCTCATCCTCGGTGAGCTGGTCTTCCAGCAGAAAAGCGTCGTTCCAGACAAAAGCGGCGGGGGCAGAAGCGGACAAGATCGACTCCGAACTTTAAGAGACAGAATTCAAGTCATAATCGTTGTCGCGTCCGAAAACCAGATGCGCACAGCGCCGTTTTAGGTCGCCGCAGGCTCAACCTTCGTTCAAACTGGAAAAAATCCGCAAGGCTGGCGCTTTTCGTTCGGCGTCACTTGCCTCGCTGATGTTAGCGCTTTATCGTGCGCCGCATTGGATTACAGCGAGGATCTTACATGTCTGGGCCGAAGGAAATTTCAATCGAGGCTTTGAAGGCGGGCATGGCCGACGGATCATTGGTGGTCGTGGACGTGCGCGAGCCCAACGAGTTTGCCGCCGGACATATTCCCGGCTCCGTGCTTAATCCGCTCTCCGCATTCGACGTCAGCCGCCTGCCGGCCGGCAAGCGCGTCATCCTGAGCTGCCGCTCCGGCAACCGCTCGAAAACAGCCTTCGCCATGGCGCAGGCGGCGGGGCGCACGGATGTAGATACGCATTTCGCGCCCGGTTTTCTCGGCTGGTACAATGCGGGCGAGCCCGTCGAATAGGTTTGCCCGGTGGCTCTGAAACGATCTCCTGTCTGGACGACAGCATCTGGATGGCTGCTGGCCGGAAAGCGCGGCGGCGACCTGCCCGTCTGAGTCCGACGCGTTCCACTGCATGCCACCGCAATCATTCGCGCTTGTGCGCGCTCAACATACGAAAACAAGGATTTTGGTATGAAACCGATGAAATTTGGCATAGGCCAGTCCGCCCGACGCGTGGAAGATGTGCGCTTCACCACGGGAAAAGGACAATATACCGACGATATTCAGCCAAAGGGCGTGCTGAATGCATTCGTGCTGCGCAGCCCCCATGCCCACGCTACCTTCACGATCAGCGACATCGAGGCGGCAAAATCAGCGCCGGGCATTCGCCTGATCCTGACAGCGGCGGATATCGCTCACCTCGGGCCGCTGCCGTGCAGCGGCGTGCCTGACGGCGTCGAGATGGAATTGCCTGTCTATCCCGTGCTGGCAAAGGACGTGGTGCAGCATGTGGGGGATGCAGTGGCGCTCATCGTGGCGGACACTCTGGCGCAGGCGCGCGCCGCCGCCGAACTGATCGAGGTCGATTATCAGTCGAAACCCGCCGTCGCCACCATCGAACAGGCCATCGCGCCGGGCGCAGCGCAGGTCTGGCCCTTCGCCGCCGGCAATATTGCCTATGAAGCCACCATGGGCGATCTCGCCGCGACAGAGGCCATATTCGCCAGTGCGGCCAAGGTGGTCAGCATTACGGTTGTCAACAACCGCGTTGTCGCCAATTACATGGAAACCCGCTCAGCCATTGGCGCCTATGATGCGCGCAAGCAGGAATTCACCCTGACGACAGGATCGCAGGGGGTGCATTCCATCCGCGGCATCGTATCGAAGATCATGCAGATCGCGCCGGGCAGCCTCCACGTGAAAACGCCGGATGTCGGCGGCGGATTCGGTACGAAAGGCTTCGTCTACCGCGAATATCCGCTGGTGCTGGAAGCCGCCAGACGGCTGGGCAAGCCGGTGAAATGGGTGGGCGACCGTTCGGAACATTTCGTGGCCGACACGCAGGGCCGCGACAATCTCACCACAGCCCGGATGGCGATGGACGAGAAGGGCCGCTTCGTCGCCATGAAAGTCGATATTCTGGGCGGGCTTGGTTCCTATCTCTCGACATTCGCGCCCTATATTCCCTGGCTCGGCATGTCCATGGCCACCGGATGCTATGATATCAAGGCCTATGCCGGCCGGGTGCGCGGCGTCTACACACATACGGTTCCCGTGGATGCCTATCGCGGCGCGGGACGCCCTGAGGCCGCCTATGTGCTGGAGCGCCTTGTCGATGCCTGCGCCCGCGAGATGAACATCGGCCGCGACGTGATCCGCGCACGCAATTTCATCAAGCCGAAGCAGATGCCCTACCGCACGCAGACTCACCGCACCTATGATGTTGGTGATTTCGAGGGCGCGATGAAAACCGCATTGCTCAAAGCCGATTACAAGGGCTTTGAAAAACGCGCGAAGGCCTCCGCCAAGTCCGGCAAACTGCGTGGTATCGGCTTTGCGTCCTACATCGAATGCACCGCATGGGGCGACGGCGAGGAAGGCTCGGTCGAACTGAACAAGGACGGCACATTCACCATGCGTGTCGGCACCCAGTCCAACGGACAGGGCCATGCCACGGCCTATGCGCAGGTGGTGGCGCACTATCTGGATGTGCCGCTTGAACAGGTCACGCTCATTCAGGGCGACTCGAAAGCCGTGCCGACCGGCCACGGAACCGGCGGATCGCGCTCCATCCCGGTGGGCGCGGCCATGCTCAATCTGGCTTCGGAAAAGCTCTCGCTGCAACTGAAGGATCTGGCCGCCGACATGCTGGAGGCAGCGCCGTCCGATGTCGAGATCGCCAATGGCGCCATCCGCATCGCGGGCACCGACCGCGCTGTCACCTATGCCGAGATCGCCGCCTCGCCCAAGGCCAAACCATCGCAACTGAAAGCGGTGGCGTCCTACGAGCCGCCGGAAGCAACCTATCCCAACGGAACCCACGTCTGTGAGGTCGAGATCGACCCCGAGACCGGCACAACCCGGATTGTCGGATATCATGTCGTCGACGACTTCGGCATGACGCTTAACCCGCTGCTTCTGGCTGGTCAGGTGCATGGCGGCATCGGGCAGGGCATCGGACAGGCGCTGTTCGAGCGCACCGTCTTCAGCGAAGACGGCCAGTTGCTGACCGCCAGCCTGATGGATTACGCCCTGCCGCGCGCCGATGACGTGCCCTCATATGAATTCGAGACGCGCAACATCCCCTCGACCAGCAATCCAATGGGCCTCAAGGGCGCTGGCGAGGCCGGCTCCATCGGCTCAAGCCCGGCGGTGATGAATGCGGTAGCCGATGCGCTGTATCGCGGCTATGGCATTACGAAAATCGACATGCCAGCAACGCCTCTTGCCGTTTTTGACGCAATCCGTGCGGCCGGAGGCTATAATCGTCCCGGCCCGCGTTATCAGGGTCACTGAACCGCTGATCAAGCGCCTGCCGCCATCCTCTGCCGGGGATAGGCGGCGGGCCGCATCACAAAGACGTGATGCTGCATCCGGGCCGCACAAACCGCCGTAAACAGACAAAACGGAGGTTCATCATGTTATCGCGCCGAATGCTTCTCTCTTCAGGTCTTATGATGGCCACCGGGCTTGTGGCTTTTGCCCGGCCCGCCGCTGCGCTTGAATTGCAGCCCTATGTTGCCAGCGACGTTGAAAAAATGATCAGGTCCGGCAAGCCGGTCGTGGTGCATGTCTATGCGCCCTGGTGCCTGCAATGCCATGCGCAGGCTTCCATTCTCTCCAGCCTTGCTGCCAGCGATTACGCCAAGATCAGCTTCTACCGCGTCGATTACGACAACCAGAAGGATATTGTCGCCGCGCTCAAATGCCCGCGTTCAACCCTCATTGCCTACAGGGGCGGCAAGGAAATCACCCGCATGTCGTGGAGCACTTCGGAAAAGGATGTGGTCGACGTGCTGAAAGCCGCTTTGAACGGATGATCACGCTGCTTCTTGCCTTTATGGCTGGCCTGCTCACCATCGTGTCGCCCTGCGTACTCCCGCTTGCGCCCATCGTGATCGCCGGTGCGCGCGCCAGAAACGCCAGCGGGCCGCTGATGCTGGCGCTTGGCCTTGCCGTGACATTCGGTCTGGTCGGCGGCGTGCTCGCCAGCTTCAGCATCGAGTTCGGCGAAGCGGGCTTTATCCGCAATATTGCTGCTGCGCTGATGGTGGCCTTTGGCCTGATCATGCTGATTCCGGCCCTTGGACTGAAAGCCGAGGCTGCGCTCGGACCTCTTGCCGGTTTTGCCGACCGGCTCGGGCAGATGCAGGGCAGACTCGGCCTGCGGGGCCAGTTCCTTGCCGGCGTCATTCTGGCCTTTGCCTGGGCGCCCTGTGTCGGCCCCACCCTGGGCGCGGCCTTTGCCCTTGCGGCCAGCGGCGGCTCGCTGGCGAGCGCCGTCATCACCATGACCGCCTTTGCCTTTGGCGCGGCGCTGGCCCTGCTGCTGGCGGGATTCGGCATTTCGCGCCTTGCCGCGCGCGGGCGCCTCCTGACCCGCCTGAGCGGCCGCATCGCCAATGACATTCTTGCAGCGGTTCTGATCTTCGTCGGCGGCGCAATATTGAGCGGTGCGGATATCGTGATCGAGGCCCGGCTGGTTTCGCTCATGCCCGACTGGCTGGTACAGGCAGCCACGAAAATCTAGACATTCCGCACGGCTTCCAGACCGCGGGCAGCAAAGCGGGCAGCAAGACGCGGTGCGGCCGAGGTTGCATCGCCCGCCGCATTTCCCTGACGCGCGCGGTCGGCAATGCCGACGAAAATCACGGCAAACCGGAATAGCGCAAAGGCAATGTGAAACGGCAACAACGGGTTTGTCGCAGCCGCATGTGCGAAATAATGCTGCACGAATTCCTCTTCGCCCGGAATGCCCATCGCCGCCCGGTCGAGCCCGATAATCCCGCCATATTCGTCGGGGCTGGAGTGCCAGGGCATGACGCAAAAGCCTAGATCGGCCAGCGGATGGCCAAGCGTCGAGAGTTCCCAGTCCAATATGCCGAGAACCCTTGGTTCATGCGGGTGGAAGATCAGATTGCCAAGCCGGAAATCGCCATGCGCAATGGCGACCTGTCCGTCATCCGGCGGCAGGTTAGCGTTGAGCCAGTCCATCAGCCGGTCAAGATCGGCGATCCGTTCCATCGGCGAATCGCGCCATTGCTGCGACCAGCGGTCGATCTGGCGGCGGAAATAATTGCCGGGCCTGCCGAAATCGCCAAGCCCGACCGTCTCTGGACGCACCCTGTGCAACCGCGCCAGCGCCTCCGCCATGGCGAGATAGATCCCGCGCCGCTCATGGGGAGCGGCCTCCTCCAGCGCGGCGGAATGAAACACCCGCCCATGCAGGCGGCGCATCAGATAGAACGGCGTGCCGATGATGCCGGGGTCCTCGCACAGCAGCACCGTTTCCGGCACCGGAACATCCGTCCGGGCCAGCGCCGTCAGAACCCGGTATTCGCGCTCCACCGCATGCGCGCCGCGCAGGATCGGCCCTGCGGGCTTTTTGCGCAGCACGAAGGCCTCGCCGCCATAGGTCAGGAAATAGGTTGGGTTGGATTGTCCGCCGCCGATGCGTTCAAGCACGGGCTCGCCCGGGCCGCCCAGTTGCGCGCGCAGAAAATCAGCCAGCGGCCGGGGATCAAAATCAAGCTGCAGCGTCATGCGACGGGCCATGACCAGAAGCCGCGCCCCTCCTTGGAGAGAAAGCCGCTGAGCACCATTTTGTGCACTTCGTCAGCGCCATCGACGAGCCGCGCCTGCCGGGCATAGCGGTAAATCCATTCGAGCACCGTATCCTGCGAATAGCCGCGCGCACCATTGATCTGAATGCCGATATCGGCGGCATCATGCAGCACGCGGGCCACATGCACCTTGGCCATGGAAATTTCCTTGCGGGCATAACGCCCCTGATCGAGTTCCCATGCCGCGCGCATCACCAGCAATCGCCCGATCTCGATGCGCATGGCTATATCGCCCAGCATGAGCCGGATGCTCTCGCGCTCAGCCAGCTTCTGGCCAAAGCCGGTACGCACGGCAGCATAATCCTGCGCGATCTCTATGCTGCGCCGGGCCAGACCCAGCCAGCGCATGCAATGCGTCAGACGCGCCGGACCAAGCCGCACCTGCGTCACCTTCAGCCCCTGCCCCTCGCCGCCCAGAATATCGGCATCAGTAACGCGCAGGCCGTCAAATTCCAGCTCGCAATGGCCGCCATGCTCCTCCGGCCCCATGATGTCGATGCGCCGCGCAATGCGCCAGCCCGGCTGATCCTTGTGAAAAAGAAAAGCCGTCAGGCCGTGCCGCGGGTCATCCGAAGTGCGGGCAACCACAATGAAATGGCTGGCGGTCTGCGCACCGGTGATGAACCATTTGCGCCCGGAAATGACATAGCCGCCGCCATCGCGCACCGCCCGCGTCATGATCATGCCGGGGTCGGAGCCGCCGCCCGGATGCGGCTCCGTCATGGCGAAGGCCGAGCGCACCGCGCCAGAGACGATAGGATCAAGCCATTTGCGCTTCTGCTCGGCGCTGCCCATCGCCTCCAGCAACATCATATTGCCATCATCGGGAGCCGCCGAATTGAAGACGACGGGGCCAAAAATGGAACGGTTCATCTCCTCGTAGCACACGGCCATGCCAACCTTGCCAAGGCCGGCCCCGCCGCTTTCGGGCTTGAGCTGCAGGCACCAGAGCCCCTCGGCTCTGGCTCTGGCGCGCAATTCCTGCAAAGGCGTCTCGGCAATATTGCCATGGCCGTCATAGGACGCACGCTCCGCCTCAAGCGGCAGGATATGCGCCCCGACAAAGGCAGCAATGCGCGCCCGGTAATCCTCGATACGCGAAGCAATTTGAAAATCCATGAGCGTTCCAGTCCTCAGCCAAATATGTGCGTGTTTTCAATCCCGCGCCAAAAGAGCGAAAATTCAGAGCGATGAGACCAGATGCCCGCCGTCGACGGCCAGCGTTGCACCAGTGATGTAGCGACCGGCATCGGAGCACATCAGCAGCAAAGCGCAGTCAAGATCGGCCATTTGCCCGAGCCTGCGCATCGGAATGCGCTGGATCATGCGCTGCCCGGCCGGCCCGGCGAAGAAATCCCGGTTGAGATCTGTTTCCACATAACCGGGGCAGAGGGCGTTGACGCGGATGGAATCGCGCGCCCATTCAAGCGCAAGCGCTTTTGTGAGCTGGATCAGCCCCGCCTTGGAAGCGGCATAGGCTGCAACATGACTGGCGACGCGCAGTCCGAGAATGGACGCAATATTGACAATAGCGCCGCCGCCGGCAAGCCTCATCCGCGCTGCCACAGCCTGAGACAGCATAAAAGCGCCCTTCAGATTCGTATCGATGACATTGTCCCATCCGGCTTCGCTCAGATCGGCGGCGCTGACTCCAGTCGCTATGCCGGCATTATTGATCAGGATATCAACAGGCTCCCCGAATTCAGCCAGAGCCTGCGCTATGGACTCGCTGCGGGTGACATCAAGTTCCAGCGCAACGGCTGTTCCGCCCGCAGCTGTCAGGCGTTCGCAATGATCCTGCAAGGCGACGCGCCGCCGCGCCGCCAGAACAACCCTTGCGCCCTGACGCGCCAGAAGCCCGGCAAAATGCAATCCCAGCCCGCCTGAGGCACCGGTGATCAACGCTGTCTTTCCGGCAATATCGTCAAAATGCGCCATTCTCAGCTCCGAAGGCCAGACTGACAGCCATCATAGCCGGAAACGAAAGGGAGCAAAGCCCCCCGGACCTTCAACCTAAGGCGCAAGTAAATTTGGCTCCCGGGCGGTCGGCTTCAGTGAGACCTGCCGGGCGGCATGCCGCGACGGCGCAAAATGACGGGCACCAGCGCCCGCAGGCGCGGGCCCGGCGCAGCGCCCTCATCCTTCATGCCCATGACAGCGGTGGCGCAGAACAGGCCGCCAAAACTGAAAGCGAAACTGGCCACAAACAAGAAACCCGCCACGAACAGCACATCGGAATGCGCCATCAGCGTGCGCAGGCCGCCTGCATCAAAGGCCAGCAATGCGCCCGCAAGCGCCGCGCCTACGCCCATGCCCAGCAGCCAGTGCATAACCATGAAGCGCCAGATCGGATGTCTGGGCAGGATGGAAAGGATGGAAAATCTTCTCATGATCGCTCCCGGCCGGGCACGCAAGCCCGGACAGGCCTGCCGCGAAGAAAGGGATATTATTTCTTTCATATGGGAGCAAACCGGCATATTGCCACGGCACAGCGCATAATGGCGGCGAGTCAGCCTTCTGGCGAGTCAGCTTTTTGGATCATCGATCATCGGGTCGGGCGTGGCGAGCTTGATCAGAGCGGGCATGTCGGTGATGCTGATATGCGGGCCGCCAACCCTGACGCCATAGGCCTGAAGCGTCACAAAACTGCGCGAAAGCACCTCGGGCGCCATGCCGAGACGGCTGGCAAGCACCTTCTTGTCGAAAGGCAGGTCAAATTCGCCCGAAAGTCCGTTCTCGACGTTATAGCGCAGCAGCCAGGCTGCCAGCCGTTCAAGGCCGGAACGCAATTTCTGGTTCTTTAGTTCCTTGACGACGGAGCGGTAAGCCTTGGCCAGTTCGTGCGTGATGGAGCGGGCAAAGCTGGCATCAATATCAAATATGCGCCGCGTCGCCTGCGCCGGCACCATCAGAATCCGCGAGGACGTCAGCGTGCGCGCCGCCTTCAGATAGCGCTTGTCGAGAATAACGGCCGCAAGGATGAAGCAATCCCCCGGTCCGACCACCGACACTGTCGTCTCGCGCTCCCGGAACGAGCCGAATATCTCCACCTGCCCTTCCAGCACGATGTGCAGGAAATCGGCCGGATCGCCCTGTTGGATAAGATCGACATGAGCAGGGAACCGCTGCAGAAAGGCGCCATGCAGCAATTCGGACAGATGCGCCTCGCTCAGATTTGCCAGCAGACCAATCTGCCGCACAAGATCGAGTTCCTCCGCCCGCATAGGCCGCACCTTTCCAAAAATTCAATTCATCAAATCACGACCGCAGCCAAAAATCACGCTTAAAATTGATTTTAGTCATGTCGCCGATTGCAGATCAGATACCAGATCATTGCCACATTTACGGCAACAACTTGCCTCGTACCACGACACAGCTTGAATCGTGTTTTTTGCGCACTGGCCTTGATCCAAATCAAGGGAAACGGATCGTTTATACCAAAAATCCGACCTCGGAGAGGCAAAATCCGCCGCGAGGGCAAGATGAACACATGTTTCGCATCAAAAAGCAAAAAGAATGCTGCGCTATGGATGTCGACATTCAGTTTTACGGTGTGCTTTTCAGTCTGGACGATTTTTGCGATCATCGGCATCCAGATCAAGAGCAACCTCGGTCTCGATGAAACCGAATTCGGCCTGCTCGTCGGCACGCCAATTCTCACCGGCTCGCTCATCCGGCTGATTCTTGGCATCTGGGCAGATCAGTTCGGCGGGCGTCTCGTCTTCTTCTGGACAATGGTGACAGCCGCTGCGGCGACATTCGCGCTGACCTTCGCTTACGATTACCCCACATTCCTGCTGGCGGCGCTGGGCGTCGGCATTGCGGGCGGCACCTTCTCCGTTGGCGTTGCCTATGTTGCAAAATGGTTCCCCAAGAACCAGCAGGGTACCGCACTCGGCATTTTCGGCGCGGGCAATGTCGGCGCCGCCGTCACCAAATTTGCGGCCCCCAGCGTGCTTGTCGCATATGGCTGGCAGATGGTGGCCATCGTCTGGGCCATTGCCTTGCTGGCGACGGCCATCGTGTTCTTTTTTGTGACCAGCGACGACCCGGATCTGGCCGCGCGGCGCGCGAATGGCAAGAAAGCCGAATCGCTCAAAGCCATGCTGGAGCCGCTCAAAAGCGTGCAGGTCTGGCGCTTCTCGCTGTATTATTTCTTTGTTTTCGGCGGCTTCGTCGCGCTGGCTCTGTGGCTGCCGCGCTATCTGATGGGCGTCTATCATCTCGACATCAAGACCGCCGGCATGATTGGCGCGGTCTATTCGATCCCCGCTTCCCTGTTCCGCGCCTATGGCGGAGTCCTCTCCGACAAATATGGCGCGCGGCGCATCATGTACTGGACGTTCTCGGTCGCCGCCATAGCCACGTTCATCCTCTCCTACCCGCCGACAGAATATACGATGATCGGCGAAAAGGGCGCCATCAGCTTCCATCTTGAAACCGGAATTTACAGCTTCATGGGGCTGACCTTTGTCCTTGGCTTCTTCATGAGCCTCGGCAAGGCCGCCGTCTACAAGCATATCCCGGTCTATTACCCCGACCGGGTCGGCGCGGTGGGCGGCATTGTCGGTCTGGTGGGCGGCCTTGGCGGCTTCATCATGCCGCTTGCCTTCGGCTGGCTGCTGGATCAGAGCGGACTCTGGCAATCCTGCTTCATGCTTCTGTTCGTCATCGCCACGACATCGCTGGTCTGGATGCATTTCGCCATCCGGCAGATGGAGCGCGAGGCCACAGAATCCACGTTGAAGCGGCTGCCCGAACTGCCGGAAATGCTGCCCATTCACGAGGCCCGGCACATCGGCGCGCTCGCGGGCCATATCATCGAGGACTGGCGGCCAGAGGATGCCGAATTCTGGCAGACAAAGGGGCGCGCCATCGCCCGGCGCAACCTGTGGATCTCGATCCCCGCGCTGCTGCTGGCCTTCGCCGTCTGGATGGTCTGGTCGGTCGTTATTGCCAAGCTGCGGGCCATCGGCTTCAAGTTCGATACCGAGCAATTATTCTGGCTGGCGGCGCTGCCGGGTGTATCTGGCGCGACGCTGCGCATCTTCTATTCCTTCATGGTGCCTGTTTTCGGCGGGCGCATGTGGACGACGCTCACCACCGCTTCGCTGCTCGTTCCGGCGCTCGGCATAGGCTTCGCCGTGCAGAACCCGGATACGCCCTATTATATCTTTGTGCTGCTGGCGCTGATGTGCGGCGCGGGCGGCGGCAATTTCGCCTCGTCCATGGCCAATATCTCGTTCTTCTTTCCCAAGAGCGAGAAAGGCAACGCGCTGGCGCTTAACGCGGGGCTCGGCAATCTCGGCGTCAGCGTGGTGCAGTTCGTCGTGCCGATTGTCGTGACCTTCGGCATTTTCGGAGCGGCGGGCGGCGACGGGCAGGTGCTCGGCAACGGGCAGAAGCTGTTCGTGCAGAATGCCGGTTTCGTCTGGGTGCCGTTCATCATTGCCGCCGCCGTCGCGGCCTGGCTGGGCATGAACGATCTGGCCTCGGCCAGAGCCTCCTTCACCGATCAGGCGGTGATCTTCCGCCGTCTCGACAACTGGCTGATGAGCTGGCTCTATGTCGGCACGTTCGGATCGTTCATCGGCTATTCGGCAGGCTTCCCGCTGCTGGCCAAGATGCAGTTTCCGGCTATCGACAGCCTGCAATTTGTCTTCCTTGGCCCGCTGGTGGGTGCGCTCTCGCGCGCCGGCTCCGGCTGGGTGGCGGATAAATGGGGCGGGGCGCGCGTCACCTTCTGGGTCTTCTGCGGCATGATCGTCGCTGTGGTGGGCGTCATGTATTTCCTCGCCACAAAGGACCAGCCCGGCGCGTTCTGGGGCTTCTTCGGCTGCTTCCTCGCCCTGTTCTTCCTGACGGGAGTGGGCAATGCCTCGACGTTCCAGATGATCCCCAACATCATGCGCAAGCGCGTGCCGGAACTGGAGCCGCAACTCTCACGCGAGGCTGCGCTCAAACAGGCCGAGAAGGAAAGCGCCGCCATCATCGGCTTCACCTCGGCCATTGCCGCCTATGGCGCCTTCTTCATTCCGCAGAGCTATGGCACATCCATCGCCCTCACGGGCGGGCCGGAAGCCGCCCTGCTCTGTTTCCTTGTTTTCTATGTGACCTGTGTCGCGGTGACATGGGCTTTCTACACCCGCAAGGGCGGCCTGCTCTTCGATGTGGAGCGCCCGCGCTTTCGCAAAGCCAGAACCGCCTGAATTTAAAAGAGGATCATCATGAGCCATTTTCTCGACCGTCTGACCTTCTTCTCCAAGGTTCGTGAACCATTTGCCAACGGGCACGGCATCACCACCAACGAGGATCGCCGCTGGGAGGATGGCTATCGCAAGCGCTGGCAGCACGACAAGATCGTGCGCTCGACGCACGGCGCCAACTGCACCGGGTCCTGCTCATGGAAGATCTATGTCAAGGGCGGCATCGTCACCTGGGAAACCCAGCAGACCGATTATCCACGCACGCGCCCCGATCTGCCCAACCACGAGCCGCGCGGCTGCTCGCGCGGGGCCAGCTACAGCTGGTATCTCTATTCCGGCAACCGCGTGAAATATCCGCTGATCCGCTCGCGCCTTCTGCGTCTGTGGCGCGAGGCCCGCAAGAACGCCGCGCCTGTCGCAGCCTGGGCCTCCATCGTCGAAAACCCGGAAAAGCGCGCCGCCTACACGAAAAAGCGCGGCATGGGCGGGTTCGTGCGCGCCCGCTGGGAAGAGGTCAACGAGATCATCGCCGCCGCCAATGCCTATACAATCAAGGCGCATGGCCCCGACCGCATCTTCGGCTTCTCGCCGATCCCGGCCATGTCGATGGTGAGCTATGCCTCGGGCGCGCGCTATCTCTCACTGCTTGGCGGCGTGTGCATGTCCTTCTACGACTGGTATTGCGACCTGCCGCCCTCCTCGCCGCAGACATGGGGCGAACAGACCGACGTGCCGGAATCCGCCGACTGGTATAATGCCGGCTTCATCATCCTGTGGGGCTCCAACGTGCCGCAGACCCGCACGCCCGACGCCCATTTCTATACGGAAGCGCGCTATCGCGGCACCAAATCGGCGGTCATCTGCCCCGATTATTCCGAGGCGGCCAAATTCGGCGATATCTGGCTCTCAGTGAAACAGGGTACGGATTCGGCCCTCGCCATGGCCATGGGCCATGTCATCCTCAAGGAATATCACGTCAACCGGCAGGTGGACTATTTCACGCGCTATCTGCGGCAATATACCGATATGCCGATGCTGGTGCGCCTCGTAAGGCAGAACGGCATCTACGTGCCGGAGCGTTTCCTGCGCGCCTCCGACTTTGACGCCGGTCTGGGCGAGACCAACAATCCGGAATGGAAGACTGTCGCCTATGACGAGGCGAGCGGCAATATTGTCGTGCCGAAGGGCTCGATCGGCTTTCGCTGGGGCGAACAGGGCAAGTGGAACCTTGAGGAGAAGAACGCCAAGGACGAGAATACGCGGCTGCGGCTGTCTCTGGCCGACATCAGGGACGAATTTGCCGAAGTCGGTTTTCCCTATTTCGGCAATATCGCCCATGAGCATTTCACCCATACCGACCACGCCAGCGTGCTGACGCGCAATGTTCCGGTCAAGAAACTCAGGCTGGCCGATGGCGAGACTCTGGTCGCCTCCGTCCATGACCTGTTCATGGCCAATTACGGCATCGACCGCGGCTTCGGCGGCGGCAATGTCGCGAAGAATTTCGATGACGATGCGCCCTATACACCCGCATGGGCCGAGAAGATCACAGGTGTCTCGCGCGACAAGATCATTCAGGTTGCGCGCGAATTCGCCACCAATGCCGAAAAGACCAATGGCCGCTCCATGGTGATCATCGGCGCCGCCATGAACCATTGGTATCACGCCGACATGAACTACCGCGGCGTCATCAACATGCTGGTGATGTGCGGCTGCATCGGCCAATCCGGCGGCGGCTGGTCGCATTATGTCGGGCAGGAGAAGCTGCGGCCGCAATCGGGCTGGGCGCCTCTGGCCTTCGCCCTCGACTGGGGCCGCCCGCCGCGCCAGCAGAACGCCACCTCGTCGTTCTACGCACATTCCGACCAATGGCGCTACGAGACGATGAATGTCGGCGATATCATCTCTCCCACCGCGCCCGAAGGCGCATGGGATGGCGCGATGATCGATTATAACATCCGCGCCGAGCGCATGGGCTGGCTGCCTTCCGCGCCGCAGCTCGAGACAAATCCGCTGCATCTGGCCGCAGCTGCGAAAAAGGCCGGCATGGACATAAAGGATTATGTCGCCAACGGCCTGAAGGACGGCACCTTGAAAATGTCCTGCACGGACCCGGATAATCCGAAAAACTGGCCGCGCAACATGTTTATCTGGCGCTCAAACCTGCTGGGCTCGTCCGGCAAGGGCCATGAATATTTCCTCAAGCATCTGCTTGGCACCAGCCACGGCGTCATGGGCAAGGATCTCGGGGCCGAAGGCCGCACCAAGCCGATGGAGGCCGTCTGGCACGAGCAGGCGCCGGAGGGCAAGCTGGACCTGCTGGTGACGCTGGATTTCCGCATGTCCACAACATGCGTCTATTCGGACATCGTGCTGCCCACCGCCACATGGTATGAGAAAAACGATCTCAACACCTCGGACATGCACCCGTTCATCCATCCGCTCACGGCGGCGGTTGACCCGGCATGGGAGGCGCGCAGCGACTGGGAGATCTACAAGGGGCTGGCCAAGAGCTTCTCGGCGGTTGCGCCGGAGGTTCTGGGGGTCGAGCAGGACACTGTTCTCACCCCGATGATGCACGACACAGTGGGCGAAATCGCACAGCCCTTCGACGTCAAGGATTGGAAAAAGGGCGAATGCGAGCCCATTCCCGGCAAGACCATGGCCAACGTGACTGTGGTTGAACGCGATTACCCCAATATCTACAAGCGCTTCACGGCGTTGGGCCCGCTGATGGACAAGCTCGGAAACGGCGTGAAGGGCATCAACTGGCCAACCGAAACCGAGGTCGAGCATCTGCGGCATCTCAACGGCGTCGTGACCGACGAAGGCCCCACAAAGGGCATGCCGAAAATCGTCACTGACATTGATGCCGCCGAAACCTTGCTGATGCTGGCGCCCGAGACCAATGGCGAAGTGGCGGTGCGCTCATGGGAGAGCCTCTCGAAAACCACGGGGCGCGAGCACGCTCATCTCGCGCTGCCCAAGGAAGACGAGAAAATCCGCTTCCGCGATGTGGTGGCACAGCCGCGCAAGATCATCTCGGCGCCGACATGGTCGGGTCTGGAAAGCGAGAAGGTCTGCTACAACGCCGGCTACACCAATGTGCATGAGCTTATTCCATGGCGCACCCTCACCGGCCGCCAGCAGCTTTATCAGGATCACCTGTGGATGCGCGCCTTCGGCGAGGCGCTGTGCGTCTACCGCCCGCCGATAGACCTGCGCGCGACAAAGCCCGTGATCGACATGAAGCCCAATGGCGAAAAGCAGATCGTGCTCAATTTCATCACCCCGCACCAGAAATGGGGCATCCACTCCACCTATACCGACAACCTGCTCATGCTCACGCTGTCGCGCGGAGGGCCGATTGTCTGGATCAGCGAGGTGGATGCCGCAAAGGTCGGCATTGCCGACAATGACTGGATCGAGGCCTACAACGCCAATGGCGCGCTGACGGCACGCGCCGTCGTCTCGCAGCGCGTGAAGGAAGGCATGGTCCTGATGTATCACGCGCAGGAAAAGATCGTGAACGTGCCCGGCTCCGAGATGACCGGCCAGCGCGGCGGCATCCACAATTCCGTGACGCGCGTCGTGCTCAAGCCCACCCACATGATTGGCGGCTATGTGCAATATGCCTATGGCTTCAATTATTACGGCACGATCGGCACCAACCGCGATGAATTCGTCATCATCCGCAAGGTGAAGAATATCGACTGGCTGGAACGTCCCCACAAGGATGCAGCCTCCGCCGCCCTGCCCGTTTCAGCATAAAGGACCGAGAAAATGAAGATTCGCGCGCAAATCGCCATGGTGCTGAACCTCGACAAGTGCATCGGCTGCCACACCTGTTCGGTCACCTGCAAGAACGTCTGGACCAGCCGCGAAGGCATGGAATATGCCTGGTTCAACAATGTGGAAACCAAGCCCGGCATCGGCTATCCGAAGGACTGGGAAAACCAGAAGCGCTGGAACGGCGGCTGGAAACGCAAGGCCAACGGCAAGATCGAACCGCGCATCGGCTCGAAATGGCGCGTGCTGGCCAATATTTTCGCCAATCCTGACCTGCCGGAAATCGACGATTACTACGAGCCCTTCACCTTCGATTACGAACATCTGCAGAAGGCGCCTGAAATGGAGGCCTTTCCAACGGCGCGCCCGCGTTCGCTGATCACCGGCGAGCGGATGGAGAAGATCAACTGGGGCCCGAACTGGGAGGAAATTCTGGGCGGCGAATTCTCCAAGCGCTCCGCCGACTATAATTTCGAGGGCGTGCAGAAGGAGATGTACGGCCAGTTCGAAAACACCTTCATGATGTACCTGCCGCGCCTGTGCGAACATTGCCTCAACCCGGCCTGCGTCGCCTCCTGCCCGTCCGGCGCGATCTACAAGCGCGAGGAGGACGGCATCGTACTCATCGATCAGGAAAAGTGCCGCGGCTGGCGCATGTGCGTCTCCGGCTGCCCCTACAAGAAGATCTATTACAACTGGTCCACCGGCAAGAGCGAGAAATGCATCATGTGCTATCCGCGCCTTGAGGTTGGCCAGCCGACGGTCTGCTCCGAAACCTGTGTCGGGCGTATCCGCTATCTCGGCGTGATGCTCTATGACGCCGATGCTATCGAGGCCGCCGCCAGCGTGCCCAATGAGTCCGATCTCTACGAGGCGCAGATGAAGGTCTTCAAGGATCCGAACGACCCCGCCGTGATCGCGCAGGCGCGTGCCGATGGCGTGCCGGAGAACTGGCTGGAAGCCGCGCGCCAGTCCCCCGTATGGAAAATGGCGATGGAATGGAAGGTCGCCTTCCCGCTGCACCCGGAATACCGCACTCTGCCCATGGTCTGGTATGTGCCGCCGCTCTCGCCGATCACCTCGGCCGCGGAAGCCGGAAAGATGGGCATAGATGGCGGAATGCCAGATGTGCGCTCTCTGCGCATCCCTCTGAAATATCTCGCTAATCTACTTACCGCCGGCGAAGAGGCACCCGTCGCCTCGGCGCTGGAGCGCATGCTGGCCATGCGCGCCTACATGCGGGCCAAGACAGTGGACGGCGTGATTGACGAGGCGGTCGCCCGCCGCGTCGGCCTTACGCCCCTGCAGATCGAGACCATGTACCAGATCATGGCCATCGCCAATTACGAGGATCGTTTCGTCATTCCGACCTCGCACCGCGAGACCACCGAGGACGCCTATGACCTGCGCGGCGGCTGCGGCTTCTCCTTCGGCAACGGCTGCTCGCCCGGAGAAAACAACGTCAACATGTTCGGCGCTAAGACCGCCACCGGCAAGCCGGCCAAGAATCCGATGGAGATCGCCTGATGAAAAGCCTGAAAGCGCTGTCGGCGCTGCTCACCTATCCGCGCGAGGATCTCATCGCCGCCTTGCCTGAGATCCGCACCCTGCTCGACAGCGACCCCTTGCTGCGCGCCGGCGAGAAGCGCGGCCTGCGGGCGCTCGCAGATCATCTTGAAGCCACGGACCTGTTTGACCTGCAGGAGGCTTACGGCCTCATGTTCGACCGCACGCGGGCGCTCTCGCTGCACCTGTTCGAGCATGTGCATGGCGAAAGCCGGGATCGCGGACAGGCCATGGTGGACCTCATCCGCGTCTACGAGGAAGGCGGCTATACGCCGACCATCGAGGAACTGCCCGATTACCTGCCGCTGTTTCTCGAATATGCCTCCACGCGGCCGCCGCAGGAGGCGATCGAACTTATCGGCCAGCCCGCCCACGTGCTTTCCGCGCTGGCCGAACGCCTTGCCAAGCGCAATTCGCCCTATGAAGCGATCTTCCGGTCCCTGCTGAGCCTTTCCAGCGCGAAGCCCGACCGCGAGGCGCTGGCCGCCCTTCTCGCTGAGCCGGAACACGCGCCCGACGATCTCGAAGCGCTCGATGCCGCATGGGAAGAGGAAGAGGTCAAGTTTGGCCCCGGCGCAGCCGCGTCCGATGCCTGCGGCCACGAAGGCCTGATCGCCAAGGTGCGTCAGGCCCGCCGCCCGGCGCCCGGTCTCGAATCCGCCCCGAAGGCCGGGCCGCGCACCACATTCGCGCATACCGGCGCAAAAATCTGAGAAGGATCACGTCATGGCCTCCTACATCAATCACGCCCTGTTCGGCTGGTATCCCTATCTCTGCATCACTGTTTTCGCGCTCGGCTCGCTCATCCGCTTCGACCGCGAGCCCTACACATGGAAGACCGGCTCCTCGCAACTCTTGCGGCGCAAGCAACTGCGCTGGGGCTCGAACCTGTTCCACGTCGGCATACTCATCATTTTTGCCGGGCATTTTGTCGGCCTGCTGACGCCGATCTTCGTGTTCGACGCGCTCGGCATCCCGCACAGCTTCAAGCAGGGCCTCGCCATTGTCGTGGGCGGCCTTGCCGGCCTGATGTGCCTTGCCGGCATCGCGATGCTCACGCACCGGCGGCTGTTCGATGCGCGCATCCGCGCGACATCGAGCTTCGCCGACACGGCCATATTGCTGATATTGTTTGCGCAATTGCTGCTTGGGCTTGGCACGATCTCCGTCTCGCTGGGGGCGATGGACGGCCATGAAATGGTCAAGTTCATGAACTGGGCGCAGGGTGTGCTCATCCTGCGCGCCGATGCCTGGACCTATGTCGAGGACGTGCCGCTGATCTTCAAGCTGCATCTCACGCTGGGAATGACCATCTTCCTGCTGTTTCCGTTCACGCGGCTGGTGCACATCTGGTCGGCGCCCGTCTGGTATCTGGGACGCACCGGCTATCAGGTCGTGCGCTCGCGCCACAAACTCAAGGCTGCGGAGTAAGCATCATGTCAGACACCTGTGAGATCAAATCCCCCAAGATCGACATCAAGCCGCGCGCTGTCAGCGTCAATGATGTCACGATACCCCGGAACGCCATCGCCCGCGAGGCCCAGAACCATGCGGCGCCAAGCCCCATTGCTGCATGGAAGCAGGCCGCGCGGGCGCTGGTCATCCGCGAGTTGCTGCATCAGGAAGCAACCCGTCTCGGCATTTGCGCCGAACCGCAAAGCGACGAGGAAGGCCGCCGGGAGACACCGGACGAGGCCAATATGCGCGCGCTGATCGACGCAGAGGTCAAGGTGCCCAGCGCCGACGATGCCACCTGTGCGCGCTATTACGCGCAGAACCGCGCCAAATTCCGTTCCGCGCCGCTCTATGGCGTCCGGCATATTCTGATCGCCGCCGCCGCTGACACACAGGCGCGCAAGACGGGACGGGCGCAAGCGGAAATTCTCATCGCCACCCTGCAGGAGACTCCGTCGCGGTTCAGCGACATGGCCCGCGAATTCTCGGCCTGCCCCTCACGCGAGGTAGGCGGCAATCTCGGCCAGATCAGCCCCGGCCAGACCGTTGCCGAATTCGACGCGGCTCTGCGCACCATGGCCATCGGCCTGCATCCCGAGCCGGTCGAAACACGCTATGGCTTCCACGTTATCCTGCTGGATCAGAAGGTCGAGGGTGAGGAACTGCCCTTCGATCTCGTGAAAGCGCGCATCGCCGCCTATCTCAACGAGAGCGTGCGCCGCCGCGCGCTCCAGCAATATGTCGCCATTCTGGCCGAACGCGCTGTCATCACCGGCATCGATCTCGTCCCGGAAGCCGCCTGAAGGAAAATAAACATGCTGCTCGGAACCCTGCTGGAAGACCTGCAAAACGAATCAAACGCCATATCGCTGCTGGAGGCGACCGGCGATCTCGTGCTTCTCGCGCGCATTTCGGCCATGGCCGGAGAATATGGCGAGACAAACGGCGAATATGCGGCCAATGCAGCCGCCAGATTCGCCGTTGCCGCGAGCGATGAATGCTGGCTCTCACTGATGACCAAGCTGGAGCGCAGCGAGAATGACCCGGCGCGCGCCTGCCTTGAACACATGATCGACTGGGCGCTCAAGCGCGACGCCGAGCCCATGAAGACCGGCGGCTGCACGTGCGGCGGCCATCATGGCGCGGAGGACGGCCATGATCATGAACATGAAGGCCACGCGCATGGCTGAGGCTGCCCGCGCCCCGCTCGCCGCCGTCATTTACGGCGAGGGCAGATATCCCGACCAGATATTCAGCCGGACGGTGCGGGATCTGCAGACACGCGGACTGCGCCTTGCCGGCATCATCCAGCATGATGTGATGCGCAGCGACCGCAGCCGCTGCGACATGATTCTGGAGGAACTGGGCTCGGGCGCTCTGATCGGCCTGTCGGAAGATCGCGGCAAAGAGTCGCGCGGCTGCCGCATCGATCAGAACGGCCTGATGCGGGCGGCAGGCCTGATCCTGCATTCGCTGGCGCAGGAACGGCCAGATCTGCTGATCATCAACAAATTCGGCAAGGTGGAAGCCGAGGGCGGCGGCCTGCGCGAGGTTATCGGCGAGGCGCTGGCTCTGGACATTCCTGTTCTGATCGGTGTATCGCTGCGCAATATTGAGGCATGGCGCGCTTTCGCCGGATCTTTTGCCTGCGAATTAGGCACGGGATGCAGCGAGGTCGAGAGCTGGATCAAGGCCGTCGTCGCGCCCGCGCACCAGCAGGAGCGCGCGAAGGGCATGAGATCCGGCCATCTGGCGCGGGAAACGATGTGAGATGCAAGCGTGTCATAACAACAATGTCGGAACCAAGACTTAGCCATTTATCCCGGACGCATTCCGGTCATTGATCAAGACCGCATAGTCGAGACATACATGTCGCCATCATCAGGCCCGGAAAGACAATTTCCGGGCAAACCTATATTTTCATTGTTCAATTTTTCGCTGCCGGGTGCGACGGTGCGCGACAGGCTGGGCGCTTGTCTGGGCGCGCTTGCCGGCATTGCCTTGTCGGCTCTCATCTCTGATCTTGCTGTCGGGCAAAGCGTCAGCGTGCCCTTGCTGGTTGCGCCAATGGGCGCCTCTGCCGTGCTGCTGTTCGCTGTTCCGGCCAGTCCGCTGGCGCAGCCCTGGTCGATTGTTGGCGGCAATGTCATTTCGGCTCTGATCGGCATCGGCGTCACGCATTGGGTGCAGACGCCCGTGCTTGTGGTCGGGCTCGCCGTCGGCCTTGCCATCGCCGCTATGTCGATGACGCGCTCGCTGCACCCGCCCGGCGGCGCAGCGGCGCTGCTCACCGCCCTTATCGGCTTGAGCAACGGCCCGCTGCCCTATAAATTTGCCCTTGTTCCCGTGGGACTCAATTCCGTCCTTCTGGTGGCAGCGGGGTGGCTGTTTCACCGGATTTCAGGACATTCCTATCCGCACCGGCCCGCCCATATGCCGAAGAACACCCATTATACCCGCGACCTGCCGCCAGAAATGCGTGTGGGCTTCGCCGCGCAGGATGTGGACGCCGCGCTGGCGGAACTTGGCGAAACGCTTGATATCGACCGGGACGACATCGACCAGTTGCTGCGCAAGGTTGAACTCAACGCGCTGGCGCGCGCTCACCCCGAAATGACCTGCGCCGACATCATGTCGCGGGATGTGATCACCACGCGGCCCGGCACCGGAGTCAGATCGGCGCAGCGCCTGTTGCTTGAACATAATATCAAATCATTGCCGGTGCTCGACGATGACGAGCGGCTGGTGGGCGTTGTCGGCCTGCGCGAACTGATGACGGATGGCACGCATGTCGGCGATGTGATGATCCCCGCGCCCGTCGCCGCCGAAACCGAATCCGCCCTCGCCCAGCTTGATTCCCTGACCGACGCCTCGATACGGGCCATTGTCATCGTCGATGAAGACCGCAGAGTGAAGGGGTTCATCACCCAGACAGACCTGCTCGCGGCGCTGGCGCGCCTGCCCGCCCTGCGCCGGCCTGCTCCGGAGATGCCATGACGGATCTCGTTCTCGCCCGCGTCATTCATGTTCTGAGCCTTGTGCACTGGATCGGCGGACTGGCCTTCGTCACATTGATCGTTCTGCCGCAGACACGGCAAAATCTGGCGCGAGAGAACAGCCTTGCCACATTTGCAACAGCCGAGCGGCTGTTTTCGCGGCAGGTGCGCTTCAGCATTCCGCTGGCCGGCGCCAGCGGCTTGTGGATGACCTGGCGCGCCGATCTGTGGTCGCGGTTCCGGGATGGGCATTATTGGTGGATGAGCGCCATGTTCGGCCTGTGGCTCATCTTCATGGCGATGATCTTTGTCGCCGAGCCTCTGCTGCACGCCCGCTTCGAGGCCAGAGCCCGGGAAAACCCGGAAGATACACTGCGTAAGGTGACGCGCCTGCATCAGATTTTGCTGTTTTTTGCCTTCATCACCATTGCCGGCGCTGTCGCCGGATCACAAGGCTACGATGTCTTCTGAAGCGGGCGGCGCATGATGTGCAGCAAAAGGCTCAGGGCAGGAACATCCGCACAGAGGCCGCGCCCATGACCAGCGCGCCGATCCAGCCGAGCACCTGAACCGGCCTGCTGACGACATAGGCGCCCATAACCGCGCGCCGCGACACCAGCAGGATGATGACCACCATCAGCGGCACGGCGACAATGCCGTTGATGACGGCGCTCCATACCAGCGCCTTCATCGGATTCACCGGCAAATATTGAATGATCAGCCCGCCGATCATGCTGAGCGCAATGACGCCGTAAAAGCCGGGAGCCTGCCGCGCCGGGCGCTCCAGCCCCCATGTCCAGCCCATCGCCTCGCACATGGCATAGGCACCCGAACCGGCCAGCACGGGCACGCCGATAAGCCCCACGCCAATGATACCGACGGCAAACAGCAAAAAGGCGAAATGCCCCGCCAGCGGCCTGAGCGCGCCTGCCGCCTGCGCCGCCGTTTCAATATCGGTGACACCCGTTGCATGGAGTGTCACGGCTGTGGCCAGCATGATGAAATAGGCCGTCGCATCGGAATAGAACATGCCGGTCCATGTATCCCATGAAATGCGGCTGAGTTCAGTTTCAGCGCCAAGCGCGCTCTGAGCCAGCGGCGGCGCATTGCCGCTGCGCATCATGTCCTCCACTTCTTCGGAGGCCTGCCAGAAGAAAAGATAGGGGCTGATGGTCGTGCCGAATATGCCCACCACCATCATGGCGGCGTCGGAGCTTGCGGAAAACTGCGGCCAGACCGTGCGCAGAGCAACTTCGCCCCAGTCGATCCGCACCGTGAACAGCACCGCAGCATAGGCGAGCAGCGAAAGCGCCAGCCATTTCAGAAAATGCACATAACGGTGATAGGGCACAAATATCTGCAGGAGGAGCGAAAGACCAACGAAAAACACCGTCATGAGGTGGCGGTTGATACCGCTCACCATCTGTGCGGCTTCCCCCATGGCTGCCACGTCCGCCGCTATATTGAGGATATTGGCAAACAGCAGCAGCACAACCACACCTTTGAGCACGACAGGCGGGAAGGCGGTCCGGATATTGGCCGCCAGCCCCCGCCCCGTCACGCGGCCAAGGCGCGCAACCATCAGCTGGATGGCGGCCATCAGCGGATAGGCAAGCGGCATTGTCCAGAGCATGTTGAGGCCAAATTGCGCACCCGCCTGCGCATAAGTGGCGATGCCGCTGGGATCGTCATCGGCGACGCCGGTAATAAGCCCGGGGCCGATCCACGACAGCGGCGCGGCAGGCGGAGGCAAAGGCTGGTCTTCAGCAGCCTCTGCCGGAGGGTCGTTCGTCACGCTCTGATCCGTCATCCGCCACCTGAACCCGTCGCCAGCGCGCGGCATTGTCCCCTGCCACGCGCGTAATCATCATTGAGACATCAGACACAAGACTTGCAAAGCTTTTTTAATTGCCGACGCCCGAACTGTCCGGCGTAAGATTCATGCGCATGGCGACAATTATTCTCTCCATCGGCATTGCGCGCCATTTGCCCCACACCCTATCATCATGCTGATTTGGGCTGCGGCCCTGCCGGTTCGTTCATCGGATATGTTGCCGGCCAGCGCGCGAGGACACAATGGCGCCACCAAAGGATCGTATATCCACACTCCCACGCCGGAGCGAGCTTGCGATAGAACGCATCTGCAACGGGAGCGGCCTTGAAATCGGCCGCTGGGACAATGGCGCGATTTTCGCGATGGAACATGCGCGCGGCGAAGCCCGCATTATGATCAACCAGACGCTGGGCTCGCCGGTCGCGCCCGGCATGACCGAGATCGTCCTGCGCGTCGGCGGCGATGCGCCCCGCAACATCCCGCTGCTGTCCCCCGCTGCGGGCGGAGAACTGGGCATGAGCGCCCACGGCCTGCATTGGCGCGGCAGTCGGGACGGACTGGAACATGTCGTCAGCCTCTGGCTGCATCCCTCGGAAGATCGCTGGATATGGCGGCTGGACATCCGCAACAGCGGGCCGTCCCCGCTTGCCTGCGATGCTGTCCTGATTGCTGATATCGGCCTCGGCGAGCCCAATTTCGTCATGGGCAACGAGGCTTATGCCAGCCAATATCTGGACCATCATATCGCGTCGCACCCGCAATTCGGCACAGTGCTGATGAACCGTCAGAATCTACGCCAGAACGGCGGGTTTCCCTGGGTTGCCCATGCCTGCGCGGATGGGACCGCCGCATTTGCCACCGACCTGCGGCAGGTGCTCGGCCCGGCCCACCGCGACGCGGACGGTCTGAGCCTGCCTTTCGGAACATCGCTGCCCTCACAGAAGCTGCAGTTTGAAAGCGCCTGCGCCGCGCTGCAGAGCAAGCCCGTCGCCCTGCCGCCCGGCGGCTCCGCCCACTGGACCTTCGCAGGCTGCTTTCTGGCGGATCATCCCGCCGCCTCCGGCGAGGGCGATATCGCCATGATCAGCGCGCCTTCGCCCGAGAGCGCGTGGATGGAGCCTGCGCAAAGCTGGCGTCCTGCTGTTGTCTCGCTGGTGCAAGCGGCCCCCGCGCTGCGCGCATCCGCGTTTTCACCCGGCGAACTTGACCGCCTCTTTCCTGCGCGCACCCATGAGGAACACGATAATGAGGGCAAGTTGCTCTCCTTCTTTGTGCCGGATGAGGTCTGTGCGTCTCATGTCGTGCTGGCGCAGAAAGAGCGGCTGGTTGCGCGCCGCCATGGCCTGCTGATGCGCTCCGGCGAAGATATGCTGCCGAGCGAGCGCACATTCAGCATCACCACATGGATGCACGGCATTTTTGGTGCGCAGATCAGCCTCGGCAACACATCGTTCCATCAGCTGTTTTCGATCTCGCGCGATCCTTATAACATCACGCGCGGCAGCGGCCTGCGCATTCTCACCGATCAGGGTGCAGGCTGGCAGCTTCTCACCATTCCCACCGCCTTCGACATGGCGCCGGACGCCTGCCGCTGGCTTTACCGGACACCATCTGCGCTGATCACCATTCAGGCAGTCGTATCCGGCCTTGACGCCGCCGTGCAATGGCGGATCGAGGTCGAGGGTGCGCCATGCCGCTTTCTCATATTCGGCCATGTCGTCATGGGCGAGCGCGAATATGCCAGCGCCGGACGCGTGACATATGCCCCCGCTCAGGCACGGATCGGCTTCCAGTTCGCGGCCGATGATCTCTGGGGCAAGGCCTATCCGAACGCCGCGTTTCACCTGACCTGCGCAACGCCGGACGCGCTCGACACGCTGGGCGGCGATGAGCTTCTTCATGCCGACGCTCACTTGCGCAATGGCCCCCGAGTCGCCCTTCGCACCAAGGCGACGCATGACTTCGTTTTTTCCGTCACCGGTTCGCTGACGGATACGGATGCAGCCGGAGCTCTTGCCAGCCGCTATGAACGCGCGGTTCCTATGGCTGAATTACGCCAAACTTCCGTTGACTGGTGGCGCAAGCTCACGCGCGGCATCCGCATCAGCGGGCCGCCGGATTCCGGGGCCGAGGCCATGGATACACTGCTGCCCTGGCTGGTGCACAATGCCATGGTGCATCTGACCATTCCGCACGGGCTGGAGCAATATACCGGCGCCGCCTGGGGCACGCGCGATGTCTGTCAGGGCCCGGTGGAGCTGCTGCTGTCGCTGGAGCATGACGCGCTCGTCAAAGACATATTGCGTATCCTGTTCGCCCAGCAATATGAGCACAGCAGCGACTGGCCGCAATGGTTCATGCTGGAGCCCTACAGCTTCATTCAGGATAAGCACGCCCATGGCGATGTGATCATCTGGCCGCTGAAAGCGCTGTGCGATTATCTCGAGACAACCGGCGATTTTGCCTTTCTCAATGAGCAGATTCCCTGGCGGCGGGAAGACACTTTCGCCACAACCAGCCATACATCCAGCATATATGAGCACGTCTCCAGACTCATTGCAGCTTTGCGCGGGCAATGCCTGCCCGGAACAGCGCTGGTGCGCTATGGCAACGGCGACTGGAACGACTCGCTCCAGCCCGTCAACCCGGCGCAACGCGATCTGATGGTCAGCAGCTGGACAGTGGCCCTGCTCTACCAGCAACTTAACCGGTACGCCGCCCTGTTGCACCAGCGGGACCAGACCGGGGCCGCCGACGATCTTACAAAATTTGCCGGGGAGATGCGTGCCGATGTCAACCGGCACCTTATCCGCGACGGGATAATCGCAGGCTATGGCGTGCTTTCGCCGCAGGGCAAAATCGATACCCTGCTGCTGCATCCCGATGATACGATCACAGGCGTATCCTATTCTCTGCTGCCGATGATTCAAGGCATCACCGGCGGGCTGTTCACGCCGGAACAGGCGGAGCGTCACGCTGCGCTGATCGACGAATATCTGGTCTTTGCGGATGGCGCGCGGCTGATGGATAAACCCATCGCCTATCACGGCGGCATAGAAACCCTGTTCCGCCGCGCCGAATCGGCTGCATTTTTCGGGCGGGAAATCGGCCTGATGTATGTGCATTCGCACCTGCGCTATTGCGAGGCCATGGCCGATATGGGCCGGGCGGAAAGCATGTGGAGCGGTCTGCTCGCGGTCAATCCCATTGCCGTGACCGAGCGGATGGATAATGCCAGCCTGCGCCAGCGCAACACCTATTTTTCCAGCAGCGACGCCGCTTTCCCTGATCGCTTAGCCGCCAGCGCGGAGTGGGACCGCGTCCGGAACCAGAGCATCGCGGTAGATGGCGGCTGGCGCATTTATTCAAGTGGGCCGGGCCTTTACATCAACATGCTGGTGCAGCATGCCTTTGGCCTCAGGCGCCGCTATGGCCAGCGGCTGAAGAAACCCTGCCTGCCGGAGGCTTTTGCCGGCCTGCGCCTCATCTGGCCC
The DNA here is from genome assembly GCF_056032725.1 of Methylocystis sp. sgz306128. Lineage (NCBI taxonomy): Bacteria > Pseudomonadati > Pseudomonadota > Alphaproteobacteria > Hyphomicrobiales > Methylocystaceae > Methylocystis > Methylocystis sp. sgz306128. The sequence goes on from NZ_JBVYWO010000003.1 coordinate 362,287, forward strand.
GGACGCGCGGACAACTGAGCGCCCACCGCTTTGTTCTGAGCCCGTCGAAGGACGAAAATCCGGAAGAACCAAACGCGGTCGCGCCCGCCGCGCATCGACAGCGGCGGCACCGCAAAAACCTGCGCTATCCGTCAAAATGCGGGCTCTGAAAGCCGAGTTTGCGCAATCCGGCCTGAATTTCCGGAATACCCATGAACAGGTTCCACAACAGGCCGCTGCGGTAATTTTCCATCATGACGACGATTGGCCCCTGACTGATCGCCAGCGAATGGGGCGAGGCCCAGTCATGCTGTTCGCTGAACCCGTCGACAAAGCCATAGGGCCCCCAGATCTTGTCTCCCAGCGCATCATAATAATGCCGCAGCGCCGCCATGGCTTCCTTCGGCGCATATGGAAAACTGGACAGCGCCGCCGAGGGGCTGATGACGCCCAGATCATTGTCCGGCGTATGCGCGCTATAGCCGTTCACGCTCTCGCTGGCCGAAAGCCCCCAGCTTCCCGGCCCGTAGCCTTTGTAGCCATGCGGATTTCGGCAGCAATAGAGATAATGGATCAGGGTGTGATGCACATTCTGCCGCCAGTAATCGGCATAGGCATCGCGCAATCCGCGCGGATCAAGACCCAGAAAGGAAAAATGCGCGAAGAACAGCGGCCCGCCAAATTCCGGGCCGAGCGGCAGTTCCAGCCCCTCATAGTGACGCCCGTTGCTGAACACGCGGGATTCTGCCCAGCCGTCGCGATAAACCTCCATGCTGATCGGAAAGCGCGGAGAAGCCGCGGCCAGCACATAGGTGATGAGGCATTCGTTCCAGCCGCGGATATCGTGATCAAGCCCGAAACCGTTATTGGGACTCCAGTGCCAGGTCAGTATTTTGCGCCCGTCCCGCGTGAACCAGTTCCATTCGGCATCGTTCCACAGCCAGCTGATGGTGTCGCGCAGCCATTTTTCGCGCGCATTCTCCTGATCGAAATAGGCGCGCGCGCATAGCAGCCCCTGAAACAGAAACGAGGATTCCACCAGATCGCCGCCATCATCCTTGCGGCTGAAGGGAATGGTTGCGCCGGTCGCACCATTCATGAAATGTGCGAACATGCCATGATAGCACGGCGCCTTGATGAGACAGGCGAGCATCATCTCGAGACGCGTCAAAGCCTGATCGCGGGTGATCCAGCCGCGCGAACAGGCAACGATAATCGCCATAATGCCGAAGCCGGAGCCGCCGCTGGTCACAAGATCATCCTGCGGGGCTTCGGCGATATGAATCTTGTCGCGGGCAAGGCCGCTGACGGGATGCGCGCCATCCCAGAAATAACGGAAAGTCTGGCGCTGCACATAATCAAGCAGCGCCTCATCCCCCTGCTCCGGTGTGAATCGCGGCCGGACGCCGGCATCTGGATGGTGGGTCATGGTCTGGCTTTCTCCCTCAACCCGGCATGGCGGCGCGGGCATGAGTCCAATGTGCGCCGCGGTGGCGGCTCGCCGGACGGAAGACCGGCCCGAGCGAATCTGCCACAATATGCAGCGAACGGCTGAAGAAGCTGCCGGGCAGCTTGGCATGGCCGATGCTGATCACCGTGACATCCGGCAGATCACGCATGAAAATGGCTTCGATGCGTCTGCGGGATACCGGATCAAGCGGTTCGAAAGCATCGTCCATGATCACCCACTTCGGCTGCTGCAACAACACACGCGCAAAGGCGAGGCACTGTTTCTCATCTTCGTTCAGCAGTTTGTCCCACCGGTCAGAGCGGTGCAATTGCGAAGCGAAGCGCTCCAGCCCCACCGCCGTCAGGGCTTTCGAGACCTGCGCGTCGTCATACAGCATGGTCGAATGCGGATAGGTGATGGCCGCGCGCAAAGTGCCCGGCGGCACATAGGCCCGCTCGGGCATGAACATCATGCTTTCGCGCGGCGGCCGGTGGATGCGCCCCTGTCCCCAGGGCCAGAGTCCGGCAAGCGCCTGAAACAGCATGATCTTTTCCGAACCGACCTCGCTTGAGATCAGCACGCGTTCGCCGGCTTCTATGGTGCAATGCGTGTCGCTGAGCATCACGCAGGTTGCGCGCCCGGCTATATGCAGCTCATCCATCTGCAGACGCGAGCCATCCCCCTCCTCGACGACGATGCTGCCCAGTTCCTCGCCCACGCTGTCCATGGCGCGCACGACGGTGCGGAAGGTCGCCACACGCAGCAAGGTCGCGCGCCAGTCGGCGATCACGGAAAAATTATCGACAAACCAGCGCAGGGCCTGCTGAACCTGATTGAACGCGCCGACAATGGTCATCAGTTCGCCAAGGGTCATCTGGCCGCGGAAATAGATGGGCGCAGCCACAAAGATCGGCGCGACAATGGTAAACCAGCCATATCCGGCGGTGACCCATGTCAGCCGCGTCAGGCAGGTCACCACGCGCTTCGACGCCTCGATGACGCTGCCGAATATTTCATTGAGACGCTGCCTTTCGTCTCCTTCGCCGCCATAAAGCGCAATACCGCTGATTTCCTCGCTGACACGCACCAGCGCAAACCGCAGTTCCGCTTCTCGGGCATAGCGCTTGGCGTTAAGGTCGATCAGCGGCCGCCCGACAAGCCAGCTCAGAAATGACGCCGTCCCCGCATAGAGCAGCGCCGTCCACACCATATAGCCATGCATCACGAAGCTGAATTCGCCCAAAGGCACAGTCACCGTACGCGAGAGAACCCATAAGACGCCGATAAAACTGGCCAGCAACAGCGTCGACTGCAGCAGGCCGATGCCAAGCTCCGCAGTCAGCTCCGTCAGGTGGCGGGCATCCTCATGAATGCGCTGATCGGGATTGGCGCCGATTTCACCCGCCGTTGTCATGCGGAAAGCACGCATGGGGATCAGCCATTCGCGGGTCAGGTCGTAAACAAGGCCCTCGCGCAATGTGATCTTGGCCGTCTCGCGCAGCCAGAGCTGAACCACGTTGAGCACAAGCAGCGCCCCGGCAATCATGCCGAACACCAGAATCTGATGCAGGAATTCCGGCATATCCTTACCGGCGAGGGCGTCATAAAAAGGCTGGTTCCAAGCATTCAGCCTGATCTGGCCGTAAGCGGTCGCACTTACCACGGCGACAATGCCAACGCCGATCACCAGAAGTTTCCCGCATTGCCGAGAAACCCAGAACGCCCGCGCCATTCCCATGAACTGCCTGAAGAATGACTCATCATGGGCAAGCTGATCCACCTTCGGATCGAAGAAACGACCGTTGGTCCGCCCATGGGCGTGACCTCCGTCGCCGTGCTCATGACCTTTATGCACCGACATATGGCTGCTGCCTCCGCCTTCTCCCGATATCAACCATCTATCACACTATGGTTAACGATTGGATCAAGGAACGGCGCGCCCGGCAAGAGGCTTTTACCAGCCGGTCAGGTCTTCAGCCGTTTGATCCACATGAATAGCCACAAAAAACTCTCCCCCAAGGCCGGCTTGGGGGAGAGTGCGGCCGTGCGGCGCATTACACCCGAGGGTGCGAATCAGCGCTCCTCATCCGGCAAGGGCCGGCCATCGTCGCGCAGCCAGATGTAAATGGCCGGAATGACAAGCAAGGTCAGCGCCGTCGAGGATATGAGGCCGAACACCATCGATATGGCGAGACCCTGAAAAATCGGATCCGCCAGAATGAAGGCCGCGCCGATCACAGCCGCCGCTGCCGTGAGAAATATCGGCTTGAACCGTGTGGCCCCCGCTTCGAGCAGCACCTGACGTATCGGCAGCCCATGCCCCTGCCTGTGGCGGATGAAATCCACCAGCAGGATCGAATTGCGCACGATGATGCCCGCCAGCGCGATAAAGCCGATCATGGATGTCGCGGTGAAGGCCGCGCCCAGCAGCCAATGGCCCAGCACGATGCCGATCAGCGTCAGCGGCACCGGCACGAGGATCACCAGCGGCAGCTTGAACGAGCCGAACTGCCCCACCACCAGCAGATATATGCCCAGGATCGCCACCATGAAGGCTGCGCCCATGTCGCGGAAGGTGACATAAGTGACTTCCCATTCGCCGTCCCACAGCAGGGCGCGCTCGGAATCATTGAGCGGCTGGCCATGGAACAGGATTTTTGGCGGGCCGTCCTTGCCCCAGTCCATTTTGGCGATGGCATTGTCCACCGCCAGCATGCCGTAGATCGGAGCCTCAAATTTGCCCGCCACTTCGGCGGTCACCATTTCGGCATAGCGGCCATTATGCCGGAAAATGGGATAGGACGCCTGCTCACGCCTGATCTTGACGACATCGCCCAGTTCGACATTCGCGCCCTGCCGCACGGAGCCGCCCGCAGGCAGCGGCGTGGACAGCAGCTTTTCGCTCAGCGTCATGGCGTCGCGCGGCAGGCCGACACGGATCGAGACGGGCTTCAGGCCGTTGCCGCGCTGCGAATAGCCGACATTGACACCGCCGACCAGCGCCGCGATCGTGTCGTAAACCGCCTGTTCCTGCACGCCATGGAATTCCAGCGCTTCCTGATCCAGTTCAAAACGCAGCCGTTCGGACGGCACGCCAAAACTGTCATCGACATCGACAATAAAATCGTTCGATGCAAAAGCCTGCTTCACCTTGGTGGCGAGTGCCCTGCGGCTTGCGGCATCCGGGCCGTATATTTCAGCAAGCAGAGTTGCCAGAACCGGCGGGCCCGGAGGCGCTTCAACCACCTTGATCGAAGTATGCGGCGGCACCGGCAGATCGGCCAGCCGCTGGCGGATATCCAGCGCAATGGCGTGACTGGCGCGGCTGCGCTCGCCCTTCGGCGTGAGATTAATGCTCAGATCGCCCAGTTCCGGCTTTTCACGCATGTAATAATGGCGCACCAGTCCGTTGAAATTGTAGGGCGCCGCCGTCCCCGCATAGGACTGGATAGAAACCAGTTCCGGCAGATCCTTGAGGCGCTCGGCTGCGGCCTGCAATACCCGGCCCGTATCCTCCAGCGAGGAGCCTTCGGGCAGATCAACCACCACCTGCATTTCGGATTTATTGTCGAAGGGCAGCAATTTGACGCGCACATCCTTCGTGGCGAAAAGCACGCAGACCGCCAGCGTCGCCGCGCCCACGACAAGCAGAAACACTTTCGAGCGGGCGCGCCCGGTCAGCAGCGGGCGGGCGATACGCATATAGAAGCGGCCCATGGCGCCGATCTCGGCATGATCATGCCCGCCCGATCCGGCCTGCTCGAAGCGACGGCGTGCGATTTTCAGCAGCAGCCAGGGCGTTATCGTGACGGCGATAAAGAACGAGAACAGCATCGCCATCGAGGCATTGGCTGGAATCGGACTCATATACGGGCCCATCAGCCCGGACACGAACATCATCGGCAGCAAGGCGGCAACAATGGTGAGCGTGGCCACAATGGTCGGATTGCCGACCTCGGCCACGGCCTCCACCGCCGTTTCCACCAGACCGCGCGCGCCGCGCATGTGCCAGTGCCTGACGATATTCTCGACCACGACAATAGCGTCGTCGACCAGAATGCCGATGGAGAAGATCAGCGCGAAAAGACTGACGCGGTTGATGGTGTAACCCATCAGCCAGGAGGCAAACAGCGTGATCAGGATCGTCGTCGGGATGATGATCATCACCACGACGCCTTCGCGCCAGCCGATCGTCATGGTGATCAGAACCACGATCGAAACCGTGGCCAGCGCCAGATGGAACAGCAGCTCATTGGCCTTTTCATTGGCCGTTTCGCCGTAATTACGGGTGACGTCAAGCTGCAGCGCTGGCGGGACGATGCGCCCCCTGACCTCGTCGAGCCGCTTGAGGATTTCATCCGAAACAACGACGGCATTCGCGCCCTTGCGCTTGGCCAGCGCCAGCGTGACGGCCGGTCGTGAAACAAGGCTGCCATCGGCGGCGCGTGTCATCATGAAAGCGCGGTGCTCGGGCTCTGCCGCCCCCACAACCACGTCCGCCACATCCTTGACATAGACAGGGCGGCCATCGCGCGTGGTGAGCAGCAACTGGCCGATATCGGGCACGCCCTGCAGCGTCTGCCCGGCCAGCACCGGCACGGATTTGCCATTATCGCGGAACGCGCCGACGATGAACGAGCGGTTGGCGTTGGTGAGCTTGTCGATCAGCTGATTGAGCGTGACACCATACAGCGACAGACGCTCCGGATCGGGCTCGACGCGGATTTGGTTCGGATCGCCGCCGACAATATAGGTGCTGCCGATATTGTCGACCTTTGACAGTTCATGCTGCAATTCCTCGGCGACCTGATACAGGCCGTTCGGCGTCCAGCTGGCGGATTGTTTCGGATCCGCCGACAGTGTGAGCGTCATTATCGCCACATCGTTGATGCCGCGCCCGACGATGAGCGGTTCGGGAATGCCCTTGGGCAGATCGACAATATTGGCGCGGATTTTTTCATGGACGCGCAACACGGCGGTATCTTCGTCTGTTCCGACAAAAAACCGCGCTGTCACCACCACCTGATCGTCCTGCGTCTGCGAATAGACATGCTCGACGCCATTGATGCTGCGCACCAGATCCTCGAGCGGGCGGGTGACAAGTTCAACCGCGCCCTGCGCCTTGTAGCCATTGGCCTGCACAATGATATCAACCAGCGGTACCGAAATCTGCGGCTCTTCCTCGCGCGGCAGGGACATGACAGCCAGCAGGCCGGCAATCATGGCGGCAATCAGCAGCAGGGGCGTCAGCGGCGAGCGGATGAAGGTGCGCGTCAGCACACCCGAAAGGCCTAGCTTGACGTTGCCGCTTTCAGGAGAAGAAGGCGTCTGGCTCATGGCTTCACCAACTGATCGCCGTCTTTCAGACCGGCAAGAATCTCAACGCCCTCGCGCCGTGTTTCGCCCGGCTGGACCACGACATCCGTGCCATTGGCAAGACGGACATAATTGATGCCTGCGCGCCGGAACACATAATCCTGCGGCACGATGATGGTCTGCCGCTCTCCGGTGTTGACATAGACGCGGGTGCGCTCACCGACAAAATAATCGCCCAGACCGCTGACATCGACATCGGCGATCACCCGTCCGCCCTGAATTTCAGGATAGACGAGACGAACCTTGCCCTCGCGCAGGTCGCCCGGCTGGTTCTGCGCCAGACCGCGCGCGGCGATCTCGACCGTATCGCCCGCACGCAGGAAACGGGCATGGCGCTCCGGCAATTGCAACCGCAAGATATATTTGTCCTCGGCCAGCGTTGCGATGGTCTCGCCCGGCATGACGACCCGCCCCTCCGAAACGGGCACGTTTAGCACCCGCCCCGCACCGGGGGCCAGCACAGCGCCTTCGGCAGCCTGCTGCTCCAATACGCCGCGGTCGGAATTCATGGCCTGAAGGCTGCGCTCGGCCACATCCAGCGTGGTGCGTGCCTGATCGAGCTGGGTGGTGCTGCTCACGCCGCGCTTCTGCAATTCGGAAATGCGGTCAAATTCAGTCTTGGCGAGGTCGCGCTGCGCCTGCAGGGACTGGATGCGCGCATCCAGCGCCTGCATCTGCAGCTGCAGTTTGGGATCGGTGACGCGGGCCACTTCCTGCCCTCCGGTGACGAGATCGCCCTCCCTGATGTCGAGCGCGGTGATCGTGCCGCCGATGCGCGCCCGGGCGACCAGCTGGCGCACCGGCTCGACCGTGGCAATGACCGCCTTCTGGTCGGCGACGGAAGAAACATGAACAGTCAACAGGTCAGCCGCCCTGGCGCTCGTCACGCACAGGAGACCGCTCAGAAGCAACAGCGAAGGACGCATAACGATTCTCCAATTTCTGTTGACAAATATATTTCTTATATTTAATTTAGCAACATCTAATTTATGAAAGGATAAACAAATGTGCATCGATCGTGCCGTCATGAGGTTCGCCGGGTTCATGATTTTGCTCAGCCTCGCCCTGACCTATTTCGTTCATCCCCTGTTCTGGCTGTTTACGTTATTCATAGCCCTGAATCTGATTCAGTCCTCCTTCACGGGCTTCTGCCCGGCCGCCAGCATTTTCAAGAAGCTGGGGGTCCGTCCGGGCGCCGCTTTCAAATAAGCCCGCCATTCATGACACGCATCTGACGATCAAAAAACCACATAGATCAATCGCGGAGGGGAAAATGAACAAGATTGTGATCATTGGCGCCGGAATTGGCGGCTGCCCCATGGCATTCGAACTGAAAGAACGGCTGGGAAATTCGGCCGAAATTCTCGTGGTTTCAAACACGGAATATTTCAGCTTCGTCCCCTCCAACCCCTGGGTCGCGGTTGGCTGGCGCAAGCCGCAGGACGTTCAGGTGCATCTGCCCACCACTTTCGGCAAGCTCGGCATCGGCTTCTCGTCCGCCGGCGTCAAACGCGTCGATCCGGACAACAACAGGCTCGAACTGGGCGACGGCACCAGCGTCAATTACGACTATCTCGTCATAGCCACCGGCCCCAGGCTCGCCTTTGACGAAATCGAGGGCCTTGGGCCGCATCAGCACTCGCATTCGATCTGCGAAGTGAGCCACGCCGCCGGCACGCGGGACGACTGGGAAGCCTTCTGCCAGAACCCCGGCCCGATGGTGGTCGGCGCCGTGCAGGGCGCATCCTGCTTCGGCCCCGCCTATGAATATGCGCTGACTGCGGTCACGGATCTGCGCAAACGCAAGATCCGCAATCGCGTGCCGATCACCTTCGTCACGTCCGAGCCCTATATCGGGCATCTGGGCCTTGGCGGCGTCGGCGACACCAAGGGCATGCTGGAATCGCTCTTCCGCGACCGCGACATAAAATGGATCACCAATGCCAAGGTTGACCGGATAAGCCCCGACGGTGTCGAGATAACCGAGGTCAATGACGACGGCTCGGTGAAGAAAACCCACAAACTGCCATCCAAATTTTCGATGTTCCTCCCCGCCTTCCGCGGCGTCGATTGCCTGCGCGGCGAAGATGGCAAATGGATCGAAGGTCTGACCAATCCGCGCGGCTTCGTGCTGATCGACAAACATCAGCGCAATCCCAAATACCGCAACATTTTCGCAGTGGGCGTCTGCACGGCCATTCCGCCCTATGAGGCGACCCCCGTTCCAGTGGGTGTGCCGAAAACCGGCTACATGATTGAATCCATGGTCGCGGCGGTCGCCTGCAACATCGATGAACTGCTCGCCGGCAAGGAGCCAAGCCACGAGGCAACCTGGAACGCCATCTGCCTCGCTGATTTTGGCAACAACGGAATTGCCTTCGTCGCCCTGCCGCAGATTCCGCCGCGTAACGTCAATTGGTCGAGCAAGGGATATTGGGTGCATCTCGCCAAGCTTGCCTTTGAAAAATATTTCCTGCGCAAGATCCGCGTCGGCTCCAGCGAGCCCGTCTATGAGCGTATCCTCACAAAAGCTATCGGTGTGCAGCGGCTTAAAACGCCGGATTGAGCCAGAGAGATGCGCAAGTCAGGCCCAAGCGAACCCATCAGACCGGCAGCACCGCAAACCCAAAGTGAGGGCTTGTGTTGCTGCTCGTCGCCTGACATAACAATCGAGGATGAGATTCACGCTCATCCAAGGTTTTCATTGACGGCCGCCGACGCCATTACTACGTTAAGTCACATGAATTTGGAAAAACTGAACCTCAAGGCCGCAGAAGCAGAGGCGTTTCTCAAAGCCATCGGCAACCGGCATCGATTGATGATCCTTTGCGAGCTTTCCAAAGGCGAGCTGTCCGTCATGCCGATTCAGAGCAAGCTTGGCCTGAGCCAGTCCGCCCTGTCGCAGCATCTTGCCCGCCTGCGCGAGGACAATCTCGTCAAGACACGCCGCGAATCGCAGACGATCTTCTATTCGCTGGCGAATGACAAAGTGGAAAAGACCATAAATTTCCTCTATAATTTGTTTTGCAATGATGAAGAGGAAGAAGAAGTCGTCCAAATGAGAGAGCAGGCGTGAAAGAACGCTTTATGCTCATCATCGATAGAGTGAAGACGTCTGATCAATTTTAAATTGGCGAAATTGCACACGTCCTCTCGCACGGAGGTCAGCATGAATAAAAACATCGGATCAACTGATCGTATCATCCGCATCATCGTCGGACTTATTCTGATCGCTTACGCCATACCGGTCGGATTTCAGCATACGGGCTGGAATTTCGTTGGCTGGATCGGCATCATTCCGCTGGCAACCGCCATTTTCAACTTCTGCCCGCTTTATGCGATTTTGGGAATGTCGACGGACACGGCTGAAAAGAAATAAGCCGTTCGGTCTGGTCAGACATAATCATACGGCATTATTCGCGGCCAGACGGATTTCGGCACTGGCGCGCCAGATTGAGATGTTCGGGCATCGGCGCCAGACGATGACTCAGCGCCTCCACGTCTTTGCCCTGTGCCCGCGACCGGGCGCGGGCCCGGAACGCCCCGACTGATTGTTTCCTCTTTTCTCGTCTTTCGACATGAGCGGCGCGCAATAGGAGGAAGCCGCTGCAACGGCAGTAGAGAAACAGTTCCCTTACCTCGCCCTGACTGAAAATATGTAAATTCGGCTGGCCTTTCTTGATTTGTATCGTATTACGATATAAATAGCGCTCAATTCTCCAACGCCTGAAAGGTGCAAATGCCTCATTCTCTGCCATCGGATCCGCTGCCGCGCATCGGCGATTTCACAACCGATCGCCGCGTCCTCGTCCTCACTGCAATGGCTGTGGTGGTCGGCACAGGCAGCGCGGCGGCGGCCTGGATATTGCTCAAGGCGATTGCCCTGACGACAAACCTTGTCTGGTTTCAGCAGTTCAGCACAAAGAGCATCTCTCTGGCGCATGTGCATCCCAGTCTCTGGGTGGTTCTGGCGCCGGTGCTTGGCGGGCTGGCTATCGGCCTGATGGCCCGCTATGGCTCCGAAAAAATCCGCGGCCACGGTATTCCGGAGGCAATTGAAGCGATCCTGATCGGCGAAAGCCGGCTTCAGCCCAAGGTTGCGCTACTGAAGCCGCTTTCCTCGGCCATTTCGATCGGCACCGGCGGACCTTTCGGCGCCGAAGGACCGATCATCATGACCGGCGGCGCCATAGGTTCGTTATTCGCTCAATGCTTCAGCCTGAGCGCGGCGGAGCGCAAAACCTTGCTGGTGGCGGGCGCTTCCGCCGGCATGACGGCCATTTTCGGAACGCCGATCGCGGCAGTCATGCTCGCCGTCGAACTGCTTTTGTTTGAATGGAAGCCGCGCAGCCTGATTCCTGTGCTGACGGCCTGCCTCATAGCCGCGACATGGCGGCCGAGCCTTTTCGGCGTGGGGCCGCTGTTTCCCTTTGCCGGCCACCTCGAATTGCCGTGGTGGGGGCTGCTCGTATGTATAGGCGTCGGCATTGTTGCGGGCTTGCAATCGGGCCTTCTGACCCTGCTGCTTTACCGCATGGAAGACCTGTTCAGCGAATTGCCCGTTCATTGGATGTGGTGGCCCGCCATGGGCGGCCTCGCGGTGGGCATCGGCGGACTGATCGAGCCCAGAGCGCTGGGCGTGGGATATGATGTCATCGGCGATCTCCTGACAAACCAACTCAGCCTGTCGGGAACAGTGACGATCCTGCTGGTCAAATCGCTGATCTGGATTGTCGCCCTTGCCTCCGGCACGTCCGGCGGCGTGCTTGCGCCGCTGCTGATATTCGGCGGATGTCTGGGCTGGCTTGAGGGACAATTTCTGCCGGGCGACGCGGGAATCTGGTCGCTGCTGGGCATGGCGGCGATGATGGGCGGCACCATGCGGGCGCCGCTCACCGGAATATTGTTCGCTATTGAACTGACCGGAGATTTTGCTCTGCTTGCCCCGCTTCTCGCAGCCACGGGCGCAGCCTATGCCCTGACGGTTCTGTTGCTCAAACGCTCCATCCTCACCGAAAAAATCGCCCGCCGCGGCCAGCATGTCGTCCGGGAATACAGCATCGATCCATTCCAGCTGACGCGTGTGGAAGAGGTCATGGTCAAGACTGTCGATACGCTTCCCGCTGACATGCGCATCGACGAGGCGGTGCAATTCTTCTCCCGGAATGCGCCGCGTCATAAATCCTATCCCATCCTTGATCAGGCGGGCACAACCGTCGGCATGGTCGCGCGAGCCGATGTCCTGCGGTGGAGCGCCGAACAGACCCACGGCAGCGAAACCCTGTTCGACAGAGCGTCAGATACGTCGCTTGTGGTGGGATATGCCGATGAACAGGTTGCCCAGCTCGCGGACAGAATGGTTGCGGCAGATATGGGCCGCGTTCCTATTCTCGACCGCGCCAGTCTGAAACTCGTCGGCCTCGTATCGCGCAAGGATCTCCTGCGCATCCGGGCAGCGGTAATCGACTCCGAGGAGAAGCGCAGCGTTTACTTTTCCCGCTCAGCCAGCCAATATCAGGAAGAACTGCCATCCGATGCCTGATTGAAGACGCATCGCGCGGGACAAAATAATAGCGGATTATCTTCCAACTGCATTTCCAACACGTCGGCGCCGGGGCTATTATCCTTCCGGCCCGGCTGATCCCCGGCGCATCGTTCAGCAGCAACAGGCAAAGGGGAACGGACGCAATGAGCCTGCCGCAAAGCCTTCAGGACAAGCTGCTGCTGCCTGCCATTGCCGCTCCGATGTTTCTTGCCTCAGGGCCGGAGCTGGTTGTGGAAGTATGCCGTTCCGGCATGATCGGCACCTTCCCCGCACTCAACCAACGCACCGGTTCAGGCTTTGCCCGCTGGCTCGATGAAATCACGACTCGGCTTTCGGAAACCGCAAGCGCAGCGCCCTTCGGGGTAAATATCATCGTCCACAAATCCAACAATCGCCTCACAGCCGACCTTGAACTCGTTGTCCGGCACAGGGTTCCGCTGGTGATCACTTCACTCGGCGCGGTGCGGGATGTTGTCGAAGCCGTACATTCCTATGGCGGACTGGTCTTTCACGATGTCATCAACCGCCGCCATGCGGAAAAGGCCGCTGATGCCGGCGTGGACGGCTTGATTGCCGTATGCGCAGGCGCCGGCGGACATGCCGGACACATGAGCCCGTTTGCGCTGCTCGGCGAAATCCGCTCGTTCTTCTCCGGTACGCTCGTTCTGGCGGGTGCACTCAGCACAGGCCGCGATATTGCTGCCGCACGGATGATGGGCGCGGATCTCGCCTACATGGGCACCCGGTTTCTGGCGACAAAAGAAGCCATGATTTCAGAGGCGCAAAAGCACATGATCCTCGCCGCCCGCGCTGCGGATATCATCTGCACGCCTAATATTTCTGGCGTTTACGGCAGCTTTTTGCGCCAAAGCATCATCAATGCCGGCCTCGATCCCGATAAGCTGCCACCGCATGGCCAGCTTGATCTCAATGATGAAGCGCGTGTCTGGAAAACGATATGGTCGGCAGGCCAGGGCGTTGGTCAGATAAGCGACATTCCCGCTACAGCGGATCTCTGCGCCCGTCTGCGTGCGGAATTTGCTGAGGCCTGCCTTGAACACCAGCAAGACACATTCGTCCGGGCGGCCCTTGCAGCGTACATAAACAGATTTTAGGGGGAAAACTTCCCGGAATTCACCGGTAGCGCATACATGCCAGGATCAAACTGGTTGTTTTGCATTCGGTTCAGAAGGCACTTATTGTGATTTGCAGGCCTGGCAGCGACCTACTCTCCCATGTCTTGAGACAGAGTACCATTGGCGCGGAAGCGTTTGACGGCCGAGTTCGGGATGGGATCG